>NZ_CP046400.1:3608725-3909950 GCF_009762795.1 Pseudodesulfovibrio cashew | reverse complement strand
TATATCGTGCCGATTGCTTTGCTCTTTCAATGAATCCAGAACGAGATCAGATAGGGTCATGGCAAGTGGCTTCGCGAGTCTTGGTTCATATCCAATGATTGAAAGCTCAGGGAAAAATAACAAGTCTACATTGTTTTTGGCGGCAATTTGTATAAATTGCAGATGTCGTTCGATATTTGTGATTATATCACCTGCTGTAGATTTACATTGAACTGCGCCTACTCTCATTTCCCTCTCCATTATCGTTGTATGTGTATATTAACTGCTGCGGTTTGTTCTACGGGAAGTGCTTGACGTTTTTTAAACGATACGGGCTGTAGGTATGTTAGGCAATCCGCAGGATATTGCAATGTCGTGAATAAAAAACCGTATTACAGTTGGTTAATGGAAGGTCAAACCTTGTTTCATGCTCAGTCTGTCGCCACCCTGGTATGGCATCCAAGAGGTCGTGGGTTCAATTCCCTCCAGCTCCACCACGAGTTTCAAGAGGTTATCCATTGTTTTGGATGACCTCATTTTTCTTGGATACACTTCCGGTGGTCCACCTAACATCAGCAATCCCTGGAGATTGTTGGTCTGCACTCTTCCTGCTGAGGTTGTCCATTCCCCAGCTTCGCTCCCCCTATGAGGTAGCCTCGCGACTGGCGTAGGCGGCTCGTATCCAGACGAGCTGCGAGGTCTGGTCGTCTTGTATTCCTGCCGCCAGTTCTCGAATGCTATCTGAGCTTTTTTCAACGAATGGAAAATCTCTCCGTTCAGCAGCTCATCCCGCAACTTACCGGTGAAGCTCCTGCCGCTGTCTGCTTCGATGACAGCCGTTTCCACCCTGAAATCGAAAAGGGAAATCCTTTCAATTTGAGGGGAAATTTGGCATAGAGATTCCCTGTGTAAAGCGTGATTTCAATTAATTCAAAGGTATTCAATATGACAATATTAGGAACGGCAAAAACTGCATCAGCAAAGAAAATGATGCTTCTTGGCGGTGGCGAACTTGGCAAGGAAGTCGTGATTGAAGCGCAGCGTCTTGGCGTTGAGGTCATTGTGGTTGACCGCTATGACGATACCCCTGCCATGCAGGTGGCGCACCGCTCGTATACCATGTCCATGTTGGATGGTGATGCGCTTCGTCGAGTTATTACGGAAGAGAAGCCAGACTATATTGTGCCCGAGATCGAGGCTATTGCGACGTCCACTTTGGTCGAGCTTGAAAAAGAGGGATTCAATGTCATCCCTACTGCCAATGCGACCAAGCTGACAATGGATCGTGAAGGCATTCGGCGTCTTGCCGCCGAGGAGGTTGGCCTGACCACATCGCCTTACCGCTTCGCCGATACGGAAGAAGAATACCGGGCGGCAGTGGCTGAAATCGGTATTCCATGTGTGATCAAGCCTGTCATGAGCTCTTCTGGAAAAGGGCAATCCACTGTGAAAAGTGAGGCCGATGTCCAAAAGGCCTGGGACTATTCTCAGTCTGGCGGTCGTACTGGTGAAGGGCGCATCATCATCGAAAAATTCGTACCTTTTGATTATGAGATTACCCTTTTGACCGTGCGTCACATTGATGGAACAACGTTCTGTGAGCCGATTGGGCATCGACAGGAAAATGGGGATTACCGTGAATCCTGGCAGCCGCAACCCATGAGTGAGGCGGCCCTTGCGAAAGCTCAGGAATATGCGCGCAAGATCACTGACGCCCTGGGTGGGCGCGGCCTTTTTGGTGTTGAACTGTTTGTCAAAGATGACGATGTTATCTTTAGTGAAGTTTCCCCTCGCCCTCACGATACAGGATTAGTGACTGTCATCTCTCAGGATTTAAGTGAATTTGCCCTGCATGTCAGAGCTGTTTTGGGCTTGCCGATTCCGGGTATTCGTCAATACGGAGCCGCCGCTTCGAGTGTGATTTTATCCAATGGCACCTCTGACAAGCCCGCCTTTGATGGCGTCGATGCTGCGCTCCGTGAGGCGGATACGAAGGTTTTAATTTTCGGGAAAGGCGAATGCGCTGGAGTCCGTCGTCTGGGCGTTGCTTTGGCCCTTGCTGACGACGTTGAGGCTGCTGTAGAGAAAGCAAAAAGAGTTTCTTCAGCTGTAACTGTCCTATATTAGTAGCAGGTTAACCCGGTCTTATGACTGATGAGATTCTGTAGATCGGGTGGTCCGCGCTCGTCTGTTTCCTTTTGAATTTGACTGGCTCGTTACACGTAACAAAGCCGAGTGTGTGTGAACGCACTCGGCTTTAATTATTCATCTTAATCACTTCGGCAGATATGTCTTCTGTCATTTTTTGCTGAGGACTTGGGATCACAACCAATCGCAAAGAAACCGTTGAGTTAAAGGCCGTATTCCCCCCCCATGTCTTTGAAAGCATATGGGACCCCATGCTTTTTTCAAAGAGAAAGCCTGGCTGTGCTTCAAGACGGTCAGGCCTTTTCTATTCTGTTGGGGGGAGTGCCGTTCAGCGGTCTTGGTGTTGCTGGCCGTACTGCGCAGGCCAAGGGTAGGTTAGCACATGAGGGCGCCGATATCCGCTCCGGTGATGGCGTTGATATTCTCGGTTATTTTGTCCGTGGGCCAATCCCACCAGCGAATTTCGAGAAGTTTTTCAACTGCCTGCGGATCAAACCGTTTCCGAATCGGTTGGGCGGGGTTGCCGCCTACTATGGTATACGGCTCGACGTCCTTGGTGACGACGGCACAGCTGCCGATTATCGCTCCGTCGCCAATGGTGACACCGGGCATGATGGTGGCATCCATGCCTATCCAAACATCATTCCCCACCACCGTATCCCCTTTTCGGCCCGGTATCTGGAACATGGCCTGGATGTCTTCCCGGGTTGTTTCGGACGTCATCATGAAGTTATTGAAGGGGTAGGTGGAAAAACCACTCATATTGTGGTTTGCCGTGCTTGTAATGAAGCGGACTCCGTGAGCCATTTGAACAAACCTGCCGATGACGAGTTTCTCGAGACTCAGGGGAAACAGGTAGGGCGCTATTTCAGCCGCATAATCTTCCAGCTCCTTGAAATTGGAATAGTAGCTGAAATCGCCGATCTCCATTCGTGGATGGTCGATGACATGGTTCAGGTGCACGACGGTTCGAATTATAGTGCCATCCGGCATGCTCATGGGATATTTTTTAGTCGGATCAAGCATGTGTGCTCTCCTTGTTTTTGAATCGGATCAAAAAGCGTGATGTATTTCCTGCCTACAGCAGCTTTTCGATGAGTTCGGCAAGCGTCTTGGTTTGTTTGTCATCAAGCGGCTTGAGGATGGATTCGGCACTCAGTTTGAAGCTGGCTGAGGCATCCTTGAACAGATTGGCTCCGGTCTCCGAAAGCTTGACGAGGCTCACCCTTGCATCCCTCGGATTGCTTTCCTTTTCGACCAGGTGGTTTTTTACCATCGGGTTCACAAGACGCGTTACGCCTGAAGCGCTGAGGCCTATGCTCTCGGCCAGATCAATCCGCCTCATTGTCTTGTGGGGGGCTGCATTGAGAAAATGCATCACCAGAAACTCCGAAAAGCTGATGCCATGTACCGATAAATGCTGATCAATTTTTTTCAATAGTTGAGCCTGAAGAATGGCGGTTGCAATGATGAGGTCTTGTTTATTCATTTGACTTCTCTTTGTTTGATTGTTGATAGATGTTTGACCGATCAAGCTTATAGGTGAAGTGGCGTCGGGTTGTCAAGGCTCTGTGTGTGAGCAGGGATTGTAAACATTCCCGGCTTGTTATCATGATGTCGAGAAATCCTTTCCCATGAAGGCGCAAGGAGGGATGCAGGGAAGCGAGGTATGCCAGGAATAGCTGTAGCCGGTAATCAAGCCTGCGTGAGGGGTGTCCTGATTGACCTTGCCGGGGAACGGCAACTCTGGAAGGAACGAAGGCGAGAGAGAATGTGGTTATGCAGCCCCGCTGATTGGCCTCCGATATATTTGGGCCGTTATGCAAAATCGTAACGACTCTGTCGGTTGGTTGAAACATCCTGCGGCCATGATCCCGCCAGCGGAATATACAAATGCCTACTCAGATGGTAGGTCGGAAGCCTTGAAAGCGACATCGGTTGTGCGCCCGTATTGCTGACGTCGTCACGGCGGGTGCTATCCCCTTCTATATAATGATTTTTTCCTTCGGAGAACGATATGACAACGCACAAGACCATATGTCCGTATGATTGTCCCACCACGTGCGGGCTTCTGGTTGAGGCCGAGGGCGACCGCATCGTCAAGGTGCGGGGCGATGCCGACGATCCCAAGTCTCGCGGGCTGATCTGCCGCAAGATGCACCACTATGAGAGATCCATCCATTCCCAGAATCGAATCCTGACTCCGTTGAAACGTACGGGAGCCAAAGGCGAAGGGCGGTTCGAACCGATTACCTGGGACGAGGCGATTGACACCATCACGACGCGCTGGAAGCGCACCCTGGACGAGGTCGGGCCCGACGCGATCCTGCCGTTCTATTACTCCGGGGTCATGAGCTTCATTCATCGCTTCTGCGGCGATTCCCTGTTCAACAGGATGGGAGCCTGTTCCCTGGTCAAGACGCTCTGCGCATCGGCCAAGGGAGCGGGGTATTCGGCGGTGATGGGGAAGACCGGGTGCCTTGACCCGAGGGAGTTGGCCGACAGCGATTTTTACATTGTCTGGGGCAGCAACATGAAGGCTACCCGGCTGCAGTCCATGGCGGATATCGTTGCGGCGCGCAAGAGCGGCAAGCGGGTCGTGCTTATCGAATCCTATGCCGAGGACATGGCGTCCCATTGTGATCAGGTGATTCTGATCAAGCCCGGGACCGACGGGGCGCTCGCCCTGGCCATGATGCATGTGCTGGCCGAAGAGGGACTGGCGGATACCGATTTCCTGCTCAAGGAGGCGATAGGGTTCGAGTCGTTCCGGGAGACGCTGACCTCGTACACCCCTGAATGGGCGGAGGGCGTCACCGGTGTTCCGGCCAGCGTCATCGTGGAGCTCGCGCGCGAGTTCGGGGCCGCCTCGGCCCCGGCCATCATCCTCGGCAGCGGCAACTCGCGCCATGGAAACGGCGGCATGACCGTCAGGCTTATCACCATCCTGTCCGCATTCACAGGCGCGTGGGCCCGTCCGGGCGGCGGGTTGTGCGGGTGCGGCCCCGGAGGCGGTCCTTTCGTAGACATGGCGCGCATAACCCGGCCGGATCTGCGTACCAATACGGCACGCAAGGTCAACATCAACCAGCTTGCCTCGGCCCTGGCCGGGGAAGACGGCCAGGCTTCCATACGCTGCCTGCACATCTATGCCTGCAATCCGGTGAGCACCGTGTGCCACCAGCAGGGGATCGTGCGGGGACTGCTCAACCCAGACCTCTTCACCGTTGTCCATGAACGCTTCATGACCGACACGGCGCGGTATGCCGACATCATTCTCCCGGCGACGTTTTCTGTGGAGCAGGCCGACTGCTATGGCTCCTATGGCTATTGTTCCTTCGGTGCGGCCCGCAAGATCATTTCCGCTCCCGGCGAGTGCAAGAGCAATTGGGAGATATTCCGTCTGCTCGCCAAGGCCATGGGCTACAAGGACAGCCATTTCGACCGGACCGATGAGGAGCTGCTGGAAGAACTGTTGGCGCATCCCGAGCCGGACCTGCTAAAGCTGCCTGAGGAAGCCTTGGACAGCCTGAGGACCGGCGGGCAGGTCTTCACCCTCTTTGCGGACCATACGGATTGGGAGACGCCGTCCGGGAAAATGATGATCGTCAACGACGAACTCGCCACCCCCATGCCGCAGTATCTGGAAAACCACGGCGGGGAGTACCCGCTTCGGCTCATCGCCGCCCCGAGTTCCGCAACGCTCAATTCCACCTTTCTGGAACGGGAGGATCTGGTGGCGGGCCGTGGCCCGATGACATTGGTCATGCACCTGGATGACGCCGCATCGCGTGGCATTGCGGATGGCGACTCCATAGTCGCGTTCAACGAGTTGGGAGAGGTGCGCTTCGAAGCCCGCGTGAGTTCCCTGGTCGCCCGGGGCGCGGTCGTCGCGGTCGGCGTTTTCCACAGCGGACGATCCATGAACGGCAATCTCGTGAACACCCTGCACCATGAACGGCTCTCGGACATCGGTGAAGCCACGACCCTGAACGACAACACCGTTGAGGTCCGCAAGGACTTGTGAAAGTAGTCCTTTCTGGCATGATCCTGTTCACGCAACAATTAACACCGAGGTGACGAGATGAGTCAAAAGAATATCCCGTTTCAGACTATCGACTGGTCGGAAGTCCCGAAGACGGAGCACAAGGGCGAAACCGGCGTCGCCTACTGGCAGACGATGCAATTCGATGGCCTGAGGGTCAGAGTCGTCGAGTACTCGGAGGGGTACAAGGCGGATCACTGGTGTGAAAAGGGACACATCGTCTATTGCCTGGAGGGCGAGGTCGTCAATGAACAGCAGGGTGGCCCCAACTCCGTATTGAAACCGGGGATGTCCTACATCGTCTCCGACGAGTTGAGCTCGCACCGTTCGGTGACGGAGACCGGCGTGAAGCTGCTCATCATAGACGGCGACTTTCTGAAATTGAAAAGCTGACCAGTTCGCCGCGTCGCGGCATTCGCGGCAATGCGTGACCGATCAGACTGTATTCCGCAGAAGTATTCAGGCCTGGAAGGGATCCCTTTCAGGCCTTTTTTCGTGAAATGGGCAGGGATATCCGGTGAATTGGGGAGTATACGGCCTGCGTTGAAGGCGGCTCCTTCCGCTCAAGAATATTTGACCGGTTGTTTTTTCATAGATACAGCTTGGTTATACAGCCGGAGGCGGTGCCCGACATCGTGGGCTGTCAATCTGGCGGGCACGTGGGGCAAAAGGGCGGTAAGGATATCATGATGAAATTTTTGGAAGAGAATCTTCTGGACCATCTTCAGCGTCCTGAATTCGTTGATTTGTACTCCTCGTTGAGACGGCGCAGCTATCCCAAGGGGGCTTTCATCTGCCAGCCGGACAAGGCCGAAAACCAGGTCTTCATAGTGGCTCGGGGGCGCGCCAGGGTTTTCCTCGGATATGAAGACAAGGAATTCAACATAGGCATTCTTTCCAAGGGAGACATCTATTCCACCCACACCCGCGCCTTTGTCCAGTCCCTGGAGGAGATCGAGGTCCTCGCGGCGGATATCGATACATTCAGGCGGAAGATGCTGGACGACCCGGAGGTCGCCAAGGCCATGGTCGGAATCCTGGGCAGCATGCTCAAGAATTCCTTCGCCATTATCGAAGGCCTGGCATTCAAGGACGTCAACAGCCGACTCATCGGCCTTCTGGCGGACGAGGCCAGGCGGCACGGAGCCCCTGCGGAAGGCGGGGGAGTGGTCGTCAAAATCGATCTCTCGGTGGAGCAACTGGCGCTCCTGGTCGGTTCCACACGGCAGACCGTATCCAAGTTCCTGAACGAACTTATCCAGAAAGGGCTGATCGAGCGACTTGAACGGGGCAGGTTTTTCATCCCGGATGTGGCCGCTCTGGAATCCGCCGGGGACTCACGCTCCCCGTGATCCCGGGGCCTCCTCCCTGTGCCTAGGAAAAGGGAGAGAAGCGCCCGCCGCAGCGGTCACACCACTGGACCCCGATGCGCTTATCGTGGATGTGCAGATCGACTCGATCCGCAGTAGCGGCCGGATCGTCTTCCTGGGTAAAACGTTCGCCCAAGCCCCGGGTATCCCGGCTCCGGCCCGGTACTATGGTGGCGGTGGGGAGATCGGAGGCGTCCACCCCGGCAAGCTGTGCGAGCTTGTTGAGGAAGTCGTGTGGCGCAGCCTCTGTCTCTGCCCCATCCATGTACAGCACCGGCGTTATCCCGATAAAATCGCACAATTCCGCAAGACCTTCGTCGGCATGTTGGGAGAAGTCTGATTTCGCCCGGTTCAATCCTCCGGCTTCATAGCCGAAAAGGGTTACCAGGATGTCGCGACTGACCAGTTCTTGAATTAATTGCGTCTGCCCGGCACCGTCCTGGCCGTCGGAACTCGCGGAGCCGACTATGCCGACTATGCCGCGAACCCTCCCGAGCTTGAGCGATTTGAAAAAGACGCCCATGGATTCGCTCAGGGTGCCCCAGGAGTCAGTGCTCACCTGGGCTGCTATAGTAGAGAGGCCGCAGTCCTCTGTCGCAAGGCCTGCGGATTGCGTGCTGTTGCTCATGGCTTTTCTCCTGATTCTTTCAGATTGCTGCCGCGCCCCGGTCGAATCGGCCGCCTGATGGCCAACTGTATTTTTCGGGTCACTCTCAATTCCTATAGGAGAGAGGCACCGACCCGTCTGTCGGCTGGCTGACAGGCAAGCAAAAAAACAGCAGGTGGCTTCCATTGCGGGAAAGTCCATTGGTCACGTTGGTTACGCGGCGATGTGTCAGGGGCTGTCATGGGTCGCATTTTCAGTTGGTCACGGGATAATCGGGCATGAATTTCTTCTTGTGGGCATGATTTCGGCTAATGTTTTGGAGAATCGAGCAATAATTCTGCAGGATCCATCTACTCCTGCATGGCGTCTTGGCCTATAGTCCCCATATAAGTTCGCCGTAGAGGACTTCCCCTCTGCGGGTAACGGCAAGGAGCGACCCATGAATCTGGTTGAACTATTCTCGATGATCACGCAACCGCCGCTGGCGGCCTGGGACATGGTCGCCGCAGGCAACGGGCCTTTGGCGGGGCTGGCCTGTTCCATGACTGTAAATCTGGCTATCCTGACCGTCGTGCTGCTCGGCGCGGTTCGTCTGGTGATGCCCCGCAGGCCGGGGGAAAACCGGCATCGCTGAAGGTGATCGCGTTAACGGTGTGAATATCTTTCCCGTTGGTTTGGCGTCTAGAGGTACAGGTGGTCCGAGAACAACCATTGAGTGTTATACTGGCCCGATCTCCAGCCGACGTATGTGCGGAATATGCCGACCATCAGGGAACAGCTGGCTGCTGAGGGGGATCAAGGAAGCCGGAAAAGGATCATACGCGAGCTTGACTCCCCAGCTACTTGGCATTATTGCCAAATGATAAGCCGAGAGAGCATGTAGAAATAATCGTCCCCCGACATTGGGAGATCGCGCTATGGTGATGAAGTCAATGGCCCGTGCATCAAGGCTTCTGAGGATGGATAAGCTAACGCGCGGGGAGCATTGTCGCTGAAGCGTTCGGACGTATGCCGGATGTGACATATACAGTTTCCACACATTGGGCTGTCCTGCAAAATGCCGTATTGGGTGAAGAGGGACGTGGCGAAATCAAGCGCATGATCTATTTAACACCCAGGATGATGAAGGCTTTTTAAATAGAGTGAATTTGTGATCGAGGCTGGCGGAAGTTAATATTTTTTTTCGCATACATTTGGCTAAAAAGCCAAATGATGGGATCTGTGGATATACCATCCTAACAATACCGAGTGAGAGGCAATGCAGAGGGCTGCGCATCAACAAGGCAACACGGACAAGGTGATCATGACGCAGGTTGCGTGTGGTCGATCGTCCGAATGCCATCTGGGCTCCGCAGTTCAGTTTTTCATTTCCGTTAGGAGGCTTTCCGGCCCCGGCTGTTGTCAGTGACGGTGAAGTCAAAGTCGTAGGCGAGTTCCCAAGCAAAAATACAATTCAACTGGTTCAAGTAATAATCACACACAAGGAGATCTTCTCATGTCCAATTGCAGTTGTTCCTGTGGCGCAGCCCCGAAGTTCGTGTTTTCCTGTTCCGGAGCCGCAGATGTCGGAGAGGTGGCAGACCAGGCTGCCAGGGAGTTGTCACGTCAGGGTAAGGTAAAGATGTTCTGTCTGGCCGGAATCGGTGGCCGGGTCTCGGGTATCGTCAAAAGCACCGAGGCTGCGGACCAGATTGTCGTCATTGACGGCTGTCCCCTGAACTGTGCCAGCAAGACGTTGGAGGAAGCCGGTCTTTCGGAATTCGAACATGTCGAACTGCAGGCGATGGGGCTGAAGAAAGGTGAATCCCCGGTTTCGCCGGAGCTTATCAATGCCGTTGTCGCAGAAGCGACTAAGCGCATCAAAGGATAGATACATGGCTAAAAAGATTGCGGTCTTTGTCTGCTGCCTGTTCCTGGTGAGCATGGCCCTCGCGGCAACCTCCTGCATGGCGCAGGAAGCGAAGCCATCTGTCTCCTCATCGGATTTGATTTCTGGCGCTCCCCAAAATCTGCCGATTAAGGGGATGGTCACCATGGTGGAAATCGGTGCCCATTCCTGCATCCCTTGCAGGATGATGATGCCCATCATCGAAGAGTTGTCCGAAGAGTATGAGGGCCGGGCCGCAATAGCATTCATCGACGTCTGGGAGCACCGGGAGCAGGCTGCCAAGTATGGTGTTAACACTATCCCCACGCAGATCTTCTACGATGCTCAAGGCAAGGAGCAGTATCGGCACACGGGCTTTCTGGATAAGGAGAGCCTCGTGGCGAAACTGGTCGAACTTGGCGTAAAGTAATCTTGTATGGATCAGATATTCATCCTTATCAATCAGTGGATGACAGGCGGGGCGCTGCTCGGTGCGTTGGGATGCTTCCTGTGGGGCATGGTCAGCGTTCTGTTCAGCCCCTGCCATCTGGCTTCCATCCCGCTCATCGTCGGCTATGTGGCGGGGCAGGACAAGATCATCGAGGGAAGACAAGCCTCGATGTACGCAATTCTCTTTACCACAGGTCTGTTTATCACCATTGCCGCCATTGGCGTGATTTGTTCACTGCTGGGCCGCATGCTCGGTGACGTGGGGTCTTACTGGACCATTGTTGTGGGGTTGATTCTCCTGTGGGTCGCCCTGGATATGCTTGGCGTATCCAAATGCTCCATATCCGGCGGGTTGATGGCAAAGCTGAAAGTGAAAGGAATACCCGGCGCTTTTGTCCTTGGGCTTGCCTATGGAATCCTGTCGGGATCATGCACTTTTGGTTTTATCGCCCCGATTCTCGCCATCATAACGGTACAGGAGAAAGTTCTCACAGGCGTTCTCTTCATCGTGCTTTTCGGCATGGGGCACTGCATCCCCATTGCCGTGGCGGGCAGTTCCGCCGCCATGGTCAAAAAACTGCTCGCCAATTCGGCATGGCAGCGAGGTGGGGTAGTGTTTCGCCGCCTGGCAGGTGGTCTGATCGGCCTTCTTGGGCTGTATTTCATCGCACAACCATTCCTTGCGGCCGGGTAGGAAGATCACTTTTACAGTGAAGAGCCCTCCAGCAGGCCGTAGCCCAACGTATCTGTTTGAACCAAAAGGAGATGGCCCGGACCAAGTCCGGGCCATCGTTTCCATTCAGCGGCTATACGGAGCGGCTTCCAGCCACCGGCGAGCGCTAACGGTCCGCACGCCATGGCCTGAAAGCTTGCTCTGCCTACTTGACCACGACCAGTTCGTATTCCCTGGAGCCCAGGCCGATCTTTTCGGCGTGAGCCAGGCAGGTCTGCCACTCCGACTCGGGCGTGGAGTTGCAGAAGTGGTCGTGATGATCCTTGAAATCCGGTTTCGCCATGTTTTCAGCCAACTGGCTGCCCGGAAGCGGGGTGGCCGCGAGGCAGGCGTCAGCGCAGGCCTGGTCCAGTGCCAGCGGGTCGAAGGACGCGAACATGCCGAGGTTTGGCAGGATGGGCACGTCGTTTTCTCCGTGACAGTCGCAGTTGGGGGAGACGTCCACGACCAGCGAAATGTGGAAGTGCGGACGCCCGTCCACAACGGCCTTGGTGTATTCCGCCATGCGGCAGTTCAGTGACTTGACCGCCGCGTCGAAGCCGAAGGAGATCGCGTCAAAGTTGCAGGCGCCGAGGCAACGCCCGCAGCCCACACAGTTATCCTGGTTCACGCTCGCCTTGTTGGCTTCCTCATCGAAGTCCAGAGCGTTGTTGGCGCACTCCTTGAGGCAGGAGCGGCACCCCTTGCACAGCTCGGGGTTGATGGTCGCCTTGCTGTCGCTGTGCTGCTCGGCCTTGCCCGCGCGAGAGCCGCAGCCCATGCCGATGTTCTTGATGGCCCCGCCGAAGCCGGTTACCTCGTGGCCCTTGAAGTGGGTCAGGCTGATGAACACGTCAGCGTCCATGACGGCCCGGCCGATCTTGGCTTCCTTTACGTATTCGCCGCCCTGTACGGGAACAGCGACATCATCCGTGCCCTTGAGGCCGTCGCCGATCAGGATCGGACAGCCAACGGTCAGCGGGGTGAAGCCGTTTTCCCAGGCGCACTCCAGGTGCTCCAGGGCGTTCTTCCGCTTGCCGGGATACATGGTGTTGCAGTCGGTCAGGAAGGGCTTGCCGCCGAGCTCCTTGACCACGTCCGCCACGGCCTTGGCGTAGTTGGGACGCAGGTAGCTGATGTTGCCGAGCTCACCGAAGTGCAGCTTGATGGCGGCGAACCGGCCTTCCAGCTCGATGTCGCCGAGCCCCGCCTTCTTTATCATTTTTTTCAATTTGGTCGGAAGGCCGTCGCCAAAGGCCTTGGTCCGAAAATCAGTAAAGAAGACTTGTGTCTTTGCCATGAGTCTACCCCTTCCTTCTTTGGTGGTTTACTTGCTTCTATCGTATATCCGGGATCGTGGCCAAACGGCAACTGATCACCGGCGAAGTGCTGTGGGTCCGGTCATTGTGTGACGCGGATTCGGCAATCGTACAGCCTCGGTCTACGCCTTACATACATGACGTTCTTGAAAAAATCGCAGATGACAAAGTGCCGGCTCAACAATATTTTAAGCTACTGGCATAAGATGGTTGAGCAAAGTTGATAGAATAGGCGTTTGGTCATCTTTGTTACCTACAAAGTAATGTGGACCTCATTCCTTCCCCTAATTCAACAGGAAAACATCCGAGCTGAAGAAATAGGCAAGAATTAGAGAGAATCGTGCGTTCAGCCCGGGCCGTGACCCAGGGAGCATGGTAAAGGCTGGGGCGCATGTGATCAATAGGTTGAAATTCATGACGCGGGCTTTCGCTCGTTTCGTTGACAGACCAGGACGAACTCAGGGCCGGGTTATTCGCCAAAGAAAAACCGCCCCCGCCGCGCACGAGTCTTCGGGCGCGGCGGGGGCGGTCGTTTCAGGCTGGACTAGATCGCTTCGTCGCGGTGGCAGTCCTTGGAGTAGATATACTCCATGCGTTCCAGGCCGGTGCCGTAGCAGGCCTGCTTGCAGAAGGGGGCGATCCAGATGAAATCGCCGGACTCGACGGGCAGCCAGGCCTCGTCGAGGAGGTAGAGGCCCTGGCCCTGGTAGACGTACATGCCGTGCTCCTGGACGTGGGTCTCCACGAAGGGATGGCAGCCGCCGGGCAGGAAGGCGAGGGTGTGGAAGTTCATGTCAAAGGCCTCGTCAACCGGCAGCAGGTCGCGGACGAAGACGTTCTCCATCTGGTCGTAGTGGCTCTCCTCGATTTTGCGGATGGAGCCGCAGACCACCCAGGGCTGTTTCATGGCCGGGTCGGGGTGGGGGATGAAACGCTGCTTGTAAAGGAGGATGGTGACCGGGGCGTCGCCCTTTGAGGCGAAGTCGATCCCCTTGCCGGGCGGGGAGTAGATGTAGCCGCCCGCGGTCAGGGTCTCGGTTTGGCCGTCCACGGTGACGTCCAGGGAGCCCTCGCCGTCCATGACGAAGAGGAGCGTCTCTATGTTTTCGGCCTGGCCGTAGGGCATGGTCGTCCGGCCCTCGGTGGAGACCGTGCCGACCATCTGCACGAAGTTGGCCCCGAGCTTGGGCGAGGCCAGGATGGACAGGGCGCAGCCCGTGATGCCGGGGACCACGTTGATGACGCGCCCCTCGGTGGTGATGACGGCATATTTTCCGGGCTCGTACGAGGACCGGTTTTTCAGGAATCCTTCGGGATAAGGCATGCAATACCTCGTGGTATCATTCGTCGGCCTGCTTGATGGGCCGGCGGCAGGGGGGAGGTCGTTTCCCCCTGCCGCCAGGATAGTCTGCTATTTGCCGAACTTCTCGCGCCAGATTTCGCCGGTCTGCTCCATGTCGGAGTCGGCCCAGGTGCGGCGCATGCGGTTCAGGGTCGGCATGCCCAGGGAGAACTCCTGGAGCCAGTTGCGGGCGAAGATGCCGCGCTCGGTTTCCTCGAAGATCTCCTGCATGGCCTCCTCGTTGATGACGCGGGGGCCGCTGTGGCGCACCGCGAACTCGCAGGTTCGGCTCGCCCGGGAGGTAAGATACGCCTCGATGCCCACGGCGTCGATATCGTCGATGATGGAGCGGATGGAGCGGATCGCCTTGGCGTAGGCAAAGGAGCGGGGGTACCCGTTCTTGACCATGATGTTGTACATGGTGCGCATCAGGTGGATGGTTCCGCCGTACAGCACCTGCTCCTCGTAGTTGTCGCCCTCGGTTTCGTGCTGAAAGGTCATGTCCACCACGCCGACACGGGTGGAGCCCACGGCCTTGGAGATGGCCAGGGCGGTCTCACGGGCGTTGCCGCTGACGTCCTGGTCCACGCTGACACAGCCCCAGATGCCGGAGCCGTCCTTGAACTTCTGGCGGGTGACCGGGCCGGGGCCGTTGGGCACGAACAGGACCACGTCGATGTCCTTGGGCGGCTTGATGGTGCCGTAGAGCACGGCGAAGCCATGGGCGAAACTCAGGGTCTGGCCGGGCTTGAGGTGGCCGTGGATGGACTCGTAGTAGACCGAGGGCTGGGCCGGGTCCTGGAGCAGGATGTGGACGATGTCCGCCTTTTCCACGGCTTCCTCGATGGGATAGACCGTGAAGCCGTCGGCCTCGGCCTTGTCCCAGCTGGAGTGGCGGGTGCGGTCGCCCGCGCCGACGATGATGTTCATGCCGGACTCGCGCATGTTCATGGACTGGGCGCGGCCCTGGCTGCCGTAGCCGATGACGGCGATGGTCTTGCCTTCCAGGATGCTCAGGTCCACGTCCTCGTCACGGTAGATTTTCTCGAATTCGATTTCGCTCATGTTCTATCCTTCTTTATCTGTATTGTGTCGTTTACTCCGGAGCGGCGTAGGTCACGCTCTCGGGATCGTTGGCGGTCTTGAGGATGCAGTTGAGGAGCACATCGGCCCCTGCGGCGCAGTCGGCCCAGGAGGTCTCCTCGACCTCGGCGTGACTGCGGCCGCCGATGCTGGGCACGAAGATCATGGCGCTGGGCGCGAACTGGTTGATGTACACGGTGTCGTGGGACGCCCCGGAAACCATGTCCAGCGCGGGCAGATCCAGCTCCCCGGCGACCTGGTGGATCAGGGAGACCAGCTCCGGGTGGAACGGTGCGCGCTCCACGGCCCAGGTCTGGCGGATCTCCACGGTGCAGCCCGTGGCCTCGGCATTGGCCCTGATGGCCGCCTCGATCTCCTCGCAGACGCGGTCGGTCTCGGCCTCGTCCCAGCCCCGGATGTCGATGGTGAAATGGACGTGGCCCGCGATGACGTTGCGCGAGTTGGGGGAGGGGTGCACCTCGCCCACGGTGGCGACCACGCCGTCCGAGGCCAGACCGATGTCGAAAACCCGCCCGGCCATGCGCGAGAATGCGTAGATGGCGTCCTGACGCTCGTCCATGGGCGTGGGCCCGGCGTGGTTGGGCACGCCCTGGATCTCCACGTCGTACCAGCGCAGGCAGACGATGCCCTTGGGCACGCCGATGGTCCTGCCCCGGCGCTCCAGCACCGGTCCCTGCTCGATGTGGTATTCGAAATTGGCGTGCAACGGCCTCGGGTCGAAGTCGTCCCCGCCCTTGTAGCCGATGCGCTCCAGCTCCGCCCCGAAGGTCAGGCCGTCACGGTCGGTCAGGCCGTACATGGCCTCGCGGTCCAGCTTGCCCGCGAACACGCCCGAGCCCGTAGTGCCGGGAGTGAAGCGGCTGCCTTCCTCGTTGGTCCAGTTGACCACGATGAGGTCCCGCTCCAGGGTCACGCCCGCATCATTCAGGGCGCAGACCGCCTCCAGCCCGCCGATGATGCCGAGGATGCCGTCGAAACGCCCCCCCTGCGGCTGCGAGTCGCAATGGGACCCGGTCATGACCGGCGCCAGGGCGCGGTTCCTTCCCGGCCGAATGAAAAACATGTTGCCCATGCGGTCGATCCGGGTTTCGCACCCGGCCTCCTCAAACCACTCCCTGAGCCGGTCCCGAGCGTCGCGGTCCTCGTCGCTCAATGCCAAACGGGTCACCCCGCCGTTGGCCGTGGCCCCGAAAGCCGCGATCTCCGTCAGAAACCGCTCCAGCCGCTCGGGGTTGGTGTGTATCGTGTTCATTTTTTTTGCCCTTTATTGTTCACGGGGGTGACGAGCTTCCCGGCTCCTTTCCGGCCCGAGAGCCTGTGTCCTCCGGTGTCGTCATCGTAGACGCAGACGGGCTCGCCTCGGAGCCAGGTCTGTTCGATGCGGCCCGTACAACGCATGCCGTCGTATGGTGTCTGTCGGTGCTTGGTGAGCTGTTTCTCCGCCCGGATGGTCCATTGGGCTTCCGGGTCGAAGAGGACGAAGCTGGCCTCGCTGCCTTCCGCCAGGGTTCCCCTGTTCGGGTAGTGCCCGATGAATCGGGCCGGCTCCGAGCTGTAGAGCCGAACCAATTGGCGGATGTCCATTCCGCGCCGGACGACTCCCTCCGTGTGCAACAGGGGGAAAAGGTATTGGACGCCGTTGATGCCACCCCAGCAGGCGTTGAAGGAACTTTGGTGCTTCTCTTCTACTTCGGCGGGGGAATGGTCTGTGCCCAGAAAGTCCACGGCACCGTCGAACACCCGTTGCCACAGCCCTTCCACCGAGTCACGGTTGCGCACCGGCGGGGTGCACTTGAGCGGACCCCGGATGCGGTGCAGGTCTTCTTCGGTGCAGAGCAGGTATTGTGGGCAGGTCTCCACGCTGGCGGCAACGCCGTGTCGCCGTGCCTCGGTCACGAGGTCCACGGTTTCGGGCAGGCTCGCATGGCAGATGTGGAGGTGCGCTCCGGTCCGTTCGGCCAGACCCAGGGCGAACCGGACTGCGGACAGCTCCGTTTCCGGGTCGTGGATGGCCAGGAATCGGTCGATTTCTTCCATGCCGGGCGGGCAACGCAGGGCGTTACGGTCCATTGCCGCCTGGTCTTCGCAGTGTGCGCCGATGAACACGCCGAGTTCTCCGGCTTCGGAGAAACCCCGCCGCATGGTCTCGGGCGCGGGTGTGGGAAAGCCGTCGCCTGCGTCGCAGGTGAACATCTTGAAGCCGTATGCTCCGGCGTTTGCCATGGGGGCCATCTCGTTGACGTTGTCTTCGACAAAACCGCCCCAGATGGCGAAATCAACGACCGAAGAGCGTTGCGCCCTGGCGATCTTGTCGTGCACGTCCGCTTCCGTGAGGGTGTACGGCGCATTGGAGAGGGGCATGTCCGCAAAAAGGGTGATGCCGCCTGCCGCCGCGCCGGACGAGCCCGTGAAATAGTCTTCGCGACGGGTCAGGCCCGGCTCGTTGAAGTGGACATGCAGGTCGATGAAGCCCGGCAGCACGAGCTTCCCGGAGCAGTCCAGGCTTCGGGTTCCTTCAAGGGATTCTTCGGGCGGAGCTATACGGGCGATGCGGCCATCGGTGATGCCGACCGTGGCGTCGCGGACAGTCTCCTCGGTCACCAGCCGGGCGTTTACCAAAACGAGATCATGCATGGCTGTCTTCCTTGGAAATGGGGGAGGTCTTTTCACGGGGGTATGCGTAGCCTCCGGCCTTGCTCGTCCCGAGGTTGAGCCCGATCAGCGACTCCACGAACCTGACCGCCGTGGACACGCCGTCCACCACCGGGACGCCGAGTTCATTGCCAAGCCGTTCCGCGAAGTGGGTCATTCCTCCGCAGCCGAGCACCAGAGCGTCGCTGCGGTCCTTCTTCAGGATGCGGGTCGCGGCCTCGCGGATAATGGAAAATGCGCTGTCGTCGCCGGATTCCTCCAAGGCCAGAACCGGGAGGTCGGACGCGTGTACGCCCCGGCACCGGATGCCCAATCCGTACCTGGCCGCATTGTCTTCGATAATGGGGACAGACCGCTCGAGGGTGGTCAGGACCGAGAAACGGCAGGCGAGCATGGTGGCGGCGTGCATGGCCGCCTCGCCAATGCCCAGGACGGGGCCAGCCAACCTTTCTCGCAGGGCGTCAACGCCCGTGTCATCGAAGCAGGCGACCACGTATCCGTCGGCCGGATCGCTTTGGTCCGTCAGCCGGAGCATGTGATACGCGGCCAGCGCGCCGTCCGAGTGCCCCTCGATGGAGAGAGGGCTGTCTGGCGGGCAGGCTGCGGTGATGTCGGTCCCGGACGAGCAGACCCTGCGGGCGGTCTCCTCGATGGAGCGGGTCATGGGCGCGCTGGAGTTGGGATTGATGATCAGGATGCGCATGAGGCTATTTTCCGATGGCGGCGCGGTTGCGGCGTCGTTTGAGCATGTGGAGGATGAACAGGGTGCCGACGATGACTACAAAGGAAATGAAGGTGGTCAGAGTCCCCAGGGCATAGAGCACGGGCGTGGTCACGTTGGTGGTCATGCCGAAGATCTCAAGCGGCAAGGTGTTCTGCGACCCCGAGGTCATGATGGTACGCGCAAACTCGTCGTAGGAGAGGGTGAAGCCGAACAGGCCCACGCCGACCAGGCTGGGCAGGATGAGCGGAACCACCACGTAGCGCAGGGTCTGGAACGGCGTGGCGCACATGTCCCTGGCCGCCGCCTCGTAGGACTTGTCGAACCGGTTGAACACCGCGAACATGATCAGCAGGCCGAAGGGCAGGGTCCAGGTCAGGTGTGCGCCGAAGGCCGAGCCGTACCAGGTGGGCTCGATCCCGACCTGGTTGAAGAGCAGGCCGATACCGAGGCTGATGAGGATGGACGGGATGATCAGGCTGACGATGGTCAGGTAGAAGAGCACGCCGCTTCCCTTGAACTTCTTGCGGAAGGCCATGCCCGCCGAAAGGGAGATGACCACGGTGGTGACCATTACCGCCAGGGCCAGCAGGAGCGAGCGGGTCAGGGAGCCGCCGAAGTCGCCCACGGCCTGCTGTTCGAACAGCTTGTAGTACCAGTGCAGTGATACGCCGTTCATGGGAAAGGTCAGGCCGCCGGACGGACCCTGGAACGAGAGGATGCCGATGGTCAGCGTAGGCCCGTACAGAAAGAGAATGAACAGGGCGAAGAAGGCGGTCAGGAAGTAGAAGCTCATCGGGCGCTTGGTCGAGTTCTGCATGGCGGGCTCCTAGAGATCCTTGCGGATGTTGGCGAATCTGAAGAGGATGGCGAGCATTATCAGGACCGTGGCCAGCAGGGTCACGGCGCCCGCTGCCGCTGCGGGATACTGCAGCAGGCTGATCTCGTTGTAGATGAGCAGCCCAACCGAGGCGCTCAGTCCGCCGCTCATGAGCCGGACCGTGATGAAGTCTCCCATGACCAGGGTGAACACGAAGATGGTGCCGATGGTGATGCCGGACTTGGACAGGGGGATGATCACCTGGGTGATGACCTGCCAGGGTGTCGCACCTGCGTCGATGGCCGCTTCGACCAGCTTGCGGTCGATGCGCATCATGGAGTTGAAGATGGGCACCACCATGAACAGGGTGTAGAGGTGGACAAAGGCCAGGACCACGGAAAAGTCGCTGTAGAGAAGAAATTCCAACGGGTGATCGGTCAGCCCGACGGCCTGGAGCGTCTGGTTGACCAGTCCGTTGCGGCCGAGCAGGGGAATCCAGGAAATCATGCGGATGATGTTCGAGGTGAGGAAGGGCACCGTGGCCAGCAGGAAGCAGATGGTCTGCGACTTGGTGGTGCGGAGATGAAAGGCCATGTAGTGGGCTGCGGTGAAGCCTATGAGCAGCGTCAGCGCCCATGAGGTTACGGCGTAGAACAGGGTCTTGGCGTAGGCCTGCCATGTTACGGACGATGTCAGCAGAAAATCGTAGTTGTCCCAGATGAAATCGGGGATGACGGAAAAGGCGTTGTAGTCCCAGAAACTGACGATCACGATCATGATGGTCGGGATGACCAGGAAGATCAGCATGATCATGAAGAGCGGGAGAGCCTGGAGATATGCGCTTTTGGCGTTTTCCATGGGATGGGACCTTTGGGACGAGGCTCCCCGTTTTCCGGGGAGCCTCTCGAGGTTAGGTTAGGAGGCGATGAATTCGTTCCACTTGCGGATCATGTACTTGTTCTCGTCCATGACCGAGTTCCAGCAGGCCACGTGGCCCATGCGCTCGTTGTAGGAACCACCGTCGCGGATGGCACCGGCCTTTTCCATGACAACGCCTTCGGGGCTGACGATGTCCTTCTTGGCGGCCTTGCCCTCGATCCAGTAGCCCCATTCGTCGTCCGACATGTACTGCTTGGAGGTCTCGGGGGCCGCGCTGTAGTAGCCCTGGCGGTTGAGGTAGGCGCCGGCCCAGCCGGAGATGTACCAGTTGAAGTACTCGTAGGCGGCGTCCAGCTCCAGGCCGGACAGGTGGCGGGCGATGCCCAGGCCGCCGCCCCAGGCGCGGTAGCCTTCTTCCAGCGGCTGGTACTTGCAGGGGATGCCCTTGGCGCGGACTGCGGCGACTGCCGGGGACCACATGGACTGGATGACGACTTCGCCGGAGGACATGAGGTTGACGGACTCGTCAAAGGACTTCCAGAAGGCGCGGAACTGGCCGTCCTTCTTGGCCTTCTTGAGGACCTCGATGGTCTTGTCGATCTCGTCGCGGGTCATGTTGCCCTTGTCGCCGTACTTGATGACGCCCATGGACTCGCAGATCATGGCGGCGTCCATGATGCCGATGGCCGGAATGTTCAGGATGGAGGTTTTGCCCTTGAACGCGGGGTCCATGATGTCACGCCAGTTCTTGATCTCGCGGCCGACCAGGTCGGGACGGATGCCGAGGGTGTCGGCATTGTAAATGGTCGGGATAAGGGTCATCCACTTGGTTTCGTTCTTGGAAAACTTCGTGTCGTCCTTGTGTTCGACGAAGCCGACCGTGTGCGGGGCGGTTCCCTGCGCGATCTTGGAGTCGGGGGTCAACTTGCCGTTTTTAAACAGGGGGGAAATCTTGTCGTAGAGCTTGATGCGGGAGGTATCCATGGGCTGGATGCAGCCGCTGGGATACACTTTTTTGCAGACCCAGTATTCAATGTCCGCGATGTCGTAGGACTTGGGCTGGGTGACCGCGCGCTGCACGACCGCGTCGGAGTCCAGGGCGGTCATCTCGATGGTGAAGCCGAGCTCTTCCTTGACCTTGTCCGCGATGGCGTTGACGCTCGCGGTGCCCGTGCCGAACTGGCGCAGTTTGATGTTCTTGATGTTCTGGGCCCACACGGTGGGGAAACCGGTGATGACCGGTGCCGCTGCGACGGCAGCGGTGGCTGCTGCAGCGGTTCCCAAAAATTTCCTGCGACTCATCTTGCCGGTTTTCTTTGCCTCGTCTTTACCCATGGCTCTCTCTCCTCTAGGTTACTAGTTTTTGGCAGTGCCCCTATTAGGGGGAAATACATTCATGTCGCGGCAGGCCCAGCCGAGAGAGACTTTCTGTCCCGGTTCTGGGCGAGTCGCAAAATATCTGTCGTCGGCGATATTGACCTGTACAATATCGCCGCTGTCGATTTCGCAATGCACAATGACGTGGCTTCCCTGGTATTCGGTCAAAACCACGGTGGCAGGCATGCTCATGTCGAGGCCGGAAGCTTCCTCCTCGAGGCGGATGTGGTCCGCCCGCACGGAGAAACCGTAGGTGCCTGCCTGCTCGAGGTGCTGCTGCGAACCGCACGTGCAAGCGGCGGCGCCATCCATGGTCACCGTGTATCCGTTCCCGGAAAGGGGTTCGAAATGTGCTGAAAAGATGTTGTGGCCGCCGATGAATCCGGCAACGAAGGGGGTGTTCGGCGTCTCGAAGACCTGGCGGGGCGTCGCGATCTGCTGAATGGTGCCCTTGGACATGACCACCACCTTGTCCGCCAGGGCGAAGGCCTCTTCCTGGGAGTGGGTGACATGGATGAATGTCATGTCCAGCTCCTTCTGGATGTTCCGCAGCTCCTTGCGCATCTGCACGCGGAGGAACGGGTCCAGCGCCGAGAGGGGTTCGTCGAGCAGGATGACCGAAGGCTTGGTGATGAGGGCTCGGGCAAGGGCCACCCGCTGCTGCTGCCCGCCGGAAAGCTGGTCGGGCAGCGCGGCCGCATATTCAGCCATGTGCACCAGTTCCAGTAGTTCCATGGCCTGACTGCGGCGGGCCTTCTTGGACTCGCCCGCAATTTTCAGGCTGAAGGCGACGTTGTCCACGCAGGAGAGGTGGGGGAACAGGGCATAGTTCTGGAACATCAGCGCGGTCTTTCGCTTTGCAGGCGGCGCATTGGTGATGTTGCGCCCGTCCAGCAGGATGTCGCCTTGCGTGACCTCCTCATGCCCGGAGATCATGCGTACAGCCGTGCTTTTGCCGCATCCGCTCGGTCCGAGCAGGCAGCAGTATTCTCCAGCCTCGATGGTCAACTCTATGTCGCGTAACGCTTCGACGGGGCCGTAATATTTGGCCAGTGCCGACAATTCCACTTTTCCGATGCTGCTCATTTCAGTCCGCCGCTGGTACTATGGTTTGCCTTTCGTTTGTCGCGGATGTTGGAACGCTTGGTTTCTCTCGCATTCCGCCCGATGTGGGGCTTCCGTTCTTCCCTGGCAGGGGTGACGTTCACCGCATATCTCCAGTTGTCTTTTGGCTGACCGCCCTGACCACGAGTGGCTGTCCGGTATGACCGGTTTCTAGATGGACCATTTTAATCTAATTGTCAATTGAGAATGAAAACTAGCTTAGAAAAAAATTAAAAATAACAAAATTATCAAAAAATAGGCAATATGCCACAAAAGTGTAGTTAAAAAATACTTCTGGACAAAATGCAAAAAAGCATGTGAATAGAAAAAATCGAACTGGTAAGACCAGTCTGCGTATGCAGTAACTTTTAGCTCCAAGTTGGAATGTATGCCCCTAAAAACACACAATCATTATGACGGGACTGCCGGACGCAAGCAGTCCAGAACAGAGGCTGCAGTATATAGTATTGAGTCATTGATTCGGCAGAACGGCTGGGCGGATGGCCAGAGACTGCCTTCCCAGCGGACACTGGCTGAGGAGCTTGGATTCAGCCGTCCTACCATTCGTGAGGCGCTGGTTTCCCTGGAGGCCAGGGGGCGGCTGGTCATCCAGCCTGCCAAGGGCGTCTTTCTGGGCGGCCCCAGTCAGGGTTCGGCCCCGGGGCTGCCTTCGAGTGTGAAGATTCAGGCCTCGTCCGCGCTCTCCGGCCGCGAATCCCAGATGTACCAGTTCCGCCACGCCGTGGAACCGGCCATAGCCGGTCTGGTTGCGGTCAACGCGACTTCGGCCCAGGTGGAGGACATGGGCGTGGTGGTGGCCGGAATGTACAGGGCTCTCGAAAATCGGGACCTGAAGGAGTTCTCCCGGCTGGACTTCACTTTTCACTCGCAGATGATCGAGGCTGCGAACAACCGCTTCTTCACCGAGGCCATCACCCCGTTTCTGGGCCTGTTTTTCGAGAGTCAGACCCTGCCGCTCTCCTTTGACGAGAGTGTGCAGGAGACCGTACGCGAGCACGAACGGATTATGGAATATATCCGGGAGCGCCGTCCTGTAGAGGCGCATCAGGCCATGGAGCGTCATGTACGCGGCGTTGCCAAACGGGCAGGCGTCAATCTTGTGGAGTAGCGGGCCGCTACGATATTTCTTCCGCTGTGAACTTTTGAGCGGCCCCATGTCTTAATAGTATATGGAAGAGCGAACTTGGTGGGAGCTTCCACGCGCGTCGGTACACCCGGGCGTTGTGTCCCATTTGTCCATCTGACAGCTTGTTGCTGAAAATCGTACAAGGGTGGGCGTGAGTCAACTTTCCCCATCTCTGCCGCAGCGAGATAATGAGGTTGTTCCTTTCAGGGGATGACCTTTTTCATTTGGGATAATCCGGGAGCATAGTCCTCAAGCAGCACGCGGGAGATCTTCCGCTTTCCCGGCGGTTGCGGCGTTCTCGCCTCCTGGGCAAGTTGGCCCGACTTCACTTCATTTCTTTTGCAATGATTGGACAGTCCGGGAGAGCTCCGCGAGTTCCGGTTCTCGTCTTGTGAGTTGCCGACCCAATCCTTCCCCCTAGGGCAATGTTTCCGCTGCCCTGCATTTCGAATCAGCCAAAACAATTAATGTCAGTAAATAATGTTTGTTAGCTAATTTCCAGTTGGTTTGCCCCTGCCTGGCCACGACTGGGGAGTTCGCGCTCATGCTTTGCGCTCTGTTCAAAGAAGATGAATGATTATGGGCTATTGTCATAAATATTAGCTAAAGAATCCGAAGAGTGTTGACTTTCCCTCATACGGGAAGGGCTAGCATGCCCTTGTGAGGATGAAAAAGGTTCAGCCCCCATCGCCATCCCGGCGCCGAGGAGCAACCCGCATCCGGACCACTACTCTAGTTATGGGGAGAACAGTTTGAGGTATTACGGCGAAGAGGCCCTGGGTCTCATTGAAACACTCGGAATGGTACCGGCCATCGGCGGCGCGGATGCAATGCTCAAGACCGCTGACGTCGAGCTTGTCTCATATGAAAATGTCGGCTCTTCCCTGGTGACCGTGATGGTCAAGGGCGATGTTGCCGCTGTCGAGGCTTCGGTCGCCGCGGGATCCGTGGCCGCCGCAGAGGTCGGCAAGCTGACCGCCAAGAACGTCATGCCCCGGCCCATTCGCGGCGTGGGGGATATTGTCTCCGTGCATGCCGTGGAGCGTTCGGGCGACGCTGAATCCCAGCCGCGTCCCAAGGCCATGGGGCTCATCGAGACCTTCGGTATCGTCTTCGTCCTCGAGGCGGCGGACGCCATGATGAAGACCGCTGACGTGGAACTCATCGGATACGAGAACGTGGCCGCCGGCTACATGTCGGTTCTTGTCCAGGGGGACGTTGCTGCCTGCAAGGCTGCCGTGGAAGCCGGAGTCAAGGCCGTGGAGGCCATGGGCGCATCCGTCTACAGCTCCCTTGTCATCCCCACCCCGCACCCGGATCTGGCGACGATCACCAAAATCTACGCCATCGAAAACTTGCTGCCCTAGCCGGACGGTTAAAGGCGCAGGAAGGAAAGGAAGACAGGATGATCATCGATAACGATCTGCTCTCCATGCAGCAGGCCAGGATTCTCGCGGAGAACGCTTTCGCCGCACAGAAGAAGCTGGCGGCTTTTTCCCAGGAGAAACTGGACGAGATCGTCGAGAAGATCGCCCTTGCCGTGGAGTCCCACGTCAGGGATCTGGCCCTGCTTTCCTCCGAGGAGACCGACAGCGGCGTCTGGCAGCACAAGCTGGCCAAGAACCGCTTCGTCTGCACCACGGTGCGTGATCAACTGCGTTCCCTGCGTTGCGTGGGCGTCATCTCCGAAGATGCCGATAACGGGCTGATGGACGTGGGTGTGCCCATGGGCGTAATCGCGGCCGCCTGCCCGTTCACCAGCCCGGTCTCGACAACGATCTACAAGACCCTCATCGCCATCAAGTCCGGCAACGCCATCGTCTTCACGCCGCATCCGCAGGCCCAGCGCAGCATGAAGCGGGTGCTGGACATCATGATCTCCGCCGCCGCCGAGGCGGGCCTGCCCGAGGGCTGCCTGTCCTACCTGGACACCGTGACCAAGAGCGGCTCAAAGGAGCTCATGGGGCATCCGGCCGTGTCACTGGTCATGGTCTCGGGGGTGCCCGGCATGCTCGAGGCGGCGCGCTCCACGGGCAAGCCGGTCATTTACGGCGGTACGGGCAACGGCCCGGCCTTCATAGAGCGGACGGCCGACATCCGGCAGGCGGTCAAGGACATCCTGGACAGCAAGACCTTTGACAACGGCATGGCCCCGTCAGCCGAGCAGTCCATCGTGGTGGACGGCTGCGTCTTGGACAACGTGATCGGCGCCCTCGAAGAGCAAGGGGCCTACGTCATGTCCGAGCCGGAGTCCCTTGCCCTGGCGGAACTCTTTTTCTGTCCGGCCGGGCAACGCCGAAAGGGCACCGTGGGCGTTCCCGCCGTCACCCTGGCCAAAAGGGCCGGATTCATCGTGCCGGAGGGCACCAGGGTGCTGGTGGCCAGGCGCAAGTATGTGGCCGATGCCGACCCCTATTCCCGGGAGCTCCTTTCTCCTGTGCTGGCCCTCTACGTGGAGGACGACTGGATGCACGCCTGCGAGAAGTGCATCGAATTGCTCCTGCATGAACGGAACGCGCACACCCTGTCCATCCATTCGGGCGACCCGGAGGTCATCCGCCAGTTCGCCCTGAAAAAGCCCGTGGGCAGGCTGCTGGTCAACACCCCGGCCGCGTTCGGCGGCATGGGCGCGACCACCAATCTTTTCCCGTCCATGACCCTGGGCGGCGGCTCGGCGGGGCGGGGCATCACGGCGGACAACGTCTCCCCCATGAATCTCATCTACGTCCGCAAGGTCGGCCATGGCATCCGGGGAAAGCACGTTCTGGGTGACGTCTCGGAGGCCATCGGGAATACCCCTGTCCCCGATGCTTCGGCGGCCGGGAAACAAACCGAATTTATCGAATCGGACCTGATGCAGTTGCTGCAGCAGGTTCTGAAGGAAGCGATCGACACCGTCAGGTGATCCCGAGTGATCACGCGGTGACACAGTCTCAATACACGGAGGAAGCAGAGTGGATCTTCAAGCATTTTCTGACAAGCTCGCCGAGGCGACCAAGAACCTGAGCCCCGAGGAACGGGCCTCGCTGCGCAAGCTTTTCGAGGGCGTTTCCACCGAGTTGTTCACGGAGAAGTCCGCTGAGAGCAGGCCGGTGAACGACAAGGCCGCAGGCATTCCCGACGGTCCCACCGAGCGTCATGTGCAGCTGAAGGAGAACTTCCTGAAGGCCGTGCCCAGCGTGTCCATCCACCGGGCCCGCACCATCACCCAGGTCGCCAAGGAAAATCCCGGGCTGCCCACCATCCTCATGCGCGCCAAGTCCTTCAAGCGGTGCTGCGAAACTGCGCCCCTGGTCATTCAGGACAACGAACTCATCGTGGGCGCGCCCAACGGCGCTCCCCGCGCGGGCGCTTTCTCTCCTGACATCGAGTGGCGCTGGATGAAGTCCGAGCTGGATACCATCGGCACCCGTCCCCAGGACCCGTTTTACATCGCCGAGGCCGACAAGAAGGAGATGCTCGAAGAGATTTTCCCCTTCTGGGAGAACAAGTCCGTGGACGAGCAGTGCGAGAGCCAGTACCGCGAGGCCGGACTGTGGGAGATGTCCGGCGAGTCCTTCGTGTCCGACTGCTCCTATCATGCGGTCAACGGCGGCGGCGACTCCAACCCAGGATATGACGTCATCCTGATGAAGAAGGGCATGCTCGATATCAAGGCCGAGGCCGAGGCGCATCTTGCCGAGCTGGACTACGCCGAGCCAGAGCACATCGAGAAGATCTATTTCTACAAGTCGATCATTGACACGGCCGAGGGCGTCATGGCCTACGCCAAGCGGCTGTCCGACTACGCCGCCGAGCTGGCCGCCAGGGAGAGCGACCCCAAACGCAAGGCCGAGCTGATCAAGATATCCGAGGTCAACGCCCGTGTCCCGGCCCATGCGCCGAGCACCTTCTGGGAAGCCATTCAGGCGGTCTGGACCGTCGAGTCCCTGCTGACCCTGGAGGAGAACCAGACCGGTATGTCCATCGGCCGCGTGGACCAGTACATGTATCCGTTCTTCAAGGCCGACCTGGAGGCTGGCAGGCTGACCGAGTACGAGGCCTTCGACCTGGCCGGCTGCATGCTCATCAAGATGTCCGAGATGATGTGGCTGACCTCCGAGGGCGGCTCCAAATTCTTCGCCGGCTACCAGCCATTCGTGAACATGTGCGTGGGCGGCGTCACCCGTGACGGTGCCGACGCCACCAACGACCTGACCTATCTGCTTATGGACGCGGTTCGCCACGTGCGCATCTACCAGCCTTCCCTGGCCACCCGGGTGCACAACAAGTCGCCGCAGAAGTATCTGAAGAAGATCGTGGACGTCATCCGTTCCGGCATGGGTTTCCCTGCCGTGCACTTCGACGATTCCCACATCAAGATGATGCTGGCCAAGGGCGTGAGCATTGAAGACGCCCGCGACTACTGCCTCATGGGTTGCGTCGAGCCGCAGAAGTCCGGCCGCCTGTACCAGTGGACCTCCACCGGCTACACCCAGTGGCCCATCTGCATCGAGCTGGTGCTCAACCACGGCGTGCCCCTCTGGTACGGCAAGCAGGTCACCCCGGACGCCGGAGACCTGGGCCGGTTCGACACGTTCGAAAAGTTCGAGGCGGCGGTCAAGGAGCAGATGAAGTGGATCACCCGGAAGACCAGCATCGCCACGGTCATTTCCCAGCGGGTTCATCGCAGCCACGCGCCCAAGCCGCTCATGTCCATGATGTACGAAGGGTGCATGGAGTCAGGCCGCGACGTTTCCTCGGGCGGCGCCATGTACAACTTCGGCCCCGGCGTGGTTTGGAGCGGGCTGGCCACCTACGTGGACTCCATGGCCGCCATCAAGAAGCTGGTCTATGACGACCGGAAGTACACCCTGGATGAGCTCAACCAGGCCCTGGTGGCCGAGTTCAAGGGGTACGAGCAGATTCGGAAAGACTGCCTCGCCGCGCCCAAGTACGGCAACGACGACGACTACGTCGACATGATCGCCTCCGATCTGGTCAGCTTCACCGAGCAGGAGCACCGCAAGTACAAGACCCTGTACTCCGTGCTCAGCCATGGCACCCTGTCCATCTCCAACAACACCCCCTTCGGCCAGCTTCTGGGCGCGTCCGCCAACGGTCGCGACGCCTGGATGCCCTTGTCCGACGGCATCAGCCCCACTCAGGGCGCCGACTACAAGGGCCCCACCGCCATCATCAAGTCCGTGTCCAAGATGGCCAACGAGAACATGAACATCGGCATGGTGCACAACTTCAAGATCATGGCCGGTCTGCTCGACAACCCGGAAGGGGAGAACGGACTGATCACCCTGATCCGCACCGCCTGCATGCTCGGCAACGGCGAAATGCAGTTCAACTACCTGGACAATGATACTTTGCTCAAGGCCCAGGAGCACCCCGAACAGTATCGCGACCTCGTGGTCCGCGTGGCCGGATACAGCGCCTTCTTCGTGGAGCTGTGTAAGGACGTGCAGGACGAAATCATCAGCCGGACCATGCTCCACGCCATCTAGGCGAGGGAGCGGGGACTCACGCAACAGCCAGGTATCAGGAAACAGACCGTGATCGAAAGAAAAGCCCAGATATTCAACGTCCAGAAGTACAACATGTACGACGGGCCGGGCGTGCGGACCATGGTCTTTTTCCAGGGCTGTCCCCTGCGCTGCACCTGGTGCTCGAACCCCGAGGGGCAGCGGCGCGGATTCCAGGTCCTGCTGAAGAACGACCAGTGCGTGCACTGCGGGGCCTGCGTTCCAGCCTGTCCGGTGAATATCCACCGCATGGATGCCGCAGGCCGCCACGTGGTCGCCCGGAACGTGGAATGCGTGGGGTGCCGCAAGTGCGAGGAAGCCTGCCCGGAATCGGCCCTGGCCATCTCCGGGGAGAGCAAATCCATCGCCGAGATCCTCGAGATCATCGAAGAGGACCGCCCCTTCTATGAGACCTCGGGAGGCGGAGCCACCTTGAGCGGCGGCGAAGTCTTCGCCCAGCCCGAGGCCGCCATCAGCCTGCTTCAGGCCTGCCGCCAGCGGGGCATCAACACCGCAGTGGAGACATGCGGCTACGCCCGCCCAGAGGTGATCGCCAGCGTGGCGGAGCACGTGGACCTGTTCCTCTATGACATCAAGCACATGGATTCGGATGAACATTACCGGCTTACGGGCGTGCGCAACGAGACCATCCTCCGCAATCTCGTCTGGCTGCTCGAGAACCGTCACGACGTGAAGATCCGCCTGCCGCTCCTCAAGGGAGTCAATGACGGCGAGGCCGAATTGAATCTGTTGGCCGAGTTCCTCGCTCCGTATCGGGAACTCAGGAATTTCAAGGGAGTGGACCTGCTCCCGTACCACAAGATGGGCGTGAGCAAATACGGCCAGTTGGGTTGGGATTACTCGGTGACGGGTGACCCGAAACTGGACGAGGAAGACCTCGCGCGCATCGGTCAAACCCTCGGCAGGCACGGCCTCTCCGTGTCCGTGGTCCGGCACTAGCCAGGACTGATGACGAGGCGGGACAGGAGTAGATCGACCATGACGGCAATAGGATTCATTGAGACCTGGGGGCTTGTGCCCGCCATCGAAGCCGCGGACGCCATGCTCAAGGCCGCTGACGTACGCATCCTTGAACGGAATCAGGTGGGTTCCGGCCTGGTTACCATCACGGTGGCCGGAACGGTCTCCTCGGTACAGGCCTCGGTTGATGCCGGAGCCGCTGCGGTCCAGCGGATCGAAGGCGGGGTCCTGGTTTCCAGGCACGTCATTGCGCGTCCGGACCGGGAGGTCGCAGCTGTTATCCGCACCTGCCCGGCTGTCGAGCCCCCCTCTGGAAGCGTTCCCGAAGTTGTCGAGATTTCCGCCGAGCCCAGGACCGAAGTCCCTGCCGAAATCAAACGCCTCTCCAGCGCCGCGTTGAAGAAAATGAAGGTCGCGGAGTTGCGCAGCCTTTACCGGTCCCTGACCGGCGATGAGGCCGAGGCTGGCAAGAAGAAAGATCTGATTGAACTTATTGTTAATGTATATAGGAAGATAGAGGAGTAGTCTTATGGTAGACAAGGATTTGCTGTCCATGCAGGAGGCCCGCTCCCTGGTTCGCGCCGCAAAACAGGCCCAGGCCGATTTTGCCCGCTATGACCAGGAACGCGTCGACGCCATCGTCAAGGCCATTGCCGAGGAGGCATACGTCCAGGCCGAGTCCCTGGCCGCCCTGGCCGTGGAGGAGACCGGCTTCGGCAAGGTGCAGGACAAGAAGACAAAGAACATACTGGCCAGCCAGGGGCTGATCAAGGCCATCGAGGACATGAAGACCATCGGCGTCCTCAATGACGACAAGGCCCGCAAGGTCGTCGAGGTGGCCGTGCCCATCGGCGTGGTGGCGGGAATCGTTCCCTCGACCAACCCCACTTCCACGACCATCTACAAATCCATCATTTCCCTGAAGTCCGGCAACGCCATCGTCTTCACCCCGCACCCCAGCGCCAAGAAGTGCATCGGCAAGACCGTGGAGATGATTCGCGGTGTGCTGGACCGTCTGGGCGTGTGCGCGGACATGGTTTCGGTCATGAGCGTTCCCACCATCCAGGGGAGCGGCGAGCTCATGCGCCAGGCCGACCTGATTCTGGCCACCGGCGGACCCGGCATGGTCAAGGCGGCCTACAGCTCCGGCACCCCGGCTCTTGGCGTTGGCGCGGGCAATGTCCCCGCCTATGTGGAGCGCACCGCCAATGTCGAGGACGCCGTGTCCAAGATCATGGCTTCCAAAACGTTCGACAACGGCACGGTCTGCGCCTCGGAGCAGTCCATCGTCGTGGATCGAGTCATCGCCGACCAGGTCAAGGCGGCACTTATCGCCCAGGGCGGATACTTCCTCCAGGGCGAGGATCTGACCAAGGTCAAGGCGGTCATGGAGCGCGGCAACGGGACCATGAACCCCGCCATCGTGGGACGCGACGCAGCCCACATCGCCAAGCTGGCCGGGATCGAGATCCCGCACGGCACCAGACTGCTGGTCTCCGACGAGAAAGGCGTCGGTCCCAAGTTTCCCTTCTCCAAGGAGAAGCTCACCCAGCTCATCGCCTTTTACGTGGTCGAGGATTGGCAGGAAGCCTGCGAGCTGTGCCACGCCCTCCTGGAGAACGGCGGCGTGGGGCACTCCCTGGCTATCCACTCCCACAACGAGGAGATCATCCGCGAGTTCGGCATGAGAAAGCCGGTCTCCCGCATGCTCGTCAATACCCCGTCCACCCACGGAGCCGTGGGCCTGTCCACCTCGCTGTTCCCTTCCTTCACCCTGGGGTGCGGCGCGGTGGGGGGCAGCTCCACCTCCGACAACGTCACTCCGCTCAACCTCATGAACGTGCGGCGCATCGCCTACGACCTGGGGAACACGGAGTGCCCGGCCCCCGCTGCCCAGAGCTGCGGGACCAACATCGACGTTCAGGCCATCACCGCCATGATCGTCGAGCAACTGAAGAAGATGGCGTAACCCGGCAACGGGTCAACTCGTAGCGAATTAAGCTGAATATAAACTTGCAAAGGAGAACAACATGTCCCTCAACGCACTCGGAATGATCGAGACCAAAGGTCTGGTGGGCGCAGTGGAAGCCGCTGACGCCATGGTCAAGGCTGCCAACGTCACCCTGGTCGGCAAGACTCAGGTGGGCGGCGGTCTGGTGACCGTGATGGTTCGTGGAGATGTCGGCGCCGTCAAGGCTGCCGTTGATGCCGGCGCTGCCGCCGCCAAGAACGTGGGCGAACTGATCAGCGTTCACGTCATCCCCCGTCCCCACAGCGAGGTGGAGACCATTCTGCCCTCCGCCGAAGGCTAATCTGATCGTACGGCCATGCGCCGTGCCGTCGACGAAGTGGAGGGAACCCGCCGGGTTCCCTCCACTGCCCCGGATTCAGGAACCTGAGACAATTCGCAAGCCATGAATATGAACGAGAAAGTCATCAACGAAATTTTGGGTGGAGTAATTCAGACGCTGGTGGACCAGTTGAAGGGCGAGGGCGTGTCCCTGCCGACCGACTGCGCAGTGTCCGGCGAAACCATCCCCGTGGAGCTGTCCGCGCGGCATGCCCACCTCAGCGAAGCCGACGCCATGGAGCTGTTCGGCCATCCCCTGACCCCAGCCCGCGACCTGTCCCAGCCCGGACAGTTCCTCGCCAAGGAGCGGGTCCGACTCATCGGCCCCAAGGGCGTCATGGACAACGTGGCGGTGCTCGGGCCCTCCCGCGGTTCCAGCCAGATCGAGATTTCCCAGACCGACGCCCGCATCCTGGGGGTGAAAGCCCCGGTGCGCCAGTCCGGCGACATCAAGGATACGCCAGGCATCATCCTGGCCTCCGAAAACTCCATCGTCGGCCTCGAACAGGGTGTGATCGTGGCCGCGCGCCACATCCACATGACCCCCGAGGACGCCAGGCGTCTGTGCGTCTCCGACAACCAGCTGGTGAGCGTGCGCCTTGACTCGGGGCGGCCCATCATCCTGGAGGACGTGCTGGTGCGGGTCAACGAGCAGTTCAAGCTGTCCCTGCACATCGACTTTGACGAAGGCAACGGTTCCGGTTGGCACTCCAAGGTGACCGGCCGCATCGTGACCAGGCAGTAGGGGGCAAAATGGACTTCAGCGTTGTGGACCGCAAACTGAGCGCCCTGGAGCGTTGCCTGACGGAGACCGTGCCGGTGTCCGCCGACGAGCGCCTTCGCGTGGGCGTGGATCTCGGCACCGCCTACATCGTGGTGGTGGTCCTCAACGACGCCGGGGACCCCGTGGCCTGCGCCATGGAGTTCGCCCGGGTGGTCAAGGATGGCCTGGTGGTGGACTACATCGGTGCCACCCGTATCGTCCGCAGGCTCGTGGATGACCTTGGCCGACGCCTGGGCCGTACGCTGACCCGGGCGGCCATCGCCGTCCCGCCGCTGACCGGCGGAAAGGACTGCAAGACACACCGCTACGTGGTCGAGGGCGCGGGTCTCGAAGTGACCGGCACCCTGGACGAGCCCACTGCGGCCAACGCGGTACTCGGCCTCGAGAACGGGGTTGTCGTGGACATTGGCGGCGGAACCACCGGCTTGTCCGTTCTTGAAGCGGGCGAGGTCGTCTACGTGGCCGACGAAGCGACCGGCGGCACCCATGTTTCCCTTGTTCTGGCGGGCAATTATGACCTGACCCTGAACGAAGCCGAAGAATTCAAGATGGACCGAAGCCGTCAGGCCGAGGTCCTGTCCGTGGTCCGGCCCGTCATCCAGAAGATGGCCTCCATCGTGGCCCGTCATATCGACGGTCGGAACGTTTCCTCCATCTGTCTGGTGGGAGGCACCTGCTGCCTCGAGGGCCTGGAAGGGGTCATGGAGAAGGAACTCGGTCTTCCCGTCTTCAAACCGGCCAACCCGTTTCTCGTTACCCCGATGGGCATTGCCCTGAACTGCGCCTAGGAGCTGAAGTTGACGAATTTCGACTTGCAAGACCTGGCCCGGCGTATCGCGCGGGAAGTCCTGAACAGGCTTCAGGAAGGGGAGCCCGCTCCCTGCGTCCTGGTTCTGGCCGAACGCAGCTGCGAGCTTGCGGAAAAGGTCCGTGCCAGCATGGGGGACGGCTATGACTATTTCTTTTTGGGCGAGGAAACGCCGGAATGCGACCCTCACCGGTATGTCCTGCCCGGGCTTTCCTGCGTCGCCATGGCGCAACTGGCCGTGGGGGGAGCCTCGGAGGAGGTCGCGGCTCGGGTTCTGGGGCTTCTGCTCCGCGGAAAGCGGGTGGAGGTTCTCGAGTATGAGCACCGCGCCTTCGATGGGACTGCTCCGCATGCGTTGTATTCGCTGTACGAGTCCCATGTCGAGACCCTGACCGGATACGGTCTCGTGCCCTTGGAAAAAGTGAAGCCGGAACGTGTCTGTTGCCGCGAGATGCTGGTCACGGAAGACGTGGTTGAACGCCACGACGGCGTGTCCGTACTCATGGTGCCGAAGACTGCCCTGGTCACGCCGCTCGCCTATGACGCGGCCCGTGACCGTGAGATGACCATTCGGAAATGTTTGTGAGGATGACCTTATGAAGATCGGCAAAGTGATCGGCAATGTCTGGGCCACCCGCAAGGAGGAATCCCTGCGCGGCCTCAAACTGATGGTTGTGCAGCCGGTTGGCGCGGACGAAGCGGGGGAGCGTGCCAGCTTTGTCGCCGTGGACTGTGTCAGCGCCGGTATCGGCGAGACCGTGCTGGTGACCCTGGGCAGCTCCGCGCGCAAGGCGCTGGCGAACCCGGAATCACCCGTGGACGCGGCCATCGTGGGCATTATCGACGGCTGCGACGAGGCCTAGCCCATGGATACGCTGGGTGTCGTCGAGTGCAAAAGCATCGCCTCCGGCGTGGCCGTGGCGGACGCGATGATGAAGATCGCCGATGTGGAGCTTGTCCGCGCCGGGACCATCTGCTCGGGCCGCTACATGATCTACGTCTCGGGCACTCGGGCGGCTGTGGACGCGTCGGTCAACGAGGCCGGGGAGTCCGGTCGTGCGCTCAAGGGCGCCTTTGTCATCTCCGGGGTTTCCGACCAGGTCCTCTCTGCCCTGAGGAAGGAGTCTCCGGTGAACCCGGCGGACGCCCTGGCCGTGATCGAGTGTCGTTGCGTCTCCGCAGGCATCAACGCGGCCGACGTCGCGGTCAAGCGGTCGGACGCCATTTTGGCCAGGCTGGTGACGGGGCAGGGCATCAACGGCAAATCCTATTTCGTGTTGAGCGGCGACGTGGCCTCCGTGCGTGAAGCGGTGGAGGCGGCCGAGGTCGCGCTGGGTACGGAGCTCATTGAGGCGGTTGTGATCCCAAGACCGGACGCCTCGGTCGTAAACTCCCTTGTCAAAGGGGTGAGGTAGACAATGAAACGGACACTCGTGATCAAGGGTGAAATAGACCAATACATCTGTTCGGAAACAAAGACTTTCTATGCCGAAGAGGGCGTCATCCTGACGCCGGGCGCCAAGGATGAACTCAGCCGACGGGGCATCGCCATGGTGCGCGGCGAACGTCCGGAGCCTGCTCCTGTCGCTCCTGCCACTCCTGCCGCCGCGTGCGGAGAGGTCGAGGGCGGAGTGCAGGACCTGCTGGTGGCCGTTGCCGCTTTGGTCAAGACCGAATTTGATGTGGAAGATCCCGAATTGATCAAGGCCATCAGTTGTCAGGCCGTGAAAACCCTTATGGAAAACCTCTAGATCGGACACTCGCGAAGGAGATCGTCATGTTGAAAGCTTTGGGTATGATTGAAACCCGTGGACTGGTTGGCGCAGTTGAGGCGGCAGACGCCATGGTCAAGGCCGCCAATGTCGAGTTGGTGGGCCGTGAACAGGTCGGCGGCGGTCTGGTAACCGTCCTGGTCCGTGGTGACGTGGGCGCGGTCAAGGCCGCAGTGGACGCCGGCTGCGTCGCCGCCAAGAACGTAGGCGAGCTGGTCAGCGTGCATGTCATTCCCCGTCCCCACGATGAAGTTGAAATGATTCTTCCCAGATAGAGAAGATGGAGCGCGGCCCGCGGGTTCAGCGGGGCGCGCCCGTGAATTTCGGTCCTTGAGACCATGTGTGGCAGAGAGCGCCACGACCGTGCCCAGGCACGAAGGGCCTGAACAGGCCAGGGTGACCCCCCAAACCGATTGTACAAAGGGAACGCAATGCGAGAACAGATCATAGAGAAGATACGGGAAGCTGGCGTGGTTGGCGCCGGCGGTGCCGGTCTGCCCACCCACGTCAAGGCCGGAGCCACCGTGGAGGCGGTCCTGGTCAACGGCGCTTCCTGCGAGCCGCTTTTGATGAGCGATCCGTACCTGTTGGAGGCGGAGATCGACACTGTGGTGCAGGGCCTTGAGACCGTCATGGACTGCGTGGGCGCCAAGCGGGGCATCATCTGCCTCAAGGGCAAGCACGCCAAGGCCATGGAGGCGGTCCGTGCACGCGTGGCCAGGGATGCCTCGGGTCGGCTGGAGGTCTTCGAGCTGGCGGACTTCTATCCTGCGGGCGACGAGCAGGTGCTCGTGCGCGAAGTCCTGGGCAAGACCATCCCGGAGCGCGGCCTGCCCTTGCAGGTGGGCGCGGTGGTGAGCAATGTGGAATCCCTGTACAATGTGGCCCTGGCCATGGAGGGCAAGCCTGTCACCCACCGCTATGTGACCGTCACCGGAGAGGTGGCGAAGCCCATGGTCGTCAAGGTGCCCGTGGGCGCGCTGGTCTCCGACGTGCTGGATTTCGCGGGCGGTCCCACCATCGCCGACTACAAGGTGGTGGACGGCGGCCCCATGATGGGGCGGGTACTTCCCGACACCGATCAGCCGGTGACCAAAACCACCAGCGGCCTGATCGTGCTGCCGCCGGACCACAACGTGGTGGCCCCCAAGATCATGTCGCCCGAGCGTATCCGGCGCATCAGCAATACCATCTGCTGCCAGTGCACCCGGTGCACGGATCTGTGCCCGCGCAATCTGCTTGGGCACTCCCTGCACCCGCACAAGCTCATGCGCGTGCTCCACTCAAACATCATGGAAACCGAAGTGGCCAAGGAGGCCCTGCTCTGTTCCGAGTGCGGCGTCTGCGAGAAGTTCGCCTGCCCCATGGGCGTGTCCCCCCGCGAGGTCAACGCGCAGATCAAGCAGGTGCTCATGGCCAACCGGGTTGCCTGGGAGGCCGGTGACAAGACGTACCGGAACAACCCGTTCCGGTCACACCGCGCCGTGCCGACAAAGCGCCTCATCCAGCGGCTGAACCTGGTCAAGTACGACGGCCATCCGTCTTTCGCGGGCGAGATGCCCGTGTCCCGGGTATCCATCCCGTTGCACCAGCATATCGGTGCGCCGTCCGTCTGCGTGGTGGGCGAGGGCGACTCTGTGCACAGGGGCGACCTGCTCGGCGAGATGCCCGAGAACGCCATGGCCGCCCGGGTCCACGCGAGCATTGACGGGAAGGTCGAGTCCATCGCGGACGGAAAAGTAATCATCAAGGCTTAAGGGAGATATATCATGAAGTTGCGTACGATCGGGTGCGTGGAACTGAACAGCGTCGCGCTCGGAATGCACGTCGCGGACGAAATGATCAAGGCCGCCGAGGTGGAGCTGGTCATGGCCCGTCCCACCTGCCCTGGACGATACATCGTCATCGTCACCGGAGATGTGGGCGCGATTCAGAGCTCGGTTGAAACAGGCTGCGAGATCGGCGGCGACATGGTGGTGGACTGGTTCACCATTCCCAGTGTCCACCCGGATGTCGTCCCGGCCCTGAGCGGCACCTCCCTTGCGCCGCAGGTGGACGCCCTGGGCGTCATCGAGACCTGCACCACCGCCTCCTGCATCCTGGCGGCCGATGCCGCGGCCAAGTCCGGTATGGTCCATCTGCTGGAGATCCGCACCGCCGCCGGGCTGGGCGGCAAGGCCTTCGTGACCATGACCGGCGACGTGGCCTCGGTGCAGTCCTCAGTGGAGTCCGGCGTGGCCGGCGTCGGCGACGCAGGGCCCGTTCACAGTCATGTGGTCATCCCGTCTCCGAGTAAGGCGCTCAAGGATCAGCTTCTCTAATCACCACAGGGCAGGGGGATACGCCGATGCCGTTTCAGCAGGAAGAAGCCAAACAGCGAATCATCCAGGAGTACGTGCCGGGTCGGCAGATCACGCTGGCCCATGTCGTCGCCAGTCCCCAGAGGAGCATCTACCTGAAGCTGGGCCTGGACGACGACGCGAGCGGGGCTATCGGCATCATGACCATCACCCCCAGCGAGGCCGTGATCATCGCTGCGGACGTGGCCACCAAGGCGGCGGACGTCGAGATAGGCTTCCTGGACCGCTTCGGCGGCTCCCTGCTCTTTACCGGTGACGTCGCCAGCGTGGAGGCCTCCCTGCGGGCCGTGCTCGACTATTTCGAGGCCAACCTGCACTACACTTCGGTGGAGCTGACCCGGTCGTAGGAACGGTTTTCGTGAAGCGCTTCATGTTCATCGGTGAGACGAACTCGGGCAAGAGCGGCCTGATCCGCGCTCTGTCTGGTGAGTCCTATTCCCCGCGACGCGCCATGGCGGTCGAGTTCTTCGGACGATACGTCAACACGCCCGGGGAGTTTCTCGAGAACAGCCGCTACTACCATGCCCTGATCACCTCTTCGGCTGATTGCGCCGTCCTGGTTCTGGTCCAGGACGCCACGAGTCCCACCAGTCTTTTCCCGCCCCTGTTCGCGCCCATCTTCAATCGGCCCGTGGTGGGAGTGGTGACGAGATCGGAAGAGCCGGGGGCGGCTCCGGATCGCGCCGAGCGGTTCCTGCGGAGCGCGGGGGTACGCCGGGTAGTGCGTACGGATTTTCGGAACGGAACCGGTTTCGATTTACTCGACGCCATGCTTTCCGACCAGTCGGCATGACGTCCTGTTCCATCTACCGCAAAGGCCGCGCAGCGTATGCTGCGCGGCCTTTGCATTTGCCGGGAAAAGAGGTCTGGCCCTAGTACTGTTTGCGCCGGGCAATGGTGCCGCCAACCACGCTGAAGGTGTTCTCCACGATGAAGATGGCTTCGGGGTCTACCTCGAAGACGGCCTGCTCCAACGAGCGCAGGCGCAGGTTGTCGGTGACCGAGAAGACCATGTCCACGTTCTTTCCCGTATAGCCGCCCTTGCCCTGAAATACCGTAGCGGTAACCTTGCGCACGTTGGTGATGTGGTGCACCAGTTCCTGTCCTTTCTGGGTCAGGATGCGTACGGCCTTGCGCTGGTTGAACAGGGAGAGGACATACTCGGTCAGGACCGAGGAGATGAACAGCATGACAAGGGAGGCGATGATCTTGTCCGGGGTGTAGCGGCTGAGGGCAACGCCCATGACCGAAGCGTTGATGAAGAAATAAAACACTCCGAAGCGCACCCCGTACTTCTGGTTGAGAATGACCGCGAGGACGTCCAGGCCGCCTCCGCCTCCGTATGTCCTCAAAATGATGCCGCAGCCTGCGCCCATTATCGCGCCCGCGCTGATGGCCGCATACATCTCGTTCCTGATGCCGAAATCAAGGTGTATGTATGGGGTCAGCAGGGTGACCATGGCCATGGTGAAGAGGTTCAGGAAAAAGAAACGTCGGCTGACTCCGCGCCAGGCCATGAGGAAGAGCGGTACGTTGAGGAAGAAGTACCAGTAGGCCAGGGAGAGGTCAGGGGAGAAGTTGTTGCCGACAACGGCGAGGCCGTAGAGCGCTCCCGGGACAAAGCCGTGGTGCGCGGCGATGCCATTGTAGCCCAACACGTAGATGAAGGCCCCCAGCCCGAGCAGGAATACGTTCCATGCCAGTGAATCAGTGAGTGATCTCAGAGGGTTGATCATACCGTTCCTCCAGGCGTTGCTTTTTGAATTTGCCACCATAGAGAGCGAACAGTATTCCTGCAAGAATTATTGCGCCGCTGAGGATCTGGTTGCGGTTGACGGGCTCGTCGATGACCAGCCAGGCCGCCAGGGCGCTGATGGGGGGCAGGGTGTAGTAGAAGAGCATGGCCTTGGGAGCGCCGATGATCTGTACGGCCGCGTTCCAGAAGAGGAAGCACAGGACGGAGGCGAATATGGCGAGATAGCCCACGGAGATGATCACCTCATTGGTGAATTGGGGCATGACCCACTGGCCGCCCGTCTCCCACAGATAAATGGGCAGGATGTAGAGGGTCCCGAGCAGGCACATGGCCATGAACAGGGATATCTGGCTGATCTTGCCGGCGACCTTGTTGACCAGGGTGTTGTAGGCTGCGGACATGAGCGCCGAACAGAGGATCAGGATGTCCCCGTGGGCGAACTCCAGGGTCAGCAGACGGCTCAGGTCGCCGTCGGTAACCAGAAGAACGACGCCGAAGGTGCTGAGCACGATGCCGGCATACATGTTCTGGCCGAGTTTCTCCTTGAACATGAACTGGGCCACAAGAGCGGTGAAAAGCGGGGAGAGGGTGGCGATGAGCGACATGTTCAGGGCCTCGGTGGTCTGACCGGCCATGAACACCACCGTGTCGTACAGGGAGATGCCGGTCAGGGCGAGGATGGACAACTCCTTCCACATGCGAAGCGCCTGAACTCGTTCACGCCAGAGCGCGCGTATCCCGAATGGCAAAAAGACGATTGTGGCCCCCACCCAGCGGAGGAGGTTCAGGGTGGCGGGTTCCACGGTATCAGCCATCCCCCTGGCGACCACGAAGTTGCCGCTCCAGTTGATGATGCCGAGTATGATGAAAAGGTAGCCTGCGGCCTGCGTTTTCCTGAATGCGTTCCAGTCCATGATGCGGTCCTAAATATGTGGCCCGTCCGGTTGTGACCGGACGGGCCAACCCCAGGCAGGAAAGAGAGTGAAAACTTTCTAGCTAGAGGATGTCGGTCTTTTTTATCGAGCTGGCCCCTGGGAAGAATGTGCTGCGCGCCGGGTATGGTCTGCTCCGTCGAGGTCAGGTCAAACGGAGGAGGGAGGTGCGATTGATATGGCGATGTTCGCGTTCGGCGCGCCACTTGTCATTTTCTGGAGGCTGTAGGAAATGACGTCCTTTCTTCCCAGGGGCCGGGCTAAATCCAGCAGATCCAAGCCACTCTTCGATCTGTTGCACAATGCGCCCTATGAGCATGCTCCGTGCCAGACGTGTAACTTGTTGAGATATTGACGAATATTTTATTGAAGGCCTGCCGTGGAGCAGGAAAAGGCGACACGCATGTCGTGTCGTGGTGGTTGTCTTCTTTTAATCAGCTGGAAATAATGTAAAAAAAGAAAAAAGCGACACATTGGCCGCTGGGCGACAAATGCGTCGCTTCATAGCGACAAAGTGTGTGCTGAATTGGTTAGATGCCGTATTTTTTCAGCTTTCGTTGCATGGTGCGCATATTCAGTCCAAGGTCCGCGGCCGTCAGGCCTTTTCTCCACTGGTTGCGTTCCAGGGCCTTGAGTATGATGTGGCGCTCCACCGCGTCCATGGCATCGGTGAGGGTGTTGCAGACTTCGGCGGCGGCAAGGGCCTCGTTCATGTCGTGCGGACTGTCCGCAGCCTCTATGCCGAAGTCGCTTAAGACCATCTCGCCGAACGTGACGTAGCGTTCGAGCACATTTTGCAATTCACGGACATTGCCGGGCCATGAGTGGACGTCGAAAGCGGCCCGGATTTTTCCCGGGATGGGGGGGGCCGAGGCGTCTTCGCCCAGGAATCGGGACATGAATTCCGCGCACAGGAGGGGCAGGTCTTCGAGCCGTTCCCTGAGGGGAGGGACGCGGATCGGCAGCACATGCAGCCGGAAGAAGAAGTCGGAGCGCATTCGCCCTTCCTTGACCATCTGGGCGAGGTCGCGGTTGGTGGCCGCGATGAGGCGGAAGTTGGAGGACATGGGTTCGCTGGCGCCCACCGGGGTGAACAGCTTGCTCTCCAGGGCCCGGAGCAGCTTTACCTGCAGGGCCAGGTCGATCTCGCCCACCTCGTCCAGGAACAGCGTGCCGCCGTCGGCGGCGGCAAGATACCCCTTGCGGTCCGAGGTGGCGCCCGAAAAGGCTCCGCGCTTGTGGCCGAAGAATTCACTCTCCATGAGGTTGGCGGGAATGGCGCCGCAGTTGACCGGCACGTAAGGGCCGTTCAGTCCCGTCTGTTCGTGGATGGTCTGGGCGACCAGGTCCTTGCCGGTGCCGGTTTCACCCAGGATGATGACGTTGGCGTTGCTTTTGGACGCCTTCATGATCAGCTTGAAGACCTCCCGCATGCCCGGGCTCTTGCCTATGATGCTGCCGAAGCGGTATCTGTCTTCAAGGGTTTCCTGGAGCTTCTGATTTTCGTGGAGCAGTTCGAACTCGCGCATCTTCTGTGCGCTGATGTCGATGGTGATGCCTTCCAGGTACAGGGGGGTGCCGTCATCGTCGTATACGCACTCGCCCTGGTCCCAGATCCATTTGAGGGTGTTGTCGTCCGGGATGACCCGGTAGAGCATCTTGTATGGGCGTTTGCCAGCGATGGCCGCGTCCTGTTCCTTGCGCATGCTGGCCAGATCGTCCGGGTGCGCCATGGTCTCCATGACGTTGTTCCGCTTTGCGGTGAAGTATTCCGGAAGCACGCCGAATAATTCGATGCAACCCTTGCTGACGAACTCCAGCGTCGGGCGGAGGTTTTCGTCAAGGGAGCAGCGGTAGGCCATGCCGGGGAGGTTGTTGAACAGCCTCGTCAGCTGCCGCTGGCTGGCTTGAAGCTCCAGCTTGACCTTCTCGTATTTTTCAAGACGCTTTGTTAACTCACTGCAATTAGTGTATAAGTCGTCGTATGATGGCTTGCTCATAACCCCTCTTTGAAGACGGTGTAACGACATTGATGTCGCTTTTTCGCGACAGATATGTCGGTTTATGAGGGAGCACAAGTATTATTTTATCCCGGAGAATGCCGGGTGATGGAGTCCTGCCGAGGAAAACACTCCACCTACTTGCCTATCTATTTGGATCTGTGAAGCTTATCGAGGCCGTACTCCGAAATTCGATATACCGAGACAAGCTGCCCGTCATCGTCCAGGTATGATCCCTCCTCATTGAGGATGCCCACCGCCTTGAGCGAGAGGAGGTGGTCCTCGATGATCGGGATGGAGCAGTATTTCTCGGATGGAAAGTGATCCCGAACGAGATCGTAGACAGCTTTGGCGTTCAATGCTTCGCAGTGGCTGAAACACTGCGCCACCATGGCTTTCATCGGTATGTTCTTCATGTCTGCCTCCGGGTGTTAGACAACGTTTCTCAGGCTTGCCATCTCTCTGGGGTCACCCACCACCATGACCATGCCCGTGGTGATGAGCAGAGCTCCGATGATGATGTTGCTGGTGATATCCACTTCCGTGAACAGGGCGGAAAAGAGAATGCCCCACAGGGAGTAGGTGATGTTGATGGCCATGGCTCGGCTAACGCCGGTCATGTTCATGGCTCGATACCAGCACAGATAGGCAAGGGCGCCCGCAAGGGCTGCAGTCGGGAAAATCCAGTTGATGGAAATGTCGGTCAGGGCGGGGCCGAGCAGGACATAGCCTCCGGCCAGGGGGAGAATGGCCAACAGATAGGCCGAGGCAGAGGTCAGTTGCCTCACGTTAAGGGCCACGGCCGGGTCCAGCAGGTCCATGCCGGAGGTGGCCAGCACGCCTTCCAGTCCCCAGCCTATGGTGGCCAGCAGGGCGCAGCCGATGCCGAGGTAGAAATCGCTGCCCAGGGCCCCTTCGGGCGGGGTGTAGCCGATGACCACTCCGCCGACCACGCACAGGGCCAGACCGGCCCAGGCTCGGGGGAGAATGCGTTCCTTAAGAAATATTGCGGCGAGGACGGAAGCGACCGCCGGGTACAGGGCGGTTATGGGGATGACGTAGGCCGGCCCGGCGAATTTGACGCCGAGCATGTAGAACGACATGGCCATGGGGCCGCCGAACAGAGCGCCGAGAATGACCGGTCGGGCGATCTTGGAGCGCATGGTCCTGACCAGCTCGCGGTTGCGGCCTGTGGCGGTGTTGATGAGCAGCAACCACATGGCGCTGAAGAGGTCGTGGAGTGCGCCCACTGTCAGCGGGGCCAGCAGCCAGTACGCTTCTTCCGTCAGGACGGTCGCGGCGAAAGACAGGCTCAAGAGCACGCTGTCGAAGCCCCATCCGATGCCTGAAAACAACGCCAATCCAAGTCCTTTCTTGGCAAAGGCGGTGTCCCTTCGCTGTCTGAGGGCCGCAAGGGGCGCGGTGTTGCATGCTTGGCTGGAGTTCATGTCTGGGTGCCTTGTGTCGGGGTTGAGGGTGCTAATGTTGTTTGGCAAAGGAGGGCGGCAAGTGCCGCCCTCCCGGTAGTACTTTCGCGTTCGCAAAGAGCCTTGGGACTAGGCGCAGTCGTGCTTGTCCCAGGGTTCGCGGGTGTCGCGCTGCAGTGCGACTTCCATGCGGCCGATGGCTTCCTTGAGCTTGGCCACTTCCTTCATCTTCATGTTCGGGTCCTTGAGGGCCTGGTAAAGGACTGCACCCATGCAGTCTGCCGGAACGGGCAGGTCGGCGACGTAGCACAGGGTGGCGACGACGTCGGCTGCGGTGGCGCCGCGATCCAGGGAGCCGGCCTTCTTGTTCATGCCCATGCCGGACAGGTACAGCCCGCCGGAGGTGGCCAGGACGGTCAGGGTCCTGCGGTCGGCGGCGTCGCCGAGGGTGGTCATTGCAGCCTCGAGAGCTGCGCCGTCCACGTCGCCGAGCTCGACAACGACAAAGGCGCCGTCATCCTCGAAGATCTTGCCTGCCTCGTCGGCAGCGACAACGGCTGCACCTTCGATGGCGCCGGCCATGCCTGCCAGACCAGTCCCGTCAAAGTTGGGCAGGGTCACGGCCTTCTTCATGAATTTGTCCATGGCGGGGCCAGCGGCGATGTCAGCCTGGCCGCAAACAACCAATATTGCTTTCTTGTCTGCCATTGTTTTCTCCTTGATTGCAGGGTGGAACCCTGTTTGTCAGTCCTGCCTCCCACCCGTCGATGGGATGGCATCCGTAATGATGCTGCCGGTCACGCGCTCCTTTCGGAGCTTTTCCGCACGGACCGCAACCAGTTCTCCAAGGGAGGCGGTCCAGTCTTTATCGACCCGGGCAGCTGAAATTTTCGATATGGCATCGCCCTGTGCGGGAACGGCCTTCAGGCCGTTCCCGCTTTTCCGGGCGAGATAGGGACTATTCGTGGTCCTGGAACATCTGGTAGATGACCGCGCCTTCCGTGTCGGCCGGAACCGGGTTGCCGGTGGCGTGGCAGAAGGTCGGGACGACGTCGACCAGCCAGCGGGGACGGTCGTAGACGTAGCCCTGCTTGACGCCGGGGCCGCGCCACATCATGACGTTCTTCAGCGAGCCGCATCCGGATTCGCCGGTGGGGAAGCCGTAGCCGTGCTCGGCCATGTACTCGGGCTTGAGCACGTAGACGACGTCACCAGCCTGCTCGCCGCCCATGCCGAAGACCTTGGCGTCCTCTTTCGGGATGGCGCACATGACCGGACGTTCACCGGTTTCGGGGTGCTTGTAGTCGTACAGGGCGTCGATGATTTCGTTGCGGACCTTCTCGTAATCCTCGTCCTCGACGATGCCGCCGGGGTACTTGGACTTGAGGTTTACGTAGACGAACATGTAGCGCTGGGGAACGGCCTTGGACTTCTCGGGGATGAGGTCGTAGTTGAAGCCTTCGGATTCTTCCCACACCGAACCGGCGTCTTCCGTGGAGCGGGCTTCGTAGGCGGTCAGACCGGCCTGCTTCAGGGCCTCGGCGGTGTTGAGAATCGGGCCGATGGGGGTGGCGCCGTGGTCGGAGATGACGCAGGTCAGGGTGTCGTCGGGCATGCACTCCATCATGGTGCCCAGGAACTTGTCCTCGATCTGGTAGATGGCGCGCTCCATGTCGAGGGCGGGCTTGCTGATCGCCGGGTCTTCGCTGTCCATCTTGTCCAGGTAGCCGTGGTAGAACCAGTCGATGAGGTGGGTGTGCATGTAGATCAGATCCCAGTCCGGATGATCCTTCATCAGCGTGGTCAGGATCTCGGTCAGCCACTCGGAGTGGAACTGGGCCAGCTCGACCACGGTCTCGTCATCGATGATGCCGTTGACCAGGCCGACAAAGCCCATGTCGTTGGCCAGGATGTTCTTGGTGAAGTCCACGTTCTTGAGGGCGTCGGCCGGAGCGCAGTAGCCCTTGGTTCCGGTGATGCCGGAAATGTACAGCTTGAAGTCCTCGGCGTCGTCGGAGAGCTCCATCAGCTTGCAGCGGAAGTAGCCCTTTTCGATCCGTCCGTCGGCGTCCATGGGGAAGTCGCCTTCGATCACCTCGGACCATTCGCGGACCTTGATGGTGAAGAATGCTTTGGAGAAATCCTTTTCCGGGCAGAGCGCGAAAACGTCGTAGCCGTCATCCTCGGATTCCCAGGTCAGACCGTACCAGGTCTGGGGAGCGAGCTTTTCCACGGCGTGGGGGAACTCCATGGGGATCGGCATTTCCAGGGGCTCCTGGTCCTCGATCTCCTCGGGGATGTTCTTCCAGCCGTCGGCTTCCTCGAAGCGGGCCTGGACGCCGATGGGGTAGTAGTCGGAGGCCACGCAGGACTCGGAGCAGAGGTGTTCCCTGTGCTCGTAGCCGGTGTACTGCCAGCGGCACTCGGCGGCGGACAGGCCTTCGCCCTGGACCATGATGCCGTTTTCGAGCTTGGAGGGCCAGGAAGTGGGGTAGTTGACCACCAGGGACTTCTTGCCGGCCTTGTCCCAGCGATCCCAGATGGTTTCGGCAGTCAGCATGCCGGAACCGAAAGCCTGCACGCATTTGGAGAAGTGCAGGGACTCGCCTTCGTTGTAATAGTAGTAGTCCTCGACACCGTGGGTGCGCGGGTAGGCGCCGGTGCAGATGGAGGCCCAGGAAGGCGGCGTGACGGTGGGCATGTTGTAGCCCTCGGTCATGTAGGTGCCTTCGGCCTTGAACTTGGCGAAGTTGGGGAGCGCGCCTTCCTCGATCAGCGCTTCAAGGCGCTTGGGGATGGCGCAGTCGAAACCGAGCAGAGCGACCCGTTTGGCATTGGTGGTCATATTTTCTCCTTTGATTTCAATATGTTATATTATTAATAGGGTATAGAAGAGGGTCCGGCTTCATAGCCGGGAGCCGGACCCACTTCAGGTATGGTTTTGTCAGGGTTATTCTTTGGTCTTGCAGTACTTGACCAGGGCGTCGTCTTCCTTGGTCATCTTGAACCAGGCGGCAACGGCAAAGGCGATGGGGATCAGCATCAATGCGCCCGCAAAGTTCGCGAAGATCTTGACTGGTCCGAGTCCGCCGAGGGTGATGGCGGCCAATGCCAGGCCTGCCTGGATGGCGGCCCAGTAGAAGCGGTGTCCGCGAGTGGGCTCGTGACCGGGTTCCAGCTTCGTGGTGGCTGCGCAGGAGATGACATAGGCGCAGGAGTCCACGGAGGTGGCCAGGAAGATGGTCGAGAAGATGCAGTAGCCGATAAGGACGAAGTGTCCCATGGGCAGACTGTTCAGGGTCGCGACCAGGGCGGCCGGGCCACCGCTTGCCTTGAGGATGCCCACTGCGTCCACGATGCCGTTAAGCTGCGCGAACATGGTGTAGCCGCCGAACACGGCGTGGATCATGTAGGAGCCTGCGATGCCGCCTGCCAGGCCCATTGCAACCACCTGGCGCACGGAGCGGCCACGGGAGATGCGGGCGATGAACAGGCCCATGAAGGGACCGTAGGAGGCCATCCACAGTGCGTAGAAGATGGTCCAATCCTGCGGGAAGGAACCTTCGGTGTACGGATCGGTCCAGAAGATCATGTCCCAGAAGTTGCTGATCATGTGGCCGAAGGAGCTGGTGAAGTTGTCCACGATGAACACGGTCGGTCCCACGACGAAGCAGAAGAAGACCATGGCCAGCGCGATGCACACGTTGGTGTCGGACAGGATCTTGATGCCTTTCTTGAGCCCCAGGGAAACGGACGCGGTGAAGATGACAGCGGAGACGGCCAGAACGATGAGCTCCATGGTGAAGCTCGGCTCGATTCCCAGAACCGCGCCGAGGGCGTGGTTGACGATGGGCACGGACACGCCCATGACCGCCGCGTTGGAGAACATCAGGCCAATGATGAAGAAGACCTCGATGCCCTTGCCGATGGCGCCGTTCGCCTTCTTGCCGATGACCGGTTCCGCCGTGGCGCTGATGCGCAGAACAGGCTTCTTGCGCTTGTAGTACATGTAGCAGATGGGCAGGGCCGTAACCATGTACCAGGGCCAGGTAACCGGACCCCAGTGAAGAAGCACATAGGACATGGCCCACTCAAAGGACTCTCGGGAGAGCGGTTCCGCGAACTGGGGCGGATAGGCCAGGTTGAACAGGGGCTCGACAATGGACCAGAACATGACCGCGCCGGCAACACCGGAGCAGAACATCATGGCGATCCAAGAGTAGTTGTTGAATTCGGGTTTCTCGTCATCCTCGCCGAACTTGATCTCGCCGTATCTGGAGAACATGAAGAATCCCGAGAGGAGCATCATGCCGACGGTTGCCCAGAGGTACCACGTGCCAGTGGTGTGGGCGAACACGCCGTATACGGTTTTGAGAAAATTTTCACTTTGCTCGGTGAAGAGAATTGAACAGGCGATGATGCCGATCAGAACCAGAGTTGCGGGGATAAGGATTTTCTTATCAGGTCGAAGATCTACACCTTCGCCGGTGCCGTTTTGGGCCATACCTCCTCCAATGTGGGTGCTGGCGATCCGGTGGTGCGCCATATGCGCCACCGAACCATGTTTAGAGTTGTAGCTTGGACTGACCATGGTCTCAAAAGCGGCATTTCATGTAGGGGAGCACCTACTCCCCTGACAACCGCCGCACCCCTTGAGCAATATGCAGGCCAAACTGTGTCAATCCGGCAAAATGCCTGTACGGATTGTGAAAAGGAGCGCAAACGGGAGCCCCTGTTTACGGCACCATTCTGCGACATTTTCGTCGCAAATCGCCAGGTTTAAGCAAAATATACATGATTACAGCCTGTTGTGTCGTGGCGACAATTTAGTCGCAAATGCGATAAATTCGTCTCCCTTTTCGCGCGGTGAAAACGCGGCTCTCCTCATGCTGACTCAGCCTGGCATCCGGGTATATAATGTAAATGTATGAATAGCGGATCTGGTGATGCGCCAGGCGGGGCCGTTACAAACGTATTGTGCTCTATCGAGTTGTCTTGAGCATTTATTATTTGATGCTCATGGCTCTTATCCATCGATGTTTGCAGTCCCTTGGCCGGGAATGGAATCGCTATGGGAGGTGGGCGGCGGCGCTGTCGGGTTGAGTGGGCCACTCATGCCGACATTTCTGTCGTCTGTTCTGGCGAGCAGTAAATATGCCGTTTTTTCATTGGGATGGAGGGATTGTCTGCTCGCTTTCCGGGTTCTGGTGTAAGGTGCGACTTATCTGTCGCATCCCTCTATTCTGCCGCAATCATTTGTATTTCCTAATTCATCTCCTGTCGTGCACGACAACTTAGTCGTTTCCGGAGGGCTGCATCTGTCCAATCCTGCGTTGAAGATGTGTCCTCTCCAAGGATGCGTCCCCACCCCCATAGCGATTGAGCCGGTTGGCATGGACTGTGCTATCGGCTCGCCACAAACGGCCTCGTTTAAAAAATCACAAGGGAGAACAACCATGGCTGAAGTTATCGTTTCCTACGATCGTGAAGGCGAAAAACAGACCATTCACACCGGATCCAAGATCCTTGGCGATATCGACATAAATTATGAAGGCGTTCCCGAGGACGAGCGCGGCGGCACCGCCAAGCAGTTTCTCGCATCCGCAGCCCTTTACTGCTTCTGCGGCGCGCTGGGCAAGGCTCTGGAAACTCGCGGCGCCACCTATGACCGCATTACCGGAACCGCCACTCTGGAGACCGGCCTGGACGAGAAGAAGCGGGCGCGTGTCACCGGTATCGTCCTGGACGTGACCGTCTACATGGATGAGGAGTACGGCTTCATTTTTGATCGCGTGGAAAAGATCATGAAGCAGGGCTGTCTTGTCACCGCCTCCCTGCACAACGCATTTCCCGTAACCTACAACATGCACCTGGAAGAAGACTAAGCTCCCTTTTATGGGGAAAACCACAGTAAAAGAGGAGTACACATGCCTTCCATCACGATCATAGGCGCGGGGCCGGGGGGATACGTCGCCGCATTTGAGGCAGCCCGCCGCGGCGCTCGGGTCACCCTGGTCGAAAAGGCCTCCGTCGGCGGAACCTGTCTCAACACCGGTTGCATTCCCACCAAAACGCTGAAGTCTTCCGCCGAAGCCCTTGAGACCGCCAACCGGCTCAAGGAGTTCGGCATTACCTCCGGTGAAGCGACCTCTTTCCAGGCGGACATGAGCGCCGTGGTCGCACGCAAGGATCGCGTTCGCAAAGTCTTGTGCGGCGGCCTCGAGAAGACCTGCGCTTCCCTGAATATCCGCATCGTGCGCGGGGTCGCTGAATTGACGGCCGACCGCACCGTCCTGGTTCGCACGGAAGAGGGCACCGAGGAGATCAAGAACGACAACATCATCATCTCCACCGGTTCCAGCACGCTCGACCTGCCGTCCCTGCCCGTCGATCATACGCATATCATCAACAGCGACGACGCCCTCAACCTTGATCACGTGCCCGAGCGCATGGTCATCGTCGGCGGCGGCGTGATCGGGTGCGAACTGGCGTTCATCTACCGTGCCTTCGGAGCGGAAGTGACCATTGTCGAGGGGCTTGACCGTCTCTTGCCCATCCCGTCTGTGGACGAGGACATGAGCCGATTGCTCCAGCGCGAGGCCAAGAAACACCGTATCAAGTGCGAGCTGGCCAAGACCGTGAAAAGCGCGACCGTCGAAAACGGAAAGGTCACCTGCGTCATCGGCGCTTCGCCCTTTGTGGAAGGGGCTGACGGCCCTGATTTCACTCTTGAGGCGGACATGGTGCTTGTGGCCGTGGGGCGTGTTCCCAATTCCGGCGGGCTGAAGCTGGAAGAGGCCGGTGTCGAGACCGACGGTCGGGGCTGGATCAAGGCCGACCAGGGCATGCGCACTTCCGTGGATGGCGTTTACGCCATCGGCGACGCGCTCGGCCCGGCGCGCGTCATGTTGGCCCATGTCGCCTCTGCAGAGGGATTGTGCGCCGTTGCCAACTGTTTCGGCGAAAACAGGACGCTGGACTACAGCGTCATCCCTGCCGGTATTTTTACCTCTCCCGAGATCGGCACCGTCGGTCTGTCCGAGTCCGAGGCCATCGCCAAAGGGCATGATGTCCGCACCGAAGTCTTCCAGTTCCGCGAGCTTGGCAAGGCGCAGGCCATGGGCGAACTGCCCGGGATGTTCAAGCTGATCTGCGAGCAGGGCAGCGGCAAGGTCCTTGGATGCCATATCGCCGGAGCTCACGCCACCGATCTCATTGCCGAGGCCGCCCTGGCCATCAACAAGGGCCTCACCGCCACTGATCTCGCGCACACCATCCACGCGCACCCGACCCTCGCAGAAGGACTGTACGAGGCAAGCGAGCGCTGGCTTCAGGGTAGCTGAAGCGGAGATCGTACCACCAACATCGCATCATCATAGGAGATAATCATGAGTGAACTGACTTTCCCCAACGACGTCCTGTACCACCCCGAGCACACCTGGGTCCGCATCGCCGAAGACGGCTCCGCCGTTGTCGGCATCTCCGATTTCGCCCAGGAACAGCTCGGCGAGGTCGCCTTCGTGGACCTGCCCGAGACCGGAGCATCCTTTGCCGCCGGTGAAGAATTCGGCACCGTTGAGTCCATCAAGGCCGTATCCAGCCTGTACATGCCCATCAACGGCACCGTCACCGAAGTGAACTCCAGCCTGGAGGACGACCCGTCCCAGGTCAACACTTCCCCCTATGGCGACGGCTGGATGCTCCGCATCACCGTGGAGGCCGAGGCCGACAAGTCCCAGTTGCTGAGCAACGCCGACTATGAGGCGCAAATCAAGTAACTCAATCCGACCCCGACCCTTATGCCGGCGCAAGGCATGGGGGTAACCTGGAGCGGCTTCACGCCCTCGAAACCGTTCCTGATACCGGGGCCTGCCCGACAAAGCCACAGCCTTTTCAGGGCAAGGCCCCGGCCATGCATCCTTCCATTGCAGGAGGTCAACAATGCGCTCTTCCGAAACATCCGAAACGCACCTGCGTCTGCCTCCTTGGCTCAAGGTCAGGATTCCCTGCAACCGGACCTATACGGCCACCCGTGAACTGGTGGCCGACCTCGACCTGCACACCGTCTGCCAGAGCGCCAAGTGTCCGAACATGTTCGAGTGCTTTTCCGAGCACACGGCAACCTTTCTGATCATGGGCGACACCTGCACCCGCAACTGCGCCTTCTGCAATATCCAGAGCGGCGAAATGGCTCCTCTCGACCCATCGGAGCCGGCCCGCGTCGCCGAGGCCGCTCGTCGGCTGTCCCTCAAGCATGCGGTGGTCACCTCGGTCACCCGTGACGACCTCCCCGACGGCGGCGCAGGACATTTCGCCGCTACCATCCGGGCCATTCGCGCCGTGTTGCCCGAGACCACCATCGAAGTCCTTATTCCCGATTTCCAGGGGGACGGGGACGCCCTGCGTCAGGTCATCGAGGCCTGCCCGGATGTCATCAACCACAACGTGGAGACCGCCCCCGCGCATTATCCGGATATCAGGCCCCAGGCGGACTACGCTCAGAGCCTCGAACTTATCGCGCGCGTCAAGCGTGCCGGTTGCGTGGCCAAATCCGGCCTCATGGTCGGCCTGGGCGAAACGGATGACGAGGTGCTCGGCGTCATCGAAGACCTTTCCGCCGTCGGCTGCGACATAGTGACCGTCGGGCAATACATGCGCCCGTCCATGAGCCACCCGGCAGTGGTTCGCTACGTCCACCCCGACGTGTTTCGTGAATACGCCCGCCACGGTGAGGAGAAGGGGGTCGCGCACATGTATTCCGCCCCCCTGGTCCGGTCGTCCTACAATGCGGCCCTGTTTGCCGGGATCGGCAAGGGGGAGGCATAGGATGCCCACGGTTGAAGAAGGCGTTATCCGGGAGAGCGCTGAGAACATGGTAAAACCCAAGTCCCGCTATTTCATCGGCGACATGAGCAAGATCTGCAACATGTCCCGGAAGACCCTGCGTTATTATGACGAGATAGGCCTGATCCCTTCGCAGCGGCACGACTACAACAACTACCGCTACTATACCTACGAGTCCCTGCTCGCGGTTCCCGTAATCAAGTATTACAAGCAGATGGGGTTCAGCCTGGAGGAGATGAAGGAGTTCATCAAGGGCGACTCGAAGAACGTCTACCGTCGGCTCCAGCGCCGTTTTCAGGACAAGATCAGTGAGCTGGAGACGGAGCAGGAGATGATCCGGCGCAAGTGCGTCTCGGTCAAGGACTGGCATGCACTCATCCAGGAGGCGGAGACCGTCTTGGAAAACGATATCAGTGAAGTGGGGTCCAAGTTCGTCGATTCCTCAACCCTCCTGTATTACGATCAAGTGTTCGAAAACGACATTGAGGGCTCCATCATCAACCTGGAGTTCACCAATTACATCGAGTCGCTGGGCAACGAGACCACCGGTCCGGTGCTGATTCGTTTTTCCTCCATGCAGGACCGGGTCGAAAACAGGGCGCAGCCGGTAAAGATTCTCCAGAAGCCGCTCATGCCGGTCAAGGACAAGCACGCCTATCATTTCGGGGGACAGATGATGGTTTCCTGCTACCATCTCGGGCCGCACGAGAGCATCCACGAAACCTATCGCAAGATATCCTGCTGGGCGCGGGAAAAGGGGTATGATCTGGCCGAGGAGGTTTACGAGCGCTACGTGACCGATTACTGGACCACCCGCAACTCTGCCCGGTACGTTACCGAAATACTTATCAAGGCCTCCCGCAAAAGAGGTGGCGAACAGGCGACCTGACCCAACCGCCTTGGGCGCGAGCTGGTCAGGCTTCACAAATAGTTGCAAAGGCTTGGGAGGGTTTTCTCCTGAGCCTTTTTTTTAGTCCATTGGCAAATTGAAGCCAGGTTTGACTTCCGGCGGAATAACGCACACTGTCCATCTTTGCTCTCGTCTTGCGTGGGGTATTTCAAATACGCTGCACTGGCGTGAGTTGTTCACGATTGTGATATAATTTTAAACGGCTTAGATCAGCTTGTTCCTGGGTGGCCGTTCTCTTGGAGATCCGTATGAAGATCGAAATGTGGATTATGTTTTTTCTGGCCTATCTGGTGACGACGCTGTCGCCCGGGCCGAATGTGTTGCTGGTGCTGAAAAACAGTATCCGGCACGGTTGGAAGTCCGCATTTGTCACCGTATTGGGGAATTTGTGCTGCCAGCTGTTGATTGTTTGCCTGGTCGCTGTCGGTGTCGGCCATCTCATCCAGGAGTTGCCTTTCTGGTTCGTGATCATGAAAACGATTGGCGGCGCCTATCTCGTGTACTTGGGGATCAAGAACCTGATGGCCTCCCGTAAGAGGAAATCCGTTTTGGTGGAGACCGATCCGGAAATGTCACCAGCCAGATCCGGCAGGAGCCTGTTCTGGGAAGCGTTCGGCGTTTCCGCGAGCAATCCCAAGACGCTGATTTTTCTCTCGGCCTTTTTGCCGCAGTTTCTTGATGCCGCACATCCTGCCTATGAGCAGTTTTCGATTATGTTTGTCACGATCTGCGGCATCGTAACCACAGTCCACCTGGGGTATTCGTACCTGATCGCTTCCTTTGGAAGGCGCTTTTCTTTCAAGGATTTTGGCCGCAGAATAGACAAGATTACCGGAGGCCTGTTCATCGCCATGGGGGGCGGTATCCTGTTAAGCGACCGGGTGTAATCCCGCCATGGATCTTGGGTATGCCTGGAGGGTATCCAAGAGGCCATCTTTCTGGTTGCATCCATTTCCGACTATGGATTGTTGAGGCTTAGGGGGAGATTCCTACTGAGCCTTTTTTGGGGATGGACAAGAATACATGATATATCGAGTAGATGTGTTTTGATGTGATGGTGAGGAGGTGAGGCGGGGCTTTGACGGAGTGGTGGGGAGTTCCCTTGATTCCATGGGAAATGTGCTGTTTTTTCTCGACCAATCAAGACAAATCTGGCATTGAAGTGCACAATTTTAGTCGCAGCGACACACCTGCCACGCCAACAGCTTTTTTATAACCCTTTTCATTGCGTGGCGTTTTTATTGTGACAGTTGCGTGAGGAGAATCCCCAATGGAAGCGAAACTTGCCAACCCCGGTCCGCTCGGACTGATGGGCTTCGGTATGACCACCATCCTGCTCAACATCCACAACGCAGGGTTTTTCCCGATCAGTTCGATGATCCTTGCCATGGGCATTTTTTACGGCGGCATCGCCCAGGTCATCGCCGGGATCATGGAGTTCAAGAAGGGCAACACCTTCGGTACGACCGCCTTCACTTCCTACGGTCTGTTTTGGATGTCCCTGGTCGGGCTTATCGTCATGCCCAAACTGGGGTGGGCCGAGCCGACACCCCCCGGATTCATGGGATGTTACCTCGCCATGTGGGGCATCTTCACCTTGTTCATGTTCTTCGGAACCTTGAAGGCGAATAAGGCGTTGCAGGTTGTTTTCTCCTCCCTGGTCGTCCTCTTTTTCCTGCTCGCCATTCGTGATTTCACCCACAACGAATCCATCGGCACCATCGCCGGTTGGGAAGGCATGTTTTGCGGCGCTTCCGCCGTCTACCTCGCCATGGCCGAAGTGCTGAATGAGCAATTCGGCCGCACTGTCCTGCCCGTTGGATGATCCATCCAGGGGCTTTGGCGCCATTGAAAATCAGGGTTCCAAGCATGTGCTTGGAACCCCTTTTTTGTGCCTGAAAGTATAGTTCTGCATATCCCTTTCATTCTAATAGGCTGGTTCCCGGTGTCGTCGAATTACCGCAAGTACGGTCTGGCGGCTTCGTAAGATGTAAAGAATTCGTATGGATGTTCGGGTATTATTGACAATCCATGTCGGGTGTTTCACTCTTGCGCCACTCAAACCGAGGAGTTCTCATGCCATCTGTGCAGACCATAGGTTCCCGTTCCCGCCGTTTCGACGCCATGGACAAGGCGTGCGGAAGGGAGCGGTTCGCCTCCGATGAATACCCGGAGGGAATGCTCTGGGCAGGGGCGTTACGCGCCGGAGTCCCCCATGGGGTGATCCGAGGCATGGATACGGCCCGGGCCAAGGCCATGCCCGGCGTGGTGGCGGTGCTGACCGCCGAGGACGTGCCCGGCGAGAATCGGCAGGGCTTCATCCACTGGGACATGCCGGTGCTGTGCGGCGACAAGGTGCGTCACGCGGGCGACGCCGTGGCCCTGGTGGTCGCCGAGACGCGGGAGGTCCTGTCCGAGGCGCTGGCCTCCATCATCCTCGACATCGAATCACTCCCCGTGGTGGACGGGCTGGACGCGGCCCTGGCCCCGGATGCGCCCCGGGTTCACGACCTGGAGACCGGCAACATCCTCAAAGAGGCAACCCTGCGCAAGGGCGACGCCTGTGAGGCGTTGACCCATTGCGCGGTGATCGTCGAGGAGACCTTTTTCACCCCCCAGCAGGCGCACTGTTTTCTGGAGACGGAGAACGGCACGGCGCGCATGGACGAGGACGGCACCCTGCACATGACCGTCTCCACCCAGGCCCCGTTCCGCGATCGCTTCGAGATCGGCCGGGCGCTGGGGCTGCCTCCGAACCGGCTGCACCTCACCGCGCCCTATCTCGGCGGCGGATTCGGCGGCAAGGACGGGGCCACGGTCCAGTGCCTCCTGGCCCTGGCCGCCATGCATGCCGGAGGCCGTCCGGTGAAGATGTGGTGGAGCCGCGAGGAGAGCCTGCTCGCGGGGTACAAGCGCCATGCGGCGCGGATGCATTTTCGTCTCGGAGCCGAGGCGGACGGGACCCTGACCGCCTTGGTCTGCGACCTGGACTACGACACCGGGGCCTATGCCCATCTGGGCGTGGAGATCATGGCCCTCGGTCTGGAGCACGCCAGCGGTCCCTACCGGGTGGAGCACCTGGAGGCCAATGGCCGGTGCGTCTACACCAACAATCCCGTGGCCGGAGCATTTCGCGGTTTCGGCGTGGCCCAGGTCTGCTTCGCCTTCGAGGGCGTGATGGACCGGCTGGCCGCCAAGCTTGACATGGATCCCCTGGAGCTGCGGGCGAAAAATGCCCTCCGGCCGGGGGACAGAAACGGCGTTGGCGTGGGCATGATCAGTTCAACCGGCATGAAGGAATGTCTGGCCGGATTGCGGGGCCATCCGTTCTGGCAGTCCCGCGACCAGTGGGTGCGCGAGGCCCCGCCGCTGACCCGGCGCGGGGTCGGCATCGCCGCCGTGCACAACGGCATGGGCTATGGCCGGGGGCTGGCGGATTCGGCGGTGGCCAAGGTCCGGCTGACCGAAGAAGGGCGTTTCCGGGTCTACAACAGCGTCAGCGACATGGGTCAGGGCAACAGCCCGACCTTCGTGCAGATGGCGTGCGAAATTTTGCAGCAGGACGAGTCCCTGATGGAGCTGGTCCAGCCAGACACGGAGCGGTCGCACCCCTCGGGCTCGTCCTCGGCCGGGCGGACGACCTATACCTACGGCAATGCGTTGATCAAGGCGTGCGAGGCCATGCGGGACAAGTTGCTGCACCGGGCGGCCATGGTGCTCATGGTGGACGACGCTTCCGTTCTGGAACTGGTCCCCGGCGCGGTCCGCCATGCCGTCACCGGTCAGGAGCTTCCCCTGGCAGCCCTGGTGGGGATGCTCCATCCCGACGACCGGTTCTGCATCGGCGAGGCCATGATGCCCGTGACCCAGGATGTCCCGGAGGGCGGTGAGGCTTTCCGGCTCGGCTTTCCCCATCTCATCTTTCCCTATGCCGCGCATCTGGCGCGTGTGGAGGTGGACGAACTTACTGGAAACGTGTCCGTGTCCGACTACGTCGCCTTCACTGACGGCGGGCGGGTGCTCAACCCGCAGAATTTCGAGCAGCAGGTGCAGGGGGCGGTGGCTCAGGGGCTGGGCTATGCCCTGTGGGAGGACTGCTTCGCCGAGGGCGGGCGGCTGCTGACCACGGACCTGAGCAACTATGTCATTCCCGGAGCCGGGGACCTTCCGGACATCGAGTCCCACGCCGTGGAGACCGAGGAGCAATCCGGTCCGTTCGGCATGAAGGGCATCGGCGAGGTGGGCATGAACGGGCCGCTGCCGGCGGTGGCGTCGGCCCTGTTGCGCATGGGGCTGCCCATGACCCGGGCTCCCTTTACCCCGGAACGAATCCTGGCCGCGTTCGACGGAGATAATTCATGATCATATCCTTTGTGCTGGATGGCGAAGCCCGTACCCTTGAGGTGGACGGCGGGGCGCGCGCCGTAGACATTCTGCGGGAGAGCTGCGGCGTGACCGCTCCCAAGGAGGGCTGCGGCACCGGAGAATGCGGAGCCTGCACCGTCCTGGTCGACGGCGTGCCACGACTCTCCTGCCTGATGCTGGCCGCCCAGTTGGACGGCCGCGCCGTGATTACCGCGCAGGGGCTGGCCTCGGACGGGCCGCACCCGGTGCAGGAGGCCCTGGCCGACCTCGGCGGGGTCCAGTGCGGCTACTGCACGCCGGGCATCGCCGTCACCGCAGCCGAATTTCTGGAGCGCCACCCCGATCCGACGCGGGAGGAAATCCGCGAGGCGTTGTCCGGCAACCTCTGCCGCTGCACCGGGTATCACAAGATCGTTGACGCCGTGGAGGACGCGGCAAAGCGGTTGGGAAGTGGGTGCGGGAGGGACGAATGAACGTACTTTTCCCCGCCACCGTCGAAGCGGCCCTGGAGGCCCTCTGCGCTGAGCCGGACGCCCACGTCATGGCCGGAGGCACCGACCTGCTGGTTCGGTGTCGCGCGGAGCAGAACAGGCCGGAAACCCTTGTCTGTCTGGAGAAGGTGGCGGACCTCGCCGGCTTCGAAATCTCGGACGGCCGTATCCGCATCGGGGCGGCCACATCCATGACCGCCGTGCTGGAGAATGCCGCCGTGCGGGAGCGTCTGCCCCTGCTGCACGGCGCTGCCAAGGTGTTCGCGTCCCCGCTTGTGCGCAACATGGCCACCCTCGGCGGAAACGTCTGCACCGCTTCGCCCGCAGCGGATATGCTCCCGCCCTTGTACGCTCTCGGTGCGGAGGTAGAGCTGCGCTCTCTCTCCGGGGTGCGGACCATGCCGGTTAACGATTTCATTGTGGGTCCGGGACAAATGGCCCTGGCTCCCGGGGAGCTGCTCTCCGCCATCATCATACCCATTCCCGAGGGACGTACCATCCAGTATTTTGAGAAGGTCGGGCGTCGAAAGGCCCTGGCCATCTCCGTGGTCAGCCTTGCGGCTCTGCTCAGGGTCGAGGATGGCGTCATCGCCGAAGCGCGGCTTGCGTGGGGGAGTGTGGGCCCGATGGTGATCCGCTGCCCCGAGGCCGAAGCTTTGCTCAAAGGACGTTCCCTGACGCTGGGAGCCCTTCGCGAGGCGGGCGAAAAGGTGCGGGACACCGTGTCCCCCATCAGCGACGTTCGGGCAAGCGCCGAGTATCGGAGACAGGTGGCAGCCAATCTGCTGTTGCGATTGGCGCAGATCTCGGGGGCGCACTAGGCACCTCGCAATGGCGAAGTAATCTCAACACGAAGAGGAACCGGATGAACGCACAACCCGAATATAATTTCGCCGCCGAGCTGCTGCTGGATCGCGGAGCCCGCTGGGCTGACAGGACCGCCCTGATTTGTGACGGGGGCAAGGTCACGTATGCCGAGCTGGCCGCCATGGCCAAACGCATGGCCCAGGCGTTGCGGAACAAGGGAGCCCAGCCCGGCAGCCGGATTCTCATCGCCATGCCGGACAGCCTGAGTTCCATGGTTGTGTTTCTCGGCGGCCTCCTGGCGGGCGTGAGCGCGGCGGTCGTGAACAACCGAGTGATGCAGTCGGATTACGAGGCTTACCTGGAGGACTGCGGCGCTCAACTCGTTTTTGCCAATCCGGGGCATCCCGCCCTTGACGCGGCGTCAGCCGTAGGGCGAGAGGCGATTGCCCTGGATGATCAGGCCCTTTTACGATTCACCGAAGGACTGCCGGACGACTTCGCTCCCCATCCCGTGGCCGGGGACGAAGAGGCCGTAATCTTTTATACTTCTGGCACCACGGGCCGCCCCAAGGGCATTCCCCATACCCACTCCGATTTTCGTGTCGTGGCCGAATCCGGCACAGCCTGCACCGAGCTTGGGCCGGACAATGTTATCCTGAGCACGGCCAAGCTGTTTCACGCCTATGGCCTCATGTCCTCGCTGAGTCTCCCGCTCTGGGTCGGTGCGGCGACGTTTCTGTATGGAGAGAAGCCCGATCCGTCCGGCATCCTGAAGGTGATTGCAGAGCACGGGATCACGGTTTTCACCTCGTCCCCCACCTTTTACACCATGCTGCTCATGAGCGTTGCCGATGCCACTCCGTTCGCCAATCTGCGTTTGTGCATGGCTGCGGGAGAAGGGCTGCCGGAGGCCATTCAAGCCGCCTGGAAGACCCAGATGGGCATCGACATCTGGCAGGCTTACGGTTCCAGCGAATCAATGACCATCAACATCAGCACCCGGCCGCCGGATTTCACCCCCGGCACGGTGGGGCGGGTACTGCCTCCGTATGAGGCGGCGGTCCTGGACGAAGAGCACCGGCCCGTCCCGGACGGAACCGAGGGTGAGCTTGCGCTCAAGGGCCCGTCCTTGACCAGGGGATACCTGAACATGCCCGAAAAGACGGAGGCGTTGTTCACCGCCGACGGGTGGATGCTATCCGGCGATCTGGCCCGGATCGTGAGCGGTGTGGTGACCGTACTGGGGCGCAAGGACGACATGTTCAAGGCGGGCGGCCAGTGGGTGTCGCCCGTGCGGGTGGAAAATGTCCTGCTGGAACATCCCGCCGTGGCACAGTGTGCCGTCACCGGAGGTGCCGTGGGGGCGTTCTCCCTGGTCCGCGCCCATGTTGTGCCCGCGAGCGGCTTCGAGGCGGACCGGGATTTGATGAATGAGCTGCGGCAATACGCGGCAGATCGCTTGCCCGAGTTCATGGTTCCCAGTGAAATATCGTTTCGTGAGGACATGCCCATGACCCCGCTTGGAAAGATTCAGCGTTTTGCCTTACGCTAAGCGCAACCTTTTCCCACGACGGCCAGTTCATCCCTTTTAGTCATACCCAAATAGAGGAACCCCATCATGTCTGTAACCACCGCTGACGTTCTCGAGCTCTTTTCCACCGTTGTCACCCCTGAAACATTGCAGGGGATAGACCCGGACCAGCCCCTGCTGACCCAGGGAGTGGACTCTCTCGCCCTGACTTCCCTGGCCGTGGCCCTGCAGCGCGAGTTCTCTATCGAATTGACCATCGCCGACGCCATTACCCTGCGGACCGTCAATGACATCGTCTGTTTCATCAACTCGAAGGTGCAGTAGCATGTCCGCCAGGAGGCAGGCCATTGAGGCGTTGCGCGCCATCCCGGACCCGGTCCTGCCGGACCTTCCTTTCGAGGTGGTGCCCTTTCAGCCCGAACACGCGGAAGGGCTGGCCCGGTTGTTCCTGACTGTGTACGACGACGCCTACCCCATTGATGCCTACTACATCCCCGACGCAATCCGCGTGGAGCAGGAGAGCGGCAACGTCCGCTCCATGGTGGCCCGTCTTGAGGACGGCTCCATTGCGGGGCACATCGCCCTGTATCGTTCGTCGCCTCCGTTTAAGGGGTTGCTGGAGTGCGGTCTGGGCATGACCCATCCCCACTACAGAAGCTCCTTCATGCTGTTCTTCCTGTTCAAGGAGCTTATCGAGGGACCGGCCACGGCGCCGGAGGTGGCTGCCATTTATGGCGAGGCCGTATGCGACACCATCGCCACGCAGCATCTGAGTTCCCTGTACGGTTTCATGGAGACGGGCATGGAATTGGACCTGTTGCCGGACAAGGGCGAGGGCCGTGTGTCCTGCCTCTACCAGAGCAGGGATACCGGGGCTCCCGGACGCATCGTGCATGTCCCGCCTGGGCTGGAGGACGCGCTCGCGTTTTTCATGGACGGGTATGAGCCGAGTCGCACGGCGATTGCGGCCGAAGGCGGGTTGACGGAAGCGGCCACCGAGGCGGTGGTGGAGTTCTTCGACTTTGCGGGCGTGCTGCGGGTGCACGTTACGCGTCCGGGCACTGATTTCATGGAGTATGTGCGGGCAAGAGAGGAGGACGCCGCCCGAAAGGGATGCGTCAACGTGCAGTGGTTTCTGAATCTGGGTGTCCCGGAGTGCGGTGTGGCTGCGGCAATCCTGCTAGAGCGCGGTTGTTTCCCTGCGGGCTTCATCCCGCGCTGGTTCGACGACGACGGGGTCTTGCTCCAGAAGCTGATCGCCGAACCGGAGTGGGAGCGGTCGCAGCTCTATTCGGACCGGGCCAGGGAGATTCTTAACCGTCTGCGCGGGTCCTATCGGGAGCGTGCCGGCGCATAAGCCCGGCCAGCCTCAACGTCAGCAATGCGCCGAGCAGCGGACCCACCGCGAAACAGGCGAAGAGGCTCGCGGACGGCACCCCGGCGTTGAGCAGTCCGCCCGCCAGCAACGGTCCGAAGACATACCCCGCGTCCATGGTGAACAACATCAGGTTGGTGTTGAGCCCGCGAAGGTGCGCAGGCGATATGACGAACATGGCCGCATTGAGCTGGGGCATGGCAAAGCCGATGCAGAGTCCGTAAAGTCCGGCCAGCGCGTAGAGCGGGCCGACAGTCCCGGTTACGCTGAAGAGCACCATAACCCCTGCCAGGGCGGTGAGCGTCACGGCCAGCATGATGGCCCTGTTCACGCTGTCCATCAGCCTGCCGCAGAAGACGCGTACTGCTATGGTGGCCGCCGTGGAGATACTGAAAAATAGGCCCACGTTGTGCATCCCGAGCGCCATCAGCCGGTCTTTCATGAAGAAGAATACCACGGTGGTTGCAGTGAAGAGCAGGCCGTTGGCGGCCAGCAGCCGTCCGATTCCCGGCGAGCGGAGGTCCGCTGTGATGTCTGCGAAGGTGGGGCGGCGGTGTGCTGCGGCTCCGTCGAGGTCCATGCGCCGGAGGCGGCGATGGAGGTACGGGAGCACGAGCAGGGCGGGAATCAGTGCCGGGGCGAAGAGGGCGTAGACTCTGGGTTCGCTGCCCACCAGGAGCAGGAGCCGTTCGACCACCGGAGGCAGCACGGCATAGGGCAGTAAGGACGCTATGGCAAAGATCCCGAACCCCTGGCCGACCCGGTTCGGCGGAAGGAAGGCAACCAGCAGCACGGCCACCGCGGACACGAGCAGCACGAAGCCCAGGCCGTGGATGACCCTGACCCCCGCCAGCGCCAAGAGCGTGTCGGCGGCGGAATAGGAAAGCAGGGCGGTCATGAGAATCAGCAGCGAGGCTGCAACCACGTGCAGGCAGTTGCGCACGGAGAGAAAGGGGCTGATGAGCGGCCTGACCAGGAGGGCCGTGCAGGGCTCGAGCCCGAGCAGTACGCCGCGCCAGAACGAGGGGATGTGGCGTGCCTCCAGATAGTCGTTCAGCCCGTAGAACAGAGAGATGTTGCAGAAGGCCAGGAAGGTGACGCCCATGAGGAGACAGAACTCGGGAGTCAGTAACGAGTTGTCATTTCTGGGGATAAGAGGCATGATTGCGACGCTCGCTTTAAGCCGTTGAAAGCTTTCGGTTATCAGGGTGCGGGATGACGCCGCCACTGCGATTACCGTTCCGGGAGGCTTTTTGTAAAGGCGTTCGTCGAGGACGCCGCGATTTCGTCAATTTCGTCAGCGAGGATTTTTGTGAAAACCACCGAGCCGTGCATTCGTCTTCATCTTCCGGCCGAGGCCGCCTGGGCCCCGCTTGTGCAGGCCGCGGCCAAGCAGGCGGGCACCGTCTTCGGCCTGGGTCCGGCCAAGACCCTGCGCCTGGTCCATTGCTCCGAAGAGCTGCTCCTGTTCCTGGCCTCCACCGAGGCCGGTGATATCGAGACGGCCATTTGTCCCGTGGCCACCGGCGTCGAGATCGGGTTTTCCTTCTCCTCGGCCGGCGTCGACCTGTCGGCCATGAACCTGGCCTACGTCCATGACGCGGGGGGCGATGCGTGCGACCTGACCTGCCTGCCCCTGCTGCTGGCCTCGCGGATGACCGACGGGTTCAAGGTGGGGCTGGAGGGACGACGCATGGAGATCGTCCTGCGGGTGGACAAGGCCTATCCCGAGCCCGAGCTGTTTCCGGCGGAACGGGTCAAGGTTCAGGGACAGCCGGTCCTCTCCGCGGCGGAAGACGCGGGCGTGCTGTTCGAGGCATGCAGCGCCATGGCCGAGCTCTATCCGGCGCACCTGACGCCCGAGTGGTGCGCAAACCCGGGCCGGACGGCTGATCTGATCCGTGCCGGGAAGTTGTTCGCCATCGAGGCTCGCGACGCGGGCAGCCGCCTGTGCGGGATTATCTTCTGGGAAATGCGCTCCGACCGGAGTGCCGCCTTTTTCGGACCGTATGACTTCTCCGAGGACGGCTCCGTCGCCAGGGATCTGGTCACCGCCCTGTTGCAGACCGTGGGCCGGACCCGGATCAAAACCGTCCTGAGCAATCTGGCAACCGGGCCGCTGGCCGAACACGGGTTCGAGCTGCTGGCCGAGCTGCCGTATCTGCTCGGGGACTCCGAGGAACCGGCCATACTCCCTGTCTGGGGGCGGGTGCTGCAGGAGGATTTTGGCGCGACGGCCTGGGTGCACGATGATTTCGCGGATTTTCTTCGCGACCGCTACGACACCCTCGAGATGATGCGCGACCTGCGTCCGGTCAAGGACTTCGGCGAGGCCATCCCGGACGCCTCTGTGATCGGTGCGCATCTTACCCCCGGCATGAGCGAGGCCCTTTTGCATCCGGAGCTCAACGGCGCGGACATCGGCGACAACCTCGCCCGGCACGTGGCCTGTCTCTCGTCTTCGGGCTACAGGAACATTTTCTTCGAGATCGACCTGGCCAAGGGATGGCATGCCGCCCTGGGCGGTCACCTGAAACAATGCGGCTTTCGCCCCGAACTCATGCTGCCCCACGGCGGGCAGTCCGATACCCTGATCTTCCGCCATGTCCCTGAAGCTCGATAATCTCATTCCGGAGCACATCCGGCTCTTCGACCCTTACCGGCCAAGCCCGCCTGACAGCGTGCTGATGCGGTTGAACGGCCTGGACCATCTCCATCGGCTCAACAACAACGAGAACACGCTCGGCCCTTCGCCCGCCGTGCGCGAGCTGCTGGATGGGATCGAGGCGGGGATCGTGCCCATCTATCCCCACGGCGACAGCCAGGACCTGCGCGAGGCCCTGTCCTCGGTCCTCGGGCCGGACCGGTCGCGCTTCCTGGTGGGCAACGGCTCTTGCGAGCTGATCTCCAGCGTGGTCAAGGCGTTCTGCGAGCCGGGAGACAACATCGTCACCGCCGACAAGACCTTCGCGGTATACGAGTGGGTGGCGGAGTTCTCCGGCATCGAACCGCGCCTGATCCCCCTTGACCGGGACTTCCGTTTCGATCCTGACGGCATGCTGGCCGCCGTGGACGACCGGACCAAGCTCATCTTCGTCTGCAACCCCAACAACCCCACCGGCACCTACTGGGACGAGGCCACCATGCGCCGTTTCCTCGACGCGGTGGACGGGCGGTGCATCGTGGTGGCGGACGAGGCCTATTTCGAATACGTGGAGCAGCCCGATTACCCGGACTGCATCCGCCTGCTGGACGAGTACCCCAACCTGGTGGTCTTCAGGACCTTCTCGAAGATGTACGCCCTGGCCGCGCTTCGGGTGGGCTACCTCTGCGCGGGTGAAGAGGTCACGGATATCATCAGCCGCGCGCACGTGGCCTATTCGGTGAATACCCCGGCCCAGATGGCCGCGCGGGCCGCCGTGCTGGACCGGTCTCAGTTCATCCCTGAGACACTGGCCATGGTGCGCCGGGGCCGCGAGCTGATCCGCGAGGCCTGTGACTCTCTTGGGTTTGAGCACGTCATCGGCGAGGGAAACTATGCCATGATCCGCACCCCCATCTCCGACACCCTGCTGCAGCGGAAGCTGCTGCGCCGGGGATTCCTGGTGCGCACCATGACGGGCTTCCGCTTCCCGGACTGGATTCGCGTCAGCCTGGTGCGGGAGCCGGTGCTTGAGGAGTTCTGCGCGGTCCTGAAAGAACTCTTTCGATGATATTTCCCCGGCTACAGGCCGGGTAGTGATATGAATGGAGAATGAAGATGAGCGATACCAGAGAGCAGAACCTGGCCCGGCTGCGGAAAGAAGCCTATGTCATCGAACCGGGCCAGAAATTCGTGGTTGACGATTTCAAGCCGGAGGACGCCATTGGCGTGGCGCGCCTTTATTACGCCATCTACGGCGAGATGTTTCCCGTGGACCACGTCTACGACCCGGATGCGCTGGTCCGCATCAATGCGGGTGATGATCTGTTCCAGGCCGTCGGGCGCACGCCAAAGGGCGATGTCGTCGGCCTGTACGCCCTGTTTCGTTCGGCTCCGGGCAAGCGAATCATGGAGGCCGGGTCCTGGATGGTCCACCCGGACTACCGGACCACGTCGGTGGGGTTGCGGCTGGCCCGCAAGATACACAACAATCCCCCCGAACACCTGGGGCTCGACGTCATCTACGGCCAGAGCGTGTGCGACCACGTCACCACGCAGAAACTCGCCCGGCTGATCAACGGCCACCACTGCGCACTGGAGATGGAACCCATGCCAGCCAGGCCCGGCGAGGAGAATGGGTACGGCCGCATCTCGCTTTTGGACGGCTTCGTCTTGTTGAATAACCGGCCCGATGAGCTCTATCTCCCTGAGCGATACGACGCGCAGCTTCGGGAAATTTACGGACGGTTGGACCTGGATCGGGCGTTCCTGCCGGACTCCGTCAGCGAGGAAGAGCTCGTAGCCTCGGGCGAGACCGGACTTTCGGCGCAGCCCGTGGGCGATGCGGGGGTGCTCAGGATGGAAGTCCAATCCCTTGGCGCCGGTTTTGCCGAACGCCTCGCCGACGCGGAGCGGGAGTATCCTGACATGCATGCGTACCAGCTCATCCTGCCCTTATCGCTTCCCGGGGTTTCCGTCGCTGCGAGTATCGCCCACAGGGCGGGCTTCTTTTTCGGCGGGCTGTTGCCCGTGTGGTTCGATCGGGATGCCCTGCTGATGCAGAAGGTGGCCGGAACCCCGGACTTCACCAAGCCGCTGCTTCACTCCGAGGAAGCCAAAACCATTTTGGAAATGGTCGAGGCGGACTGGCGGACGCTTCAGGACGCCGACTGATCCTTGTTCTTAAAATTGTATCCCTGAATAACGTGTTGCGAAGGCACCTGACTCTCGCGTCAGGCCGCTGCCCGGCAGGGTTTCTGCGGTTCTAGGAACTCCTCCGGGGCGAAGGTGTCGTCGATGCGGTGGGACACCCGGTTCAGGAGGTGGCGGTCGTGGCTGATGGCTAGGACGCCTACGCCATATCGGGCGGCCCAATCGAGGACCGCGTCCCATACCAGGGCCTGGGTGTTGGGGTCGAGCATGGCGGTCATCTCGTCTGCCAGGAGATAGTGCGTCTCCGGGGACATGATTCTGGCCAGGGCGAGGCGCTGCAGTTCTCCACCGGACAGCTCGTGCGGGTAGCGTGAAAGCCACGCTGGTTCGATGTTCAGGGCTTCCAGGGTACGCCCGTCGGGTCTCCATCCTTCATTGAGGCTGTCGCCGAGCTTCCAGCGCGGGTTCATGGTCAACTCCGGGTGCTGGAAGATGAGCTGCACCGGGCAGAAGCGGCGGGTAGGCAGGGTCTGGCCGTCGCAGGTGACCGCTCCCTGCTGCGGCGCAAGGTGTCCGGCCAGAAGTTTGGCTAGGGTGGATTTGCCGCGACCGCTGGGGCCGGGCAGACCGACAATCTCTCCCGGCCGGATGGCGAAATCGAGGCTTTCGATGATCCAGGGCGTGGATTCGTAACGGAAAAATAGCCGGTCTCCCTTAAGCATGGCAGCACCTCACGTGGCCGCCGCCAACAGCGCGGAGCGGTTGGGGCCGGTTGCAATCTTCGGTCCTCGCGGCGCACCGGTCGCCGTATATGCATCCCTCGACCATCAGGTCCTCCATGGGCTGGTTGCCGCCGACGTATTGGAAATTTTGCTGGGGCAGCGCATTCCAGAGCGCGCGGGTATACGGGTGAAGGAGCCTTCCCCCGCCGTTGAAGGCTCTGGCCGGAGCCAGTTCCACCGTGGTCCCGGCATAGATGACGGCCACCCGGTCCGCGATACCCACGGCGGCGTCGATGTCATGTGTGATGAGCATGATGCCCTTGCCCGCGTCGGCCAGTTCCCGGAGATGGGTCAGGGATTGTCGGGCAACCGCCGGGTCCAGCCCCGTGGTCGGCTCGTCGGCGATGAGCAGGTCGGCCTCGCCCGCCGTGGCTGTGGCCGTGAGGACCCGCCGGGCCATGCCGCCGGACACCTGGAACGGATACATGGACTTGACTCCGACCGCCAACCTGTAGCGGTCAAAGGCCGAATCCGTGCTTCGGACCGCGTCCCGGCAGCACTGGCCGCTCAGGCGAGACGCCCGGTAGACCTGCCTGCCCACCCGGCAAAGCGGGTTCAGGTAGGCCACGGACTGGGGGATGAGGGCGATCTGCCTGCCGCGCAGTCGGGCAACGGTGCGCGGGGTCACGGGGTCCCCCTTGAACAGGACATCGCCCGTGGCCCGGGCGTTCTTCGGCAGCAGGCCGAGGACCGCGTGTGCCAGCAGGCTTTTCCCCGAACCACTTGATCCGACCACCGCCACAATTTCTCCTCCCCTGATGTTTAGAGACATGTCGCGCACCGGATGCAGGGTCCGGCGTTGCCAGCCCGAGCCGTAGCGGGTGAATTCGATGGACAGGTTCGTTACCGACAGCATGGTTACTCCTGGCTGGTTTTGGGATCGGTTATGACGCGCAGGCTGTTGCCCAGGACGTCGAAGAGCTTGACCGTGACCAGCAGGGACAGGCCGGGCAGGATAGCCAGCCACCAGTAGCCGGTCGAGATGTGGCGCATGGACTCGGACAGCAGGATGCCGATGGACGGGTTGTGCGGGGAGAGTCCGAAGCCGAGGAAGGTCAGCCCGGCCGCGTGCAGGATGGCGTGAGGAAAGAGCAGGATCAGGCCGATGGTGAACTGGGGGATGATGTGCGGCAGCATGTGCCTGCGCGCGATCCACCAGGGTGATCGTCCGAGCTTGCGCGCGACCATGATGTATTCCGCCTGCTTGAGTTGCAGGATTTCCGCCCTGATGATCCGCGCCAGCCGGGTCCAGTGGGACACGGCCACCGCGATGATCACCCCGGTGGCCCCGCCGCCGCAGGCGAACGAGACCAGGATGAGCAGGACCAAGTGCGGGGTGGCCATGATCAGGTCGATGAGCGTGGTTACCACGGCGTCGGTTCGTCTGCCCATGGTGGCGGACAGGGTTCCGAGCACGGCGGAGACCACGGAGCTGACCGTGGCGGCGAGCAGGCCGATGCCCAGGCTGCGGGTCAGCCCCTTGACCGTGCGCACCAGCATGTCGCGGCCAAGCCAGTCCGTGCCGAAGGGATATTCCAGGCAGGGCGGCAACTTCTTGTGCAGGAAATCGGTGGTGAGTCCCGAGTCGCTCATGAACCTGGAAGATGCAACCAGCACGGCGAAGTAGGCCAGGCAAAGCCCGATGACCCAGGCGGCACGACCCCTGCCGTCCATGAGACGCATCCGGCAGGCGATGAAGTAGAGTCGTTCGGACGGGGAAGGGTTGCGGGTAATGGTGGTCATTTCGCCTCCTCCGCACCGATCCGTATGCGCGGGTCGAGTACCCCGTAAAGGATGTCGGCGATGAGGTTGCCGGAGAAGACGAACACGGCGCTGAACAAGGTGATGCCCAGCAGCAGGGGCACGTCGCCCCGGATGCCCGCCTCGACCGTTGCCCGGCCCAGCCCCGGATAGGAGAAGACCTGCTCGGCCAGGACCGAGCCGCCGAACAGTTCGCCCAGGGAGGCAAACTGGAGGGTAACGGCGGGCAGGGCAACATTGCGCACCGCATGACGCCATGCCACGCCTGTCCGGGATTCACCCTGGGCCAGGGCGAAGAGGGCGTATTCGCTGTGCATGGCGTCGATGGTCTTTTCACGGGTGTGCAGGGCGATCTGGGCCACGCCGATCACCGACAAGGTGGCGGCCGGAAGGATCAGGTGGTGCAGTCGCTCCCACAGCGAGGCGTCGTCGGGAGACACCCCTGGCGGAGTGGCGCAGCAGATGGGCGTCCAGCCAAGGGAAACCGAGAAGACCGCCAGAAGCACCAGCCCCAGCCAGAAGGACGGGGTGGAGGCCAGGGTGTAGCTGTACAGGCGGATAACCCTGTCGGCCAGGGAGTTGCGGTTGGTTCCCGCCACTACTCCGAGGACGAAGCCGAGCACACCCGACAGGAGCCAGGCCGAGGCCATGAGCCACAGCGAAGTGACGAATCGTTTGCCGATCACTTTGGTTACGGGCTCATTGAAGATCATGGATCGGCCCAAGTCGCCCGTGAGGACGTTTTTCGCCCAGATGAAGAAGCGCTCGGGCGCAGGGCGGTCCAGCCCCCAGCGCTCGATGATGCGCTGTTCCTGCTCGATGCTGATCTGCATGCGGTCAATGCCGATGTAGGCGGAGACCGGGTCCACCGGGGACAGGGAAACCAGGGTGAAGGCCAGGACCGAGACCAGCGACAGGATCAGCGTGAGGCGTCCCAGCCTGCCCAGGCAAAAAGATGGAGAGATGGCGTGCATATCATTTCCCGGCTCCGGCGGCGGGGGATATCCGCGCCGCCGGAGCGAAAGGGGTTAATCTTTCCAGGTCCATTTCTGGATGTTGGCCGTGATGGGCCAGCCGTGGCCGTGGGGCTCCACCTGCGAGACGCCCACGTCCAGGTGCTCGCTGATGAAGTAGGTGTGTTCCAGGTTGACCAGCCAGGCCCAGGGCGCATCGCCGTGAACGTCGGAACCGGTCTTGCCGTCCCACTGCGCCTTCTTCCACAAGTTTAGGGAGGCCTCGTAACTTTCGGCGGAGATGGCGCCGTCAAGGTATTCGTCCACCTTGGCGTTGACGTAGTAGCCGGGGTTGTTCCAGCCGTCGCCTGCGTGGTGGCTCGAATAGAGCTGATATACTTCGATGGGGTCATGGGCGCCCCAGCCGAAGACGATGACGCTGGAGTGCATGAGGTGCTTGATCTCGTCCCAGCTGCGTTTGCCTTCGACCACGGCGTGAATGCCGATGGGCTTGAGCATGTCGGCCACGGCCAGGGCCAGGTACTGGCGGATGGCGCGATCAGCCGGGTAGATGATGGTGAACTCGGCCTTGATTCCATCCTTGTCGACGATGCCGTCGCCGTCAGTGTCCTTCCAGCCTGCGTCGGCCAGGATCTTGCGCGCCGCTTTCGGGTCGGCATCCTTGAACGAGTTCGCGGGGTTGTCCCAGGGCAGACCGTCGCAGGGGCCGTAGGCCGGGCGGCCGAAGCCTTCCAGCACGCCTTTGACCAGGACCTGGCGGTTGATGGACAGGTTGATTGCCTTGCGAATAGCCAGGTCGGCGGTAACGTCGTTGCCGATTGGGGAGCCCTTGTCCGTGACCTTGCCCGTGTTCGGTACACAGGGGAACATGAGCCCGCGGTTGTCCACGCTCTTGACCGGGTGGAGAACCATGCCCGGGATGGTCTGCACGGCCAGCACCTGCGGGACCACGACCACGTCCACCTTGCCCGCCTTGGCAGCGGCGAAGGAGGTGTCCTCGTCGGTGAACAGGAAGACCAGCCGCTTGAAGAAGGGCTCCGCGCCGTAATAATGAGGGTTCCGCTCGGCGATCATCTGCTGCCCTTCGTTCCATTCCACCATCCGGTACGGGCCGGAGCCGATGGGCTTTCGGGCGTAGCCGGGACCGTGCGCCGCCTTGGGCACGATGCCTAGGCTGACGAGCCTGTTGATGAAGGTCGTGTCACGCTTTTTGAGGGTGAGTTGCACGGTGTAGTCGCCGATGGCCGTGGCCTTGTCCATGTTGATCAGGTCCACCTTACCGCTCGAGGTGGCTGCGGTGTTGAAGGTGTAGGCCACGTCCTCGGCGGTCAGCGGGGAGCCGTCGGAAAATTTCGCGTCCTCGCGGATGGTCACGTTCCAGGTCAGTCCGTCGGCGGACAGTTCCGCGCTGGTTGCCAGGTCGTTGACGATATTCAGGTTCTCATCCCGTTTGAGCAGGGTGGATTGGAACAGGGGGTTGCCGTAACGGCCCCAGCCCAGGGTAGGATCGTAGCCGTCGTCCGGCTCGCCCTTGATGGCCAGGGTCAGGGTGTCCTTGGCCAGAGCCGGGGTTACGGCCAGGGTCGCCAGGGCCAGCAGCCCGATGGCGGCGGCCAGCGCGAAACGGCCTGCGCAGATCTTGCGGAAAGCGTGCATGAACTCCTCTCTTTGTATACCGGTTTGGGAAAGATTAGCATTTGATAGCACCTATTAAAAAAACGTGTCAATAAACGATTACGAAAGATATAATCATAAAACTAAATAGAGAGAAAAACTGTTTTAACAGCTAGTTGAATGTGGCCTGGAGCGGATGGAGACGAGGCCGGGGAAGAGATGTTTGCCGAGTGGACGAAGCCTGGGTTCGTGACAACGCGGTCATACTGCCGCACCTTCCATATGCCCGCCGCAGTACGGGATTTTCATTTTTTGCGGGGGTTGTCGGGCAGGAGGAACGGAGTATGTTTGTAGTAGAGGGAAGGCCAACGAAAAAGCACAGGAGAGCGAATATGTGCAAGGACTGCGGTTGCAATCTCGGCAAGGATCGCGTGGCCCATCAGCATGCCCATGGCGGGAAAGGAAGCCATGATCATGCACATGAGCATGAACATGCCCACGTGCACGAGCATACCCATGAGGGCGGCACCACCCACACCCATGAGCATAGCCATGTGCACACCCATTCCCACAGCCACGGCCATGAGCACGACGCGGACGGCGAGCACGTGCATGACCACGGGGCCCACAGCCACGACGCGGATCACGCCCATGGGGGCGGCGACGGTCACGGCCACAGCCACGGCTGAGCGTGAAGCAAGGGCGGCGCGGTGTTTTCCGCTCCGCCCCTTTCTCGCTAACTCAGAATTTTGATTCTTCCATTCCAAAGGGCCGCAGCACGCGGTCCAACACCCCCTGGAGCTTGGAGATGGCCACGCCGTAGTTGGTGACGGGCAGGCCTCGGCGTGCGCATTCGGTGATGCGCCGGAGCATCTCGGTGCGGTTCAGCATACATGCCCCGCAATGGACCACCAGCGCGAATCGCTCCAGGTCCTCCGGGAAGTCGTGTCCGGAATAAACTTCGAAATTCAGGTCCCTGCCCGTGTACTGGGACATCCAGCGGGGGATTTTGACCCGGCCTATGTCGTCCGCCACGTTGTGATGCGAGCACGCCTCTCCAATGAGCACGGTGTCGCCGTCCTGTAACCGGTCGATGGCCGAGGCCCCCTCGACCAGGCTGTCCAGGTCGCCCTTGTAGCGGGCGAACAGGGTGGAGAATGTGGTCAGCGGCACGTCGTCAGGCACGTCTCCGGCCACGCTCATGACAACCTGCGAGTCAGTGACCACCAGGGCGGGCTTTTGCCGCAAGCCGGAAAGCGCGGCCTCTATCTCCCGCTCCTTGACCACGGTGCCCATGGCGTCGCAGTCCAGGATCTCGCGCAGGACCTGCACCTGGGGCAGGATCAGCCGCCCCTTGGGCGCTGCCAGGTCTATGGGCACCACACAGATCACCTGGTCCCCCTCGTTGATCAGGTCGCCGAGGATCAGCCGCTCCTGCCGGTATTCGGGCGGAACGGCGGCGATGATGCGCTCCTTGAGTCGGTCCACGCCCTGTCCGTCCGCAGCCGAGACATGGAGGACGGGCGCACCGGGAATCTCGGGCAGGGGTGCGGCTTCAGGCCGCAGGTCCGCCTTGTTCCAGGCCACGATGCACGGGACGCCCATCTCGCGGATGGTCTCGAGCAGGCCGCGCTCGTGGTCGGTCAGCCCCTCTTCACCAAGGACGACCACGGCCACGTCGCAGCGGAAGAGCACTTTCTTCGTGGCCTTGATGCGCAGTCGGCCAAGCTCACCCTCATCGTCCAGACCTGCGGTGTCGTAAAAGGTTACTGGTCCCAGGGGCAACAACTCATAGTGCTTGGCCACCGGGTCCGTGGTGGTGCCCGGGGTGTCCGAGACTATGGCCGTATCCTGGCCGGTCAGGGCGTTGATCAGGGACGATTTGCCCGCGTTGCGCCTGCCCGCCAGGGCGATGACCAGCCTGACTCCGCGCGGTGCCTTACCGGACATGGCTCCTCCTCGGGGAGAATCCCTTGGACGCCGACGGGACGAAGCCGTTCTCCTCGATGGCCTTGCGGGCCGGTGCCAGGGACGCTGCGCCCTCGGTGCTTCCCGCGTTCTTGCCGGGATAGATGGTGTAGTCGCCGCGATAGTCAGCCGGGGTCAGGGACGGCATGAGCACGTTGCATCCCCGCGTCAGGGCAAGGGCGCGGCTGCCGGGCCGCAGGGCGTCCAGGGCCGACGTGGCCGGGATGTTGGCTTCGGGGTTGAGGATGCGCAGCAACGCGGTCATGCGGAAGGAGAGGTCCACCGAGCCCGGCGTCATGCCCGACAGGGGCGTGTCCGGGTTGGGGACGAACGGCCCCACCGCGATCATGTCCAGACCCAGGTCGGTCAGGAACAGGATGTCGCGCAGCGCGTCCATGGGCGTGGTGCCGGGCAACCCGGCGATGACTCCCGAACCGATCTCGTATCCCATGCGACGCAGTTCCTCCACACGGTGCAGCCGTGCGCCGAAGTCCTCCCCCCGGCGCAGTTGCTTGTACAGATGGCGGTCCGTGGTCTCCAGTTTCATCAGGCAGCGGTCGGCCCCGCAGGCGCGCCAGTACACGTATTCGTCAAGGCTCCGGTCTCCCAGGGAGAGGGTCACGGCCACGTCGTGACGCTCTTTTATTTCGCGGATCAGTTCACCCACCAGTTCCGCCGAGTAGGAGAAGTCGTCGCCCGACTGGAGGACTACAGTCCCGGCTCCCTCGGCCACGGCGGCGTCTGCAGCGGCGAGGATGTCGTCGGCGCGCATGCGGTAGCGGTTGAGCCTGCGGTTATCCGCGCGCAGCCCGCAGTACCGGCAGTGCTTGTCGCAGACGTTGGAGAACTCCACGATGGCGCGGATGTACACGGCCTTGCCGAAGACCCGGCGGCGGGTCTCGTCGGCGAGGGCAAAAAGGGAAGCGTCGTCCGCTCCGGTCAGGGCGGTGAGGATATCGGGTGTGTTCATGGCGTTCCGTTGGCCGGGCGGTCCCGGGGTTCGAGTTGTCGTGCGGGCAGTGGAGACAAGGCGCGGCAGAGGCACATGGCCCTGGCGCACTCGTTGACCAGCCGGAAGGCGGCGATTTCCTCGTCGTCCGCGTGCGGCGGGGGCTTGCCCGCCATGGTCCATTGGAGCAGGGTCGGCACGTCCGCGCGGATCATGCCCCAGAATCCCTGGGGAGCGTGTACGTTCGCGTGGGCGTATTGGCCGAAAATGATGTCGTCGTCCACGATGACCACGGGCAGGCAGGGGAGCCGCCGGGCCGGGTGCAGCCGCACCTTGTCCGGGTAGCGGCGGGCCAGGTCGGTCATGAACCGGTGGGACAGCTCCACTTCGTCGTCCGCGGCCTGGGGAGATATGCCGAAGCGCAGGGCGTCCAGAAAGGGGCGCACCCAGTCCTGCCCGTTGTCCGGCTCCAGGACGATGATGTCCAACTGGTTGAATTCAGGCCTGTTCAGGGCGGCCTCGAGTCCCTCGCGGTGCGGCTTGGAGCGGGCAAAAGCTCCGTATACGGCAGCGTGCAGGATGATCCTCCGGCGGCTGGCCGCGAAAAGGGCGGGCGTGTTCAACGACTCGATGGCGGTCACGAGCTTCATGGCGTGTTCACCTCCTCGAATTCACCGGGCGTGAAGCCCAGCTTGCACAGTTGACGGGGCGAGAACAGTCGGTCGACGGTTTCCTCGGAAGCGATGCCCGAGAGCACGAGTTGGGCCGGAACGGTCCGGCCTTCTTGGCGCGCGTCCTTTGCGAGCCGTTCCACCGCTTCGTATCCCAGCACAGGCACCAGCACCGTGGCCAGGGCTCCGCTTCGCTCCACCTGGGTGCGGCATCGCTCCGGGCGTGCTTGGATTTCCGGTACGCAGTCTTCGGCCAACCCCCGGCAGGACGCAGTGAGCAGGGCCAGGGATTCGATCAGGGAGTGGGTGATGAGCGGCAGGAGGTGGTTGAGCTCCAGCTGTCCCATACCCACGGCCATGCCGATCATCTGGTCGTTGGCCATGACCCGGAGGGCGGCCTGTGTCACAGCCTCGGGCATGACCGGGTTGACCTTGCCCGCCATGATGGACGACCCGGCCTGGAGTGCTGGCAGGACAATCTCTCCCAGCCCGGCATCCGGGCCGCTGGAGAGCAGGCGCAGGTCCGAGGCGATCTTGAGCAGGTTTGCCGCGCACGCCTTGAGCATGCCCGAGACCTCGGCAAAGACGTCGCCGTTCTGGGTGGCGTCCACCATGTTCTCGGCGCGGGACACGGGCAGCCCCGTGATCGCGGCCAGGTGCCCGGCCACGGCCAGCACGTAGTCTCGCGGCGCGCCCAGACCGGTGCCGATGGCCGTGCCGCCCAGGTTGACCCGTTTCAGCCGCTCCCGGCACTTGAAGAGCCGCCAGCGATCGCGGGCCACGGCCTCGGCAAAGGCGCCGAAGGTCATGCCCAGGGTCATGGGCACGGCGTCGGTCAGCTCGGTTCTGCCCACCTTGACCACGTCACGGAACTCGGCCTCCTTGGCCTGAAGGGTTTCCTGGAGGGTCGAGACGATCTTTTCCAGTTCCGCCAGCATGTTCAGCACGGCCACGCGCAGGGCGGTGGGATAGGCGTCGTTGGTGGACTGGTGCATGTTCACGTGGCGCAGGGGTGAGACCAGATCCCTGTCCCCCCGGTGGCCGCCGAGGAGTTCGGCGGCCCGGGAGGCGATGACTTCGTTGAAGTTCATGTTGGTCGAGGTCCCGGCCCCGCCCTGGAAGGCGTCCACCACGATCTGGTCGTGGAGCGCGCCGTCCGCCATCTCGGCGCAGGCGTCCATGATCGCCGGGCCGCGCTCCCCGGGCAGGTATCCGAGGAGCGCGTTGGTCCTGGCGCAGGCCTGCTTGACCTGGGCAAAGGCGCATACAAAGGCCGGATGAAGCCGATATCCGGAGAAGGGGAAGTTGCGCACGGCCCGCGCTGTGTGGGTACCCCAGTAGACGTCGGCGGGAATGGGCATTTCGCCCAGTCCGTCGCGTTCCATCCGGATTCCTTCCGGTTTGCCATTCACCATTGCCGCCTCGGCCAGGGTTAAAGGTACAGGTCCCGCTCTCCGGCTTCCATGCGGGCAAGCCGGTCGGTGAGCAGACTCTTGCGGTCGGGATCGGGATAGTTCTCCACTTCGCGCCGGATGAGCTCCTCGCCGATGCGCCGGGTCTCTTCCGAGGCGTAGTCCTCCAGGTATTCCTTGAAGGTCAGCAGCCCGTTGGGCAGGCAGAATTTCTGGATGAATCCGGTCTTGGCCAGCTCCATGAAGTGTTCGCCGGTGCGGCCCAGCCGGTAGCACGCAGTACACCAGGACGGCACGTAGCCGTGGTCCCCGGCAATGGACTGGATGACCTCGTCCAGGCTGCGGCTGTCCCCGACGCAGAACTGCTGCACATCGGGACGGTCGTATTCGGGGTCGGCATACGCTCCGGGATAGGTGCGCGAGCCTCCCGAGAGCTGGGAAACGCCCACTTCAAGGAGCTCCCTGCGGAACTCGGCGTTCTCGCGGGTGGTCAGGATCAGGCCGGTGTAGGGTACGGCCAGTCTGAGCACGGCCACGATCTTCTTGAACTCGTGGTCCGTGGTCGGATACGGCGGATTGTAGGCGATATCGGCATTGAGGGCGGGCTCCAGCCTGGGGAAGGAGATGGTGTGCGGCCCCACGCCCCAGTCCCGTTCCAACTGCCGCGCGTGGTGGAGCAGGCCGAGGACCTCGTAGGTCGTGTCATAGAGACCGAAGAGCGCGCCCATGCCCACATCGTCGATGCCCGCCTCCTGAGCCCGGTGCATGGCGTGCAGCCGCCACAGGAAGTCCGTCTTGCGTCCGGCGATGTGCAGCTTCTCATAGGTGGGCCGGTGGTAGGTCTCCTGGAAACACTGGTAGGTTCCGATGCCCACCTCGTGGAGCGTGCGAAAGCCCTCCACGTCCAGGGGGGCGCAGTTGATATTGACCCTGCGGATTTCGCCGCTCTTGGCCGAGGTCACGGCGTAGACGTCGCGCACGGTCTCCGCGATCCAGTCGGCTCCCAGGGTGGGGTGCTCGCCGTAGACCAGCAGGAGCCGCTTGTGCCCGAGGTCCTCGAGCACTTCCACCTCCCGCCGGATTTCCTCCGGGGAGAGCGTGCGGCGGTCCAGTTCCTTGTTGGTGGCCTTGAACCCGCAGTATTTGCACTGGTTGGCGCACTCATTGGTGATGTACAGCGGCGCAAAGACCACAAGGCGGTTGCCGTAGATGGCCTTCTTGATGGCGATGGCCGTCTCGAAGATGGCCTCGTCCAGTTCCCTGTCCGTATTCTTGAGCAGGGCGGCGGCTTCGTCCGGGTCCAGGCCCTGTTTCTCCCTGGCCTTGAGCAGGATCTCGTTGATCAGGCCTTTGGACGGATTCTCCGCCCGCGCCATCTCATCCCGAATAGTTGCCTCGTCCACGAAGTTGGCCAGGCCCTCGCCCAGCGTGCTGTCCTTTTTCATCCTTCCTAACCCCCTATGGTTAAACCAAAAGTGACTTGACCTGTACGCCGTCAAGCATGCCGAGCTTGCCGGTCAGGGCCCCAACCTCATCGGTGGTGGCCTCGATGATCAGGTCGATGATGCTCACACCCCTGTCCCTGAACGGCAGCCCCATCCTGCCCACGATGATTTCGCCGTGGTCGCTCAGGATGGTATTGACGGTGGCTGCCGCCTCTTTTCTGTTCTTGATGATGATGCCGATGATGCCGAGTCGTTTCTGCAATCCTATTTCCTCCCTGTTGATGGCGGCCTCCGATTAGGGAAAAGAGCCCGGGTTAGCACTCCCGGGCTCTCTGCTACTGGGGATAGGATGGAGCTTTCGGTTTTCCCGCCTGCGAAAGGAAGGGCAGAACCAGATGGCTCCACCCTGGGGTTCAGGCGTACCCTTCCCGCAGGCAGATGTTCTCCGGTAGGAGGTGTTCTGGGGGAATCTATTACGCAAACGAGTAGTACAAATCAAGATTAAATTTTACAATACGTATAACTTTTTAAAAATAGTAATACTAAGCGCGTCAGCAAACGCGCGGATGAAATAGCAGGAATGTGTGGGGGAGAGGGGTGAGGGAAAGAAGCGTTCGGCCCTAGGATCAGAATCATCCTCGCCGCAGGTCGAAGCTTTCAGGAGTTACAGGTTGAACTTGAAGCCCTTGTTCTTGAGAGCGGCCAACCTGGCGCTGCGATCATTATAGTGCGTGTGCAGCAGGTGATGGGACATGTGTCCGCAGGGGCCTTCGTGCAGGAACCCGTGCTCATGGTCGTAGATCTTCTTGATCATGGGGTTGTCCTGCGACTTCCTGACCTTGTATATCTTGGCATCGGCGGTATACACGGAGGTTTGCCGCAGACCGACAAAGTCCATGGTGCTCGCCACGGCTTCCTTGGTCAGGTTGGCGCCGAGCACTGCATAACCGGCCATCACGCCGCATGCCTTGATGAAGACGCGTCTGTTCATTTTCATATTCCGTTCTCCTTAGGCTGAAACCTTGCGCGCACGGAAGCGCCTGTTGATCTGGGCCACCGTACTCTTGAACAGCGAGGCCCGGACGTCCGGGTCCAGGGGCTGTCCGCCGCCGTTCACGCAGCCGCCGGGGCAGGTCATGATCTCGATGAAGTGGTAGGGGGATTTCCCGGCCCTGACTTCGTCGCAGAGTTTGGCCGCGTTCGCCAGGCCGCTGGCCACAGCCACCTTGACCGTGCCGAAGTTGGGCACCTTGACGTCGGCGGTGTTGATGCCCTCATGGGTACGCACCACCTTGATGTCGGGGTTAGCCAGCTTCTTGCCGGACAGCACTTCGTATGCCAGGCGCAGGGCCGCTTCCATGACGCCGCCGCTGTTGCCGAAGATGGTGGCCGCGCCGGTGGAGTCGCCCAGGATCGGGTCGGGCTGCTGCGAGGGCAGGCTGTTGAAGTTGATGCCCGCGGTCTTGATCATGTAGGCCAGCTCGCGGGTGTTGATGGTGGCATCGATGTCGCGGAAGCCGCTGTCCGCCAGTTCGGGACGGAGTCCTTCGTACTTCTTGGCGATGCAGGGCATGATCGACACGGTGTAGACCTTCTTGGGTTCGGTTTTCGTTTCGTGAGCACCGTAGGTCTTGGACAGGGGGCCGAGCATCCCGATGGGAGACTTGCAGCTCGAGAGGTTGGGCAGCAGGTCAGGGTAGAAGGTCTCGGCGAACTTGACCCAGCCGGGGCAGCAGGAAGTGAACTGCGGCAGCGGGCGGGCGTCCTTCTTGCCCTGTTCCTGCACGCGCTGGATGAGCTCGGTGCCCTCCTCCATGATGGTCACGTCCGCGGTGAACTCGTTGTCCCAGATGTAGTCGAAGCCGAGCTTGCGCAGGGCGGCGTGCATCTGTCCGCCGACGTAGGTGCCGGTAGCCGCTCCGAAGCACTCGCCGAGGCCGTAGCGGACCGCCGGAGCGGGCATGGATACGACCACGGTGTCCGGGTCCTTGAGCTTCTCGAAGATCTCATCCACGTAGGAGACGCCTTCATAGATGGCGCCGTAGGGACAGCTGACCAGACACTGGCCGCAGTTCATGCAGGCCGCGGGATCGACAACCTGACGGGTCCCCTCATCGTTGATGGCCTGGATCGCCCCGGAGGCGCAGACCTCCTCACAACTCCCGCAAGCCTCGCACTTGGTGGCGTCGACCTGAACGAAAAAGATCTCGTCCGGATCAATGCCCTTGGGCGCGTTGGTTTGGTACATCACGCCTTCAATCAGTTTCATCGTTCCCTCCTTGTTGGGGTGGATTGAAGACAGGTCCGCCGGCACCACTGCCGGAGCGGACTTGGGTGTGCATCCTGACATCGGATACCCTCCTTTGCTGACGGCCGGACTGTTCAGAACCGGCAGTCATTAGCACGAATAATAAAATAGTAACACATTAGCGTTACTATTTTAAAAAAGATACTCGTGTCAAGGCGTATGGAGAGGGGGCGGGGTGGAGGAAGGCGGCAATATGGCGGTGCTGGGTCAGCCCGCTTCACGCATGCATCAGCGGGATGTGTCGGCAGTGAAAGACAGTATGAATTCGATGCGGAGCGCTACGGATCATTCTCCGCTGTTCTTGAACAAGGCTCCTTGCTCCTTCAGAATTTCGCGCAGCACTGAGACGTGGCAACGACTCAGGTCCGCGCAATAGCATCCTATGGAAAAGTCGCTCGTGGTTGAGAATGCGGCCAACAGGGCCAGGGTTCGGGATTTTTCCGGCGTTGCCAGTTCCCTACGGTATTTCCTGGCGAAGATATCCCATTCCTTTTCGGTCTCCGCGCTTTGGCCCAGCTTCATCAGTTCGGGAGAGGGGGCAACCTCCGGCAGCCAGACGTCATACCAGTTTTGGCTGGCGTACTCGGTTTTTTTCACCCCGCGCGGCGGTCTCCTGACGGTTCCGATTCGTATTCCTTCGTCCTGATGTCGAGCCGTGCCCAGCTGAACTACCTGTATAGGCATGGAGCGTCCCTCCGATTTTGTTGTCAGGTGGTGAAAAGCATGGGGATCGTGGACAGCACGAGCATCGACGCCATGCCCAGGTTGAAGACGGCGAGCCGTTTTCCGCTACGGAGATGCCGTCGAAGCGCCGACCCCGACAAAGCCCATACCCCTATGGAAGGTATGTTTACAATCGCAAAGAGCAGTATCATTTTCAGGAGGCTGGGAACCAGCGCGCCCGGAAAGGCGTAGGAGACGTTCACGATGAGCGCCACCGTCCAGGCCTTGGGGTTGACCCACTGGAGCAGGGCGGCGTTAATGAAGCCGATGGGGTTCGTCATTGGTTCCCCGTCTCCTCCGAGCGATCTGCTGCGCCCTATTTGATAGGCCAGCCACAGCACGTAGGCTCCGCATGCAAATCGCAGTGTGGTGTGGACGACCGGGTACTGCTCCAGGACATGTCCCAGGCCGATGCCCACGAGAAAAACCATGAAGAGAAAACCGAAGCTGACTCCGAAGAGCAGCGGTAGCGTTCGAACAAGACCGAAATTCGCTCCGGAAGCGAGCAGGAGGAAATTCGCGGGGCCCGGCGTAATGGACATGACCAGGGCGAAGCTCATGAGGGCAAGGGCTGTTTCCATCGTCAATGTTTGCTCTCCTGTTTGGTTTCGGACACTTTGACATTGGCCTCGTCGGATAGCATTGTCTGTTCATCCCAAGTTCTTACCAGATAGTCTCAAAGGACCCGCCGATGTACAAACCAGATGTTCTCTCCGAAATTTTTTCGACGCTCAGGCTGAACAGCTCCCTGTACTTCCGGGCACGGTTGAGCGGCGGATATTCGATTGAAGTGCCTCGGGAAAGGCGAACCATTCGTTTTCACCTGGTGCGCGCGGGGAAATGTTTCGTTGCCGTCCCAGGAGAACAGGGCATTGCATTGGAGGAGGGCGATCTCGTCATCGTTCCGGACGGGGCTTCGCAGGTGCTGGCAGCGGCGGAGGGAATCCCCGCCGTGTCGCTGGGTGACGTGCTGGCCAAAAATCCTTTGGAAAACGGAAACCTGAGCTATGTGGCGGAACAGGTCGGCGATGCCGATTCACCGGGCGTCAGCCTGCTGTGCGGCTACTGCGTTTTCGATGAAGCGATTGACCATCCGATTTTGACGGCCCTGCCGAAATCAATCGTGCTGCGCTCCCGTGATCTTGCTAAAGAACCGTGCACGAAAACCACGCTTGATCTGCTTGCCATGGAAGCGGAACTGGAGGCTCCCGGCATGACGGGGGTCTTGAGCCGGTTGATCGAGATCGTTTTTCTGCAGGCGGTCAGAGGAGCGGACGGCGGCGACACTCATCAGCCTGCGGGATTTATGGCGGCGTTGCAGGACACCAATATGTCCAAGGCGCTGACGGCCATTCACCGCGACCCCCGGGCGAGCTGGACAATCGAGGCCCTGGCCTCCGTTGCGGGCATGTCCCGGGCACGGTTTGCCGACAGGTTCGCCAAACTGGTCGGAGTGCCCCCGATCAATTACCTGGCCAAGTGGCGGCTGCTCAAGGGGCGAGCGTTGCTTGCGGACACCAGCGCCTCCCTGGAGGAGATCGCCGACCGATGCGGGTATGCCTCTGCGGCATCCTTTTCCAGAAGGTTCAAGCAGGAATTCGGCACCGGTCCCGGAGCCTACCGCAAGAGCCGATGAGTGGAGGCGTTAGTTCGGCTGGTGCCGGTTTCGTAAGCATTGCAAAAGGGTATCCATTGGACAGGATGCCCTTTTTGTTTTTGGGCTTCAGTGCGTCGGCAGGGACAGTTCCGCTTTGAGCCAGTTGATGAACGCGTTCATGTCGTTGTCGGTTCCCGGGCGATCCAGCGAGAGGGTGACATACTCGATCCGGGTCGTCTCAAAGCCGTATGGGGCGACGAGCAGCCCTTGCTTAATGTCATCCCGGACCATGGGCTCAGGCCCTATCGCCATGCCGAATCCGGTGGTGGCCGCTTGGAGGCTGAAGTAGAAATGGTCGAAGTATTTCTCCGAATTGAAGTCAATCCTGATTGTGGAGACTGAATCCCAGTCGCTCCATGCTTCGGGGCGGGTGCGGGTATGAAGGCGCTGTTTGGGGCCGTTCTTGTGTTGTGCCCAATACTCCGGACTGCACACCGGTCCGATCCTCTCCCTGCCCAGGGGGGTGCAGTGATAGTGGGGCGGCCAGGCGAAGTCTGAGCGCCGTATCGCCAGGTGAACCCCCTCAGCGGAGAGGTCGATGGGGCCTCCGCCGGTGGACAGGTGGATGTCCGTATGCGGGTTGGAGGCCAGAAAGGTCTCCAGCTTTGGCATCAGCCAGCGCATGGCCAGGGAGGGCTCGCAGGATACGGAGAGCCGGCGCTTTGTCTCGGGCAACCGTATAGCTTCGCTGACCCTTTCAAGGCGGACCAGCGCCTCTTCAACCCCTTCGGCCAGTTGCTTTCCCTTGCCGGTCAGGAAAAGCCCTCTATTTCTCCGCTCGAACAACTCGAATCCGAAGAATTCCTCCAACTGCTTTACGGCCCTGCTGATGGCTCCCTGAGTCAGGTTCAGCTCATGCGCGGCCTTGGTGAAGCTCTTGTTCCGAGCTGCGGACCTGAAACTGATGAGCGGTTTGAGCGGAGGAAGGCTTTTCATCTTGTTCTATGATTTTTTCTCATGCTTAGAGTGAGTTCTTTTCGTTTTTTGATCCTGATTAAATTCAGTATATCAAAGTAAAAGAAACGTCCATCAATGGGGGAGTCATGAATTTACTTGATCAAAACATGCTGCTTGTAGGGATGGTGACCGTGTTGGCGGTGGTGAGCCCCGGGCCGGATTTTGCCGTCATCGTCAGGAACGGGTTGCGGTATGACCGGCAAAGAGGGCTGGCCACGGCGTTGGGAATCGCTTGTGGTGTCGTCGTTCATACAACGTATGCCCTGCTGGGGCTGAGCTATGTCGTTGCCAAGTACGCATGGGTGCTGGAGGCGGTGCGGTATGCTGGAGCGGTCTATCTGCTCTGGCTGGGCGTTTCGGCGTTCCTGCCCCGGAAGGGGCAGGCCGAGCAAGCGGATTGCGTCGAAGAATCCGATTCCGTCTCCGTGTGTGGGGCGTTTCGCCACGGTTTCTTCTGCAATTTGCTCAATCCCAAGACCATGTTGTTTTTCATCGCCTTATTTACGCAGGTGATTTCTCCCACGACCTCCCTGACCGCCAAGGTGGGCATCGGCGCGTTCATCTCCCTGACGCACCTGTCTTGGTTCGCGTTTGTCGTGTTCGTCCTGACCGATCCGCGCACCGTGAAGTTGTTCGATCGCTGGCGGCATCGGCTCGAGAAAGTTGTGGGAGCCTGTTTATTCGGCCTCGGCGCAAAGCTGGCGCTGGACTCGTAGCGGCAGCCCTAGAATACCGTGCACGACCGTGTGTCGTCCCTCCAGGCCCGGCTTCCCTCGGGGAGCCGGGCATCGGTCGTGGGCGTCTGTTTTTTGCAAGACCTTGGCATACCCTCGCAGGCGGTTTATAGGAGGAGTACTGGTCAAACTCTGGCCACCGCGTCGATAACCAAGGAGGGAGGCCCGAAATGACTTGGAAACGGTATGGTAAGAACAATCTTGTCGTCTTTTTCTGTGGCCTTGTCCTTTTGCTTGGCCTTGCCGGGCGGGCGAGCGGCTCGGACCTTCCGACAGCCTCGGGCGAGACGCCCCGGCTTCTGCCTGTGGTGCAGGAGTTCCGGGAACTGATCGAAAATGATCCCGAGCTGCTCATGCTCTTCTCGCGGATGTTCGAGACGATTCCGGACAAGCCGCAGTTCAGGAACGATCCGACGGGTAAACCGCAGGTCCGCGACTACCGCGTGATGTTGCAGCGGTTGAGCGACATCTTGCAGCAGGCCCCCGAGTTCAACAAGAGCGGGCTTGTGGGGTTCCCTATCAATGCCGTCCTGAACTGGCCCATGGGCACCACAGCCGGGACCACCGCCTTCCTGGATGGCCGGGTTAACGCGCAATTGAAGAAGATACTCAGGCAATGGGCCGTGTATCTCGGCTCGCCGGACTCCCGCTACGTGCTCGGCGACGATCCCGAGAAAGGGTGGTTCGGCCGCGACGCCAGGGAGGCCATGCCGACCTTTGAGCAGGACTTCGTCTGCGATCCGTCGAAACCCTACCACGGGTTCGCCTCCTGGGATGATTTCTTTACCCGCCGCTTCCGTGAGGGACGTCGGCCCGTTGCGGCCCCGGACGACGACGCGGTCATCGCCAACGCCTGCGAATCCGCGCCGTTCAAGCTGGCCAAAAACGTGAAGCTGCGTGACCGATTCTGGATCAAGGGACAGCCCTACTCGCTGTATCACATGCTGGAAGGTGACCCTCTGGCTGCCCGGTTCGAGGGCGGCACTATCTACCAGGCGTTTCTGAGCGCGCTCAGCTATCATCGCTGGCACAGCCCGGTCAGCGGCAGGATCGTGAAGACGCAGCTGATCGACGGCTCCTATTACGCCCAATCTCCCCTGGCGGGGTTTGACCCTGCCAGCCCTAACCGGTCGCAGGGCTACATCACCCAGGTTGCGGCACGGGCCCTGGTTTTCATCGAGGCGGACAACCCGGACATCGGGCTGATGGCGGTCATGTTCGTCGGCATGGCCGAGGTCTCGTCCAATGAGCTCACGGTCTATGAGGGCCAGCATGTGAAGAAGGGCGACCAGCTCGGCATGTTCCACTTCGGCGGCTCGACACACGTACTCATCTTCCGGCCCGGCGTGGAGCTCGACTTCGATCTGCGTGGCCAGACTCCGGGGCTTGAGACGAAGAACATCCCCGTGCGCTCCCGAATCGCAACCGTCCGATGACCGTTGTGGCTTTTCATGTCGCTGACGGAAGGTCGTGTAGTTTGATTTTAATTAATAAAATGTAAATACAAGTGGTTGTAGCTATACGTATTTAATGCTTTTCAGGTCGCAAGAAGTTGGCTGACGGTGAGAGGAAGGCCCTGGAGGAAGCTCCCGGGCCTTTTCTATGGCTGGGCTGGCCTGTCCGGCTGCAGACCGGTTTGTCGTCCGGCGGAGCATTGACCCGTATCGGGGAAGTATCCTACCCTATTGGCTCAAGTTTTTCGGTGAGCCCATCCTGTTGGGCGTCACCTCGATCACGCCGAATTCCCGCCTTGCTCGACCCATTCCAGGAAATGTTGCAATCCGATCCGGCCTTGACCACCTAAGGAGATTTCAATGAAAGCTATCCGCGATAACGCGCGCCAAAAGATGAAGAAGTTCTGCCGGGTCTGCAAAGTCTGCGACGGCAGAGTCTGTGCCGGTGAAATTCCCGGCATGGGTGGATTGGGAACGGGAGCTTCCTTCAAGAACAATGTTTCCGCACTGGCAAGCCTGCACCTGAACATGCGGCTGGTTCATGACATCACCGAACCGAAGACGGCCATTACCCTGCTGGGGTATGAGCTGGCGCTTCCTGTGCTGGCCGCGCCCATCGGCGGTGTGGCCGTCAACATGGACCTTGGGGTCAGCGAGGAAGACTACAACCTATCGGTGGTGGGCGGCTGCCTGGACGCGGGCATCGTCGGCTGTACCGGCGACGGCGTCCCCCCGGTTATCCATGAGGCCGGGCTGGCCGCGCTGACTCTGCATCATGGCTGCGGCATTCCTTTCATCAAGCCGTGGGAAGGGGCCGAACTGGATGAGAAGCTGGAAAAGGCCCGCGACACCGGTTGCAAGGCCATCGGCATGGACATCGACGCCGCCGGGCTGCTGACCCTGCGCCGCCGTGGCCGTCCCGTGGCCCCCCGGACCTCACAGCAGTTGGCGGACATCATAGGCAAGGTGCATGCCTGGGGCATTGCGTTCATTCTCAAGGGGTTGATGTCTCCCCGGGACGCCTCCCTGGCCGTGGAGGCCGGTGCGGACGCCGTGGTCGTGTCCAACCACGGGGGGCGCGCATTGGACCATACCCCGGGGACCGCGACAGTCCTGCCCGAGGTCGTCGCCGCAGTGGGCGGACGCATCCCGGTCCTGGCTGACGGCGGGGTGCGTGACGGCGGGGACATCCTGAAGATGCTTGCGCTGGGCGCGGACTGCGTCCTCATCGGACGGCCCGTGTCCGTGGCTGCCGTGGGCGGCGGCCGGGAAGGGGTGGCCCGCTATTTCGAGACCCTGGGGGATCAGTTGCGCCAGGCCATGGTCATGACAGGAACGCCTGATGTGCGTGACGTTTCCCCCTCGATCATTCATGGCTTGAACGGCTGATGGGAGACCGTATCGTTTTGGGCCCGAGCCGCTGCCGTTTCAGGACGGCGGTGTCTCGGGCTTTTGTTATTTCATTTTGCATGTTGACTGTTTCATTTTGCATTTCATGTTGAAATGTTTGAAACGTTTCAGCCCTTTCGCCTGCCGCTCTTTGATATACCAATTTGATAATAAAATAAGTTAAAACAAGATGTTATTCATTAAATTGAAATCTTGGCAAGGCTCTTGCTCTTCCGGGCAGCAATACTGACATCTCGGAGGATGCTAATGAAAGCTCTTATTGTCATGAGTTCAAAGGACAACGTCGGAAACGCCATCGAGGATATCGTTGGCGGCGATGAAGTCTCCTACACCGTGGACGGTGCACAGCATGTCATTACCGCCCAGGACGAAATCCCCTTCGGTTTCAAGGCCGCCGTTCAGGACATCCCCGCTGGCGGCGATATCATCAAGTACAAGGAAGTCGTCGGTCGCGCCGCCGTGGATATCAAGGCGGGCGAGTGCGTCCACATCCATAACGTCGAAGGAAAGCGGGGACGCGGCGATATTCCTGGAGGACAGGCATGAAGTTTCTCGGATACGTCAGGCCGGACGGTTCAACCGGCATCCGCAATCACACGCTGGTAATGGCCAACGGACGCGGCGCAGCCACCCTGGCCGCCATGGTGTCCAAGCTCGTCAGCGGTACCCGGCTGTTCATCCAGCCCAATGAGAACGGCCGTGACGGCGACGATCGCAAGACCATCGCCCGGACCATGATAGGTCTGGCCAAAAATGCCAACGTCGGCGCAGTGCTCATCGTGGGCAACAAGCCGGACGCCGGATATCCCGAGTTTTCCTATGACGCCTTCGTGGGTGAGATCGCCAAGAGCGGCAAGCCCATGGAAACGGTGTTCATGAAGGACTGCGGCGGATTCCAGGATGCCCTGGGCCTGGCCGTGCGCAAGTGCCGGAACCTGGTGCAGAAGGCCAGTGAAACGCCGCGCACCGAGGTGGACTTCGGCGCGCTGAACATGGCCGTGAAGTGCGGGTATTCCGACGCCACTTCGGGCATGTCCGGCAACCCGGTGGTCGGCCATCTCTTCGACACCCTGGTGGACAACGGCGGCCGCGCCATGTTCGCCGAGACCACAGAGGTCATCGGCGCCGAGCACATCGTGGCCAAGCGGTTCACCGACGAGGGCGAACGGGACAAGTTCCTGCGCGCCGTGGAAAGGGTGGAAGAGGAAGCCCGCTCCACCGGAGAGGACATCCGGACCATCAACCCCATTCCGGCCAACATTCAGGCGGGCCTGACGACTCTGGAGGAAAAGTCTCTTGGAGCCATCGTCAAGTCCGGCACCCGGCCGATCCAGGGCTGCACCCAGTACGGCGAAATCCCCGAGGGACGCGGCCTGTACTACATGGATTCGTGGATGTCCTCCACCGCGCTCTTTCTCGGCTTCGCGGCCGCGGGCTCGGTGCTGAACATCTTCCAGGTGGGAGGCGGCTGGTTCCCGGACGACGCCATGATGCCCACGGTAAACACCGGGCTCATCACGCCGACCCTGTACATGACCGGCAACCCGCGCACCTGGGACAAGGGCTGGCGCGAGATGGACTTCAACTCCGGTACGGTGATCACCGAGAAGGAGCCCATTGCCGACGCGGGCGGCCGCCTTGTCGACGAGGTCCTGGCATTCGCCTCGGGCCGGTTGACCAAGGGTGAGACGTTGGACATTCGAGACAATGTGGAGGTGTATCTCCGGGGGCCCGGCCTCTAGGGATAACAGTTGCGCTTAACAGTTTAGGAGGTATGTAATGCGTAAAGTTTTGATTATGTGCGTTTTGGCACTGCTCGTGGCGGCCGTCGCCCCTGCCTATGCCGAGTTCCCCGAGAAAGCGGTCCAGATCGTGGTGCCCTGGAAGCCGGGCGGAGGCAGCGACATTTCCGCCAGGATCATCAGTGACCATATGAAGGAGCTCCTGCCCGAGCCCCTGGTGGTCACGAACATCGACGGCGCCGCCGGTCTGAACGGCGCGCTCCATGTCAGCAAGGCCCGCCCGGACGGCTACACCGTGCTCTGGGAGCACCCCGGCAACCTGACCGTCGCCCCCATGGTGACCAAGGCCAAGTTCCGCTGGAACGATTTCGAGCCCGTCGGCATCGCGGCCAAGGGCAGCACCGCCCTGATCGTGCGCGGCGACAGCCCGTTCAAGACCGCCAAGGAGGCCCTCGAGGCCGTCAAGGCCAATCCGGGCAAGTACCGCTGGGCCCTGGCGCTCAACGCCGTTTCCCACTTCACCTTCCTGAACATCAGCCACGCCTACGGCGGATTGAAGGCCATGTTCATCCCGGCCAACGGCGACAAGGGCCGCATCGTGTCCCTGCTGGGCAACAACAGCGACATCACCACCGTCGGCTTTGCCTCGGTCAAGCCGTACCTGAAGTCCGGCGACCTGCGTGTCCTGGCCATGGTCAACACCGAGCGTTCTCCGTTCGCTCCCGACGTCCCGACCCTCAAGGAGATCGGCGTCGACGCGTCCTACGACTTCCTGTATTCCATCTTCGCGCCCAAGGGCACGCCCAAAGAGAACATCATGATTCTGAGCGACGCCTTCAAGAAGGCCCTTTCGGACGAGGGAACCATCAGCGCGCTCAGGGAGCAGTGCCTGGTGCCCTTCTTCAAGACCCCCGAGGAAACCCGTTCCCTGTGGCAGGCCGAGTCCGACCTGTACACCGACCTGGCCAAGGAAAACGGCCTGGTTAAGTAAAGCCTCTCCAACCTCTCCTTCCTCTCGGGGCCGGCCTGCCGGCCCCGGGGAAGGGGACTGGAGATCACTGCCGATCATCGAGAATCGGTCAACTTCTTGCTGACAGTCAGAGGAGTGGACTAATGCGAGTCAAAACCGGCGATCTGTTCATGGGTGTTGTCCTGTTCGGTCTCAGCATCGCCCTGTACATCCAAACCGGCAATATCAACACGGCCATGATCTACGCGCTGGGGCCGGTGTTTTTCCCCAAGATCCTGATCTACAGCCTGGGCGTCCTTTCCCTGGTCCTGATGTATCAGAGCGTTGATTTCACCGGCAAAAAGAACTGGTGCAAGGCCGTTGCGAAGTTCGACGCCAACACCATGGTCCTGCGCTGGCTCCTGGTGGGGCTTACGCTGCTCTATCTGTTCCTGCTGCCGATCATCAGCTATGTGTTCGCCACCATCCCCTTCCTTTTCCTGGCCATGTGTCTGCTTGGACCGCGCACGCCTAAGAAGCTGATCACCTACGGCATCACGTCCGTGGCCGTCACGCTTGCGCTGCAATACATTTTTGCCACGCTTCTCAAGCTTTTCCTTCCCTAAGGTGCCCATTATGTTTGATTACACACACATGCTCGCGGTGGTCACGCCGTTCAACATCATGCTTATGTTTCTGGGCGTCTTCGGCGGTCTGGTCGTCGGCTCCATGCCGGGCCTGACCAGCACCATGGCCGTCGCCCTGCTTGTTCCCATCACCTTCGGCATGGACGTCAATCAGGGGTTGGTCATGCTGGTGGCCGTGTACATCGGCTCCATCTCCGGCGGCCTGGTCTCTGCGGCCCTGCTGAACATTCCCGGCACGCCCTCGTCCGTGGCAACCACCTTCGACGCCTATCCAATGGTCAAGAAGGGCGAGGCTGGCAAGGCGCTCGGCTACGCGGTCTTCGCTTCGTTCCTGGGCGGCCTGCTCTCCTTCTTCGCACTGGCGGTCATTTCCCCGCTCCTGGGCGCATTCGCCCTGCGGTTCGGGCCCTATGAATATTTCGCCCTGGTGGTCTTCACCCTGAGCTGCATCATCTCCATTTCGGACAAGTCGCTGACCAAGGGACTGATCTCCGCCACGGTGGGCATGATCATGGCCATGGTTGGCCTGAGCGAGACGGACAGCGTGTCCCGCCTGACCTTCGGCATCACCGACCTCCAGTCCGGATTCTCGGTCATGCCGGTGCTCATCGGCATGTACGCGATTTCCCAGATCCTCAAGGACGTCGAGGAGATCAAGAATCCCTTCAAGCTGGTCAACGTCAACTTCACCGCCAGCGAGTTCATCCGAGTGGCTGCCAAGTTCAAACACTCCGTGAAGAACGTCGTCCGCTCCGCACTGATCGGCATCGGCGTCGGCATCCTGCCGGGCATCGGCCCCGGCCTGTCCAACATCGTGGCCTACTCGCAGGCCAAGTCCGCCTCGGACGATCCGGACAGCTTCGGCACCGGCAACCCCGATGGCATCATCGCCTCGGAGACGGCAAACAACGCCGCCACCGGCGGAGCCATGATCCCGCTGCTGACCCTGGGCATTCCCGGCGACGCCACCACCATGATGATGCTCGGCGCGTTCATGATTCACGGCGTCCAGCCCGGTCCGCTGCTCATGCGCGATCACAGCGAGCTGGTCCTGATCATCCTGGGAGCCTACTTCGTCAGCAACATCTTCATGATGCTGCTCCAGGTCTACTTCATTCGGGTGCTCATCCGTGCGCTGACCATCCCGCGCTTCGTGCTCTATCCCGTCATCCTGGGCCTGTGCGTCATCGGCAGCTACGCCCTGAACAGCAGCATGTCCGACGTCTGGGTCTTTTTCGCCACCGGTCTTCTGGGTTACGTCTTCACCCGGCAGGGCTTCCCGCTGCTGCCCCTGGTGCTGGGCCTGATCCTCGGCGGCATGGCGGAGAACCACCTGCGCGTGAGCATCGTCATGGGCAACGGCACCCTCGCGGGCTACCTGCACCGGCCCATCGCGCTCTTCTTCTTCGCGGCGGCCGTCCTTTCCGTGGCCTACTCGTTCTACGCCAAGTACAAGGCCAAGAAGCGCCTCCAGTGCGTGCCCGTGGAAGAGCCGGTTACGGTGGAATAGACAATCAGAAAGCAACAAGGCGAATCGGCATCATGGCATTGCAATATCCCACACCGAACTTCCCCGTGCTGGACATCCCCGGCCTGGACAACCAGCCCGTGCCGTCTTTCTACGGAGTTCGCGTCAGACAGCCGGAGCTTCCGGCGCTGACCGACATCGAAACCTCCATAGACCGCGCCATGGACCGCAACCCCGGCGACGGCAGCCCCCTCGGCGTCCTGAAAAAGGGCGCCAGGGTGGCAGTGGCGGTGGGCAGCCGCGGCATTGCCAACCTGCCCACCGTCGTCCGGCGTGTTGTGGACCGGCTCAAGGATATGGGGTTTGCGCCCTTCATAGTCCCGGCCATGGGCAGTCACGGCGGTGGCGTGGCCGAAGGGCAGGTAAAGGTCCTGGCTCATCTCGGTGTCAGCGAGGAGGCCATGGGCGTGCCCGTTGTCTCCAGCATGGAGACCGTCAATCTGGGAGAGGTGGAGCCCCGGGTGGAGGCCCACATCGACCGCAACGCCTATGAGGCGGACGGCATCGTGGTCGTCGCCCGGGTCAAGGCGCATACCAACTTCGAGGCCGAGGTCGAGAGCGGCCTCTGCAAAATGATTTCCGTGGGTCTGGGCAAGGCCATGGGTGCGCGCAACGTGCACATCTACGGCCGCCGGGGGCTGGTGGAGCTCATGCCGCGCATCGCCGAGAAGTGCATGGCCAATGCGCGTTTCGTCCTTGCCGTGGCCCTGGTTGAGAACAGCCACCACGAACTGGCCGTGGTGGAAGGGGTGGACCCCGCCGACTTCGTGGCCAGGGACAAGGAACTGCTGGCCCTGTACAAGGCACACGCCCCGGCCATCCCCTTCGCCCAGGTGGACAACCTTGTGGTGGAGTGGCTGGGCAAGAACATCTCCGGCACGGGCATGGATATCAAGACCATCGGCCGCGAAGGCTTTCGGGGTGATCCCATGCGTCCGCCCTACATCAATTCCATCGTGGCCCTGCGCGTGACCCCCGCCTCGGCGGGCAACGGCATCGGCGTCGGCAACGCCGACTTCATGCCCCTGGAGACCGCCCAGGAGCTGGACCTCATGTCCATGTATTTCAACGCACTGACCTCGGCCTGCATGACCAGGGTCAAGCTCCCGCCCGTGCTGCCGACGGAGAAGCTCTGCATCCAGGCGGGCCTGCGCGTCTGCTGGCAGCCGGAGCCTGACCAGGTAAGGGGGTGCGTCCTCAAGTCCACCTCGGATCTGGACAGCATGCTGGTGACCAGGCCCCTGCTGGAAGAGCTGGAAGCCGAAGGCAAGCTGGTCGAGGTCTGGCGTCAGGCCGAACCTTTGCGGTTCGACGACGACGGGAAGCTGGTCAGCGGCCTGTAGCGTTCACACCCAGAAACAAATCCATTTCAGCAAGTCCCGGTCCTTTCTGAGCCGGGACCAAAGGATTCCCTTATGACTCGTTCAAAGCGTAACAATCAGGCTTTATTCATTTTTTTGCTATTGTGTGCCGCCTACCTCTTTGTTCCCTTCCACCGGGTGAGCCCGGCTGTCATGGCGGTGGACATCATGGGCGACATGCATTTGGGCGCGACCGCCATGGGTGCGCTGGCGTCCATCTTCTTCTTTTCCTACGGTGCCATGCAACTGCCCAGCGGCCTGCTGGCCGACTCCCTGGGCCCTAGGCGCACGCTCCCGTTCTTCTTCGGTCTGGCCGGGCTGGGGGCCATCATGTTCGGCATGTCCGACTCGGTCATGGGACTGATGATCGGCAGGGCGTGCATGGGCTTCGGCGTGTCCGTGGTCTTCATCTGCGGCATCAAGCTGTTCAGCCGCTGGTTCCCGCCCGAGGCTTTTGCCCGCATGAGCGGCATCTACCTTGGCATGGGCGGCCTCGGTCTGATCCTTGGCTCCGGCCCCATGGCCTCCCTTTGCTCCGCCATCGGCTGGCGGCAGGGGTTGATCCTGAGCGGCGTTGTCGGCGTGGTCGTGGCCGTGGCCCTGTGGTTCTGGGTGCGGGACACTCCGGAGCAGGCCGGGTATGAATCCCTCTACCCGGGCACGGGAGAGGACTCCGGCGGACAGAGCCCGGCCGAGCTGTGGCAGTCCGTACGCGAAATCTGCTCCAGCCGCGACTTCTGGTTCATCGCCACCTGGTTTTTCTGCCAGTTCGCCATCCACATGAGCTTCGGCGGGTTGTGGGGCGGACCGTTCCTTATGGATATCCACCACATGACCAAGGCGCAGGCAGGCAGCGTCCTGAACATGATGGGCATCGGCATGCTGGCGGGCGGACCGCTGACGGGCTGGCTGTCCGATTCCGTGTTCCGGGCTCGCAAGCCGGTCATGCTGCTCAACGCCTTGGGCACGGTGGCGCTGTTCATCATCCTGGCCATGTACGGTAGCGTCCTGCCTGGTTGGGCCATGTACGTCTGGTTCTTCTGCCTGGCCGCCTTCGGCATGGGGTCGCTGTCCGTTGGTTTTGCCTCCATCCGCGACATCTTCGGCGACAGGGCAACCGGCACCGGCGGCGGATTGCTCAACACGCTGCCGTCCTTCGGGGTCTCTGTCTTCCAGCCCCTGACCGGATGGATCCTGGAATCCCATGGTCACGCAGCCGGGGGGGGATTCACCATGGGCGGCTACGCCATGTCCTGCGCCCTGTACATCGGCGTGGCCTGCGTGGGCGTTTGCGGCGCGCTGCTGGCGAGGGAGCCTATGACCAGAACACCCGTGGTCGCTCCCGTCACGGAGTAGGCGCTTTCACCTTTTCACTATAACGAATTGAAAAAGGGAAGACCGCGCAACCGGCGGTCTTCCCTTTTTTTGCTTTGGTATGTTGGCTATTGCGGCTGGTCGCGTAACCGGCGCCAGAGGGTGGTGGTGCTGATGCCGAGCCTGCGCGCGGTCTCGGCCCTGTTGCCGCCGCACTCCTCCAGGGTCTGGTGGATGAGCCGCAGCTCTTCCTGCCTTATGGACGTTGCGCCGGACGAACCGGACGCGGAAGATGGCGCATTGTCCGACGGTGCGGTTTCCTTGATTCCCTCACCGCCGCAGGCCTCGTGCCCGGGCTCGAGGTTCTCGAGGATGTCCCGGCGGCAAACCTCCCGTCCCCAGCACTCGACCATGATGCGTTCCAGAATGGATTTCATCTCGCGGACGTTGCCGGGGTAGGAGTAGTGGCGCAGGGTGTCCATGGCATCCTCGCCCAGATCGGGCGGCGAACCGCCAAGGCGGTAGCCGATCTCGCGGCTGAAGAACCGGATCAGCTCGTCGATGCAGGTGCCCCGTTCACGCAGGGCGGGCAGGGTCAGGCGCAGGACGTTGATGCGGAAGTAGAGGTCCTGGCGGAACCCGCCCATGGTGGCCATCCTGGCCAGATTGCGGTTGGTGGCGCAGATCACCCGGACGTCCAGCGGCACGAGTCGTTCGCTGCCGAGGCGCATGACCTGACGCTCCTCGAGCACGCGCAGGAGCTTGACCTGCATGGTCAGGGGCATCTCGCCGATTTCATCCAGAAAGATGGTGCCGGTGTTGGCCATCTCGAAGAGGCCCTTTTTCCCGCCCTTGGTGGCTCCGGTGAACGCCCCCTCCTCATAGCCGAACAGCTCGCTTTCCATGAGGTTCTCGGGAAGGGCCGAGCAGTTGACCGCAACGAAGGGGCCCTTGCTGCGGCGGCTGGCGTTGTGCAGGCTCTGGGCGATGAGCTCCTTGCCGGTGCCGCACTCGCCCATGATCAGGATGGTTGAGTCGGCCGCCGCATAGCGGCGCGCCTTGGCGATGAGATCGCGCATGCCCTTGCCGTCATGGACGATGTCCTCGAAGTGGTGCTGGGCCACCAAGCCCCGCTCGGAGAGGGATCGTTGTTGCTGGAGGTCCTGGCGGCGTGCCGGTTCCAGCAGGATGACCGCGCCGAAATTCATGCCGCCCCGCGCCACCGGATGGATGCGGCACAGGTAGTCGCCGCCTTCTCGGGCGTGGATGACCCCGTTCCAGGGTTCGCCGCACAGGACCGCGTCCAGCATTTCGCCGGTCTTGAGCCGCCTGACGTCATCCTCGATTTCGAACAGTTCGGCCTCCACGCCGGGGTCCAGGTTGACCAACTGGTTGGACTGGAGCAGCCGCCCCATGTCGTCCAGCACGAGCACACCCTCGCGGGTGGAGTCGATGAATACCTGCTGCCGCGACTCCCACTCGTTTTCCCGGCGGGATATCTCGGCCAGCCGTGAGGCCTCGTCCAGGGTGGTCAGCAGCACGGGCCGCTGGGTGCGCAACGGGAAGCCCTTGAGGCCCCGCTCCTCGGCCAGGGTCACGGAGTACGGGTTGCCGACCACCGTTGTGAACCCCTGGCGGCAGACCTGATCCACCACCTCGGGAATCTCCTGAGTGGAATGGAGTTGGAAAAAGGTGAGTTCGACCGAGAGTATGGGTGCGGCCACCCGCGCGGCCTTGACGATCTCGCCGAAGCCGATGATGGCGATGCGGTCGCTGAAGGCCCGGGCCTGGTCGATGAGCGGGATGACGTCGTGCACGGTGATGGGGATGTCCACCACCGGAACCGAGATGGCCGAACGGATGAGCAGGGTGGTCTCGCCCCGGCTGACCAGAACCTTGACGCCCCTGGCCACCATGCTTCGGGCCACGTTGACGGCGTCGTTGAACAGGCCGGTGTGCAGTTCGAAATCCGAAAAGGACTCCTCGCGGATTTGCTGGAACATTTCCATGAGGTCCTTGTCGGGCGCAATGACGCCTATGTCGCTGGCCATGTCCTCTCCATGTCGGGGTGTTTCGTGAGTTGCGCGGAACGATTCTTCGCGTCGGCGACGATACCGTCCGGGGAAGCGGCTGTCCAGCCGTCCCCCCCGGTCAGGCCAGGTTTTCCGGGCATTTTACTATTCGGGATAGGGACAGGAATTCTCAAACATGGAGTCCAGGTATTTGCAGTCGAGCCTGGGGGTCTTCTCGATGCGGGAGATCAGGATGACCACGGTGATGGCGGCCAGTACCATGAACACCGGGCTGAACAGCCAGAAGACGAGGGGCACCAGGAAATAGTAGGCGCGCATGCCCATGTGGAAGTAGCCGCCGGCCTTGTTCAACTGCATGGCCACGAAGGTCATTGAGGCACCGTAGCTGCCTTCCTCGGGAGGCGTATTGATCAGGAATCCCGAATGGTTGAAGAGTCGGATGGAGAAGGAGAAGTTGAAGAAGGCGATGAACAGGTTGCCGAGGATGACCAGCAGCTTGAGGGTGATGGTGCTTTCCATCTTGGACCCGAACAGGTTCATGGCGTGCCATATCTGCCCAAGCTGGTCTCCCTGGCCGGACAGGGTCAGCAGGCCCACGGCCAGCAGGATGGATGTGGAGGCCATGAAGGTCGCCGCCATGGTCGAGTTGCGCAGGGTCTGCACCGCCAGGATGTCCTTTTTCTCCTCCATGACGCTGACCACCCACGCGGTTCGGGCCAGGGTGGTGGCCCCGTAAAGCGAATAGGTCGGGTTTTTCTTCAGCTTTTGACGCACATACAGATGGTAGGCCGAGAACAACCCCATGGCGATTGCCAGGCAGACGAGGTCCAGCAGATGCGGGGCAACCAGTTCGCTCATATGATGCAATCCTCCCGAAGTATGTGGTCGCGGTTCTTATGCGAGGAGGATAGCTCTTTGGGCGGGACCTGCCAAGCGGCGGGCACGATTAGATACAGCGGGTTGTGTTGTCGGTCCGGTGTCACGCCTGCAGTGAGGTCAGCAGCAGGTATGCCGCGCACGCGCCCAGGAGGGACCCCATGGACATGCTGAAGACTTTCATGCTCTTTCTGGTGTTGAGGAGAAGGCCCACCCGTTTGCCGAGTACCGCCCAGGCGGAAAGGGAGAGGTAGCAGATGATGAAATAGAGGCCGGAAAAGAGGAGGAACGGGGCTGGCGAGTTGGCGTCCGTAAAGAGGGAAAGGCCCGCGATGCAGGCGAGCCATGCCTTGGGATTGAGCCACTGCATGAGGACTCCCTGCCTGAAGCCGGGGCACTTCGCCTCTTCGATGGACAGGTCCGGCGGGGCGGTGGCGATCTTGTAGCCGACGTAGATGATGAACGCGGAACCCGCTACGGAGAGATACCGGAGAAACGCGGGATAGGCCGTCACGAATCGCGTGAGGCCGAAGCCCAGTGAGAGTAGGAGCAGGATGAAGCCGATAGTCGCTCCCGACACGAAGGGGAACGTCTTACGGAATCCATGGGTGGCTCCGGAAGCGATGATGGTCATGTTGACCGGCCCGGGAGAAATGGACATCGTGAGCGAAAAGATGCACATGGCCGCAATCAGGGAGAACATGGTGACCTCGCGGTTGGGGGTTGTGTTTTGAACCTGAAAGATAAGGCGCAAGGGAGTTTCGGGTCCAATCAATACATTGGATTTGCTTCATAAGCGCTGTGGATTGCCGGGAGGTTGTCATGGAATTATACCAGCTTGCGTCTTTTGTCGCCGTCGCGGAAGAAGGGAATATGACCCGCGCGGCGGCCAGGCTCAACGTGAGCCAGCCTGCGGTGAGCGCCCAGATCAAGGCCCTGGAGGAGGAACTCGGCATCACGCTTTTCCAACGGACTTCCAAAGGTATGGAGCTGACCGGCGAGGGGGAGCGCCTGAAGGAAAAGGCCGGGGGCGTGTTGCGGGGTATGGCCGATTTTCGGAACGAAGCCGAAAGGATCGTGGGCGGCGGACATGGCGTAATCACCCTTGGAGCCAACACCGACCCTCGTCTACTGCGCCTGAAGGAGGTTCATTCCCTGCTGTCGCGGCGGTATCCGGGCCTGTCCCTGGTCGTAAAGGAGACCATGAGCTGGGATGTCGTGAGCGAGCTGCGTTCCGGTGGCATCGACCTGGGGTTTTCCTATTTCCTGCCTGAAGACGACGGGGTTGAAGCGCGGCTTCTAGGCGAGATCGAGCTGGCCGTCGTCGCACCCGAGGCCTGGCGGGAAGCGCTTGCGGACGCGGATGCAGGGAAAATCGCCGAGTTCCCGTGGGTCTGGACCAGTGACCATTGCCCCATGAACAGGGTTCTGACGGCGTTGTTCGCCGACATCGGGGCGCGCCCGAAAAAGACCGTTGTTGTGGACCAGGAGTCGGCCATCCTGAAGTTCGTCGCCGATGAGGTCGGCCTCGGCGTCATGCCGCTTTCCAAGGCCAACGAGGTCGCCAGCGCCTATGGCATCGCACCTGTCATGCTTCTCGAGAAGCGCCTCAGCCTGTATCTGCTTTCCCTTGGGAAGCGGGACGGAGAGATGAATCTTACTGCCATGAAGGACGTCATCGGAGAGGTCTGGACCTAGCCCCGTGTTCTTCTGTCCTATCGGTATGTGGCAGAACCGTTTTGGGCGGCCTATCTCTGAAGGTCCTCCACCCATTGTCTGCGCAGGTTCCCGTCATCCAGCGTCCAGGCCTGCCTGTGCAGCGTGAGAAGCCGTTCGGGGTCGTGGAGCAGGAGTCGCTTCTCTCCCGGCGTGAGGCTGCCGGGACCTTCCCGCAATGTTTTTTCCACGATTTGATCGCGTCTGGCCTCCGCTTCCGGGGACAGGGAGGCGCGAGTCCCTGATTGCAGGCTTCGGCGAAGGGCGTTGACGCCCGGGTCGAGCAGGGCCCGCAGGAATCCGGCTTCGCGTGGCAGGCCCAGGGGCACTGAGGCGGCCTCCATTCGTTCGGTGAAGCGGGTAACGTCTTGGATTTCCTGCGCCGGGGCCGATTCCTCCGGGATGAGCAGCAGCTTCTTGCGGCGCAGCCAACGTCCCGGGCCGTCGTGGCTGGTGAGCACCGAGAGGGGGATGGCCAGCACTAGGGGCAGGACGATGGGCGCGATCCACCAGAAGAAGAGGGGAGAGTAAAGCCAGACCACGCCGCCCCAGAGGATGCCGAAGAGCACGCCGCCGAGGTGGAAGCGGGTCGCCTCCCACCAGGAGGTGGGGCGGTCGTCCCGTTGCTGCGATCCCCAGCCGATCTTCATGCCCAGCAGAGTGATGAGGACGAACTTGCTATGGAAGAGCATGCGGACGGGAGCCAGCATGGCGGAGAAGAATACCTCCAGGGCGATACTGACCAGCAGGCGCAGCGGGCCGCCAAACAAGCGAGACTGGCGGGTCTTGAACAGGATCAGCAGGTAGCTGATGATCTTGGGCAGGAAGAGCAGTACGCCGGTGGTGGCCAGGAGGACCAGCGCCCAGAGCGGCTGCCAAACTGGCCAGGCCGGGAACAGGGACTTGGTGGCCGTGAAGTAGCTGGGGCCGACGATTGCCTGGAGCACGGCCTCCGCCGAGGAGAGCATCAGGAACAGGAACCAGAGCAGGGCCGAGGCGTAGCTCATGGCCCCGTTGAGGAACAGGACCCGGTGGGCCGGAAACAGCCCTTCGGAAAAGAGCAGGCGGAGGTGCTGGAGGTTGCCCTGGCACCAGCGGCGGTCCCGCTTGAGTTCGGAGAGCAGGTTGGGCGGGCACTCCTCCCAGCTTCCGGGCAGGTCGAAGGCGAGCCAGACTCCCCAGCCCGCCCGACGCATGAGCGCGGCCTCCACAAAGTCGTGGCTGAGGATGTCGCCGCCCAGCGGCGGCTTGCCCGAGAGCCTGGGCAGTCCGCAGTGGCGCATGAAGGGCTCGATGCGGATCAGGGCGTTGTGTCCCCAGTACTGGGCGTCGCCCAGCTGCCAGAAGGACAGACCGGCCGCGAACATGGGACCGTACACGCGGTTGGCGAACTGCTGGAGCCGTCCGAGCAGGGTATCGCGTCCAAAGCAGGCGGGCGCGGTCTGCAGGATACCGACCTTGCGCCTGCGCTCCATGATGCGGACCATGGCGTCGAGGGTCTCGCCGGACATGACGCTGTCCGCGTCAAAGACCGCCATGTAGGTGTATGCCTTGCCGTGGCGGCGGCAGAAGTCCGCCACGTTGCCGCTCTTGCGCTTCAGATTGACCTTGCGGTTGCGGTAGAAGATGCGCCCCTGCGCGCCCAATTCATTGACCAGTTCGGCCCAGGCCGCCTCTTCTTCCATCCATTTGTCCGCGCCGCTGGAGTCGCTCAGGATGTGGATGTCGAAATTGTCCGCGCCCTCTGCCCTTTGCAGGGAGAGATAGGTGGTCTTGATTCCGGCCATGACCCGAGGCGTGTCCTCGTTGCAGATGGGGAAGAGCACTGCTGTGCGCGGTGTCGGGCCCGGCTCCAGCGGTTCGTTCTGCGCATGGCTGATGGTGAACCTGTCATAGCGCCGAAGCAGGGTGAAGCACCCCATGATGGCCGTCCAGAATCCCACGGAAATCCAGGCGAACAGGATGGAATAGACGATGATGATGGCCAGCTCCAGCAGGGTGGAGCCCTTTTCCGGCAGGACCGAGCCAACGTAGGCGCTGGCCAGAGCTGACGGGATCAGGATGAGCAGGCCGAGGACGAAGCGGCGTCTGTCGGCGGCCCTGCGCCAGCCGGTTTCATGCATTTTATCGGTCATGACGTGCTCACTGGAGGCTGTTCAGCAACAGGGTCAGGGTCAGGAGCAGGCCGACCACCAGCAGCCACGCCCACTGCGCCAGGAAACCGGGCAGCCCCTTGCGCGGGCGTCCAAGGTACTGGGCGGGCATGTGGCCGCGATCGATGGCCGGGTGGCTCGACGGAAAGGCTTCCGGGGCCAGTACCGGCAACCGGGTATGCAGCGCCTCTAGGGCCTGTCCGGAGGATGCCTCGGCGGGCAGCTCCCGCAGTACGGAGAGGCCCAGTTCCAGCCGTTGTTCCGTACCCATGGGGAGCTGGTCCAGGTAGTCCATCAGGCAGCGGGCTGTCCGCTCGCGTTGCGCATCCCCTCGGGGCGGTTGGAGATCAGGGGTGATAGGCATAGTTCCAGGTTTCCGTCAGAGTGGTATCCTTGAGGCGGAGAAAAGCTCGGATGTCGATGGGAGTCCTGCGGTTGGGCAGGACTTTTTCCAGAGCCGAGGGTTCCTCGTCGGACTTGATGACGAAGGAGAGACGCCAGCCCCCGGTATGGGGGTTCTTTTCCACGTGCAGACCCGAAACGGCAGCGCCCTTGCCGCAGGTGACCACCCCCTCGATGGGGGTCGGCTGCCGCAGGAGCTGGAGGGCCTTGCTGTTGAAGTCGATGACGAACCGCTTTCCGCCGCCCTCCACGTCGCCGGACCGGCTGGCCGTGGCGTAGCCGAGCGGGGGATGGGTGAAACGGCCCGCGTGCCAGTTCAGGCGGTATTCGTAGGTCTGGGCCACGCCGATGGGCAGAGCATCGTCCGGCGTCCAGAAAGCCACGATATTGTCATGGATTTCCTTGTCCGTGGGGATGGCGACCAGCTCCACATGACCCTTGCCCCAGTTGCCCTTGGGCTCGACCCACAGGCTGGGTCTGCGCTCCTGGTTGGCTTCCAGGTCCTGGTAGTGGTTGAAGTCGTGGTCGCGCTGGAGCAGGCCGAAGCCGCGCACGTTGTCCGCCTGGAAGGCGTTCACTTCCAGGTTCACGGGGTTGTCCAGGGGGCGCCAGAACCATTCGCCGGTCTCGTTCCTGATGAGCAGGCCGTCGGAGTCGTGGACCTCTGGCCGGAAGTCCCGGACCTTGCGTTCGTCGGTGTTCTCCCCGAACAGGAACATGCTGGTCAGGGGGGCGATGCCGATTTTGGCCACCGGGGCGCGCATGAAGAGGGTGGCCGTGACGTCCATGGTGGTTGTCTTTCCGCCCCGGATGACGAAGGTGTAGGCCCCGGTGCAGCTCTTGCTGTCCAGCAGGGCGTGCACGGTCAGGCTTGAGCTTTTGCGCGTGGGCTTTTCAATCCAGAATTCGCGAAAATAGGGGAATTCCTCGCCGTCCGGCTGGGCCGTGTCTATGGCCAGCCCCCTGGCGGAGAGGCCGTAGACCTGCCCCTTGGCCACGGCGCGGAAATAGCTCGCGCCCAGGAAGACCGCTATCTCGTCGAAGTATTTCGTCGTGTTGATGGGGCCGTGGATGCGGAAACCCGCAAAGCCGAATTGGTCGGGAATCTGCTCGGGCACGGTGTGGTTGTCCCCGTAGTCGAACAGGGAGCTGTCAAAGGGCAGAGGTTTTGCGTTTCCCTTGGTGACGATGTGGATGGGCACCACCCGGTCGTAGAACAGGCCGGGATGGAAGAACTGCAACTGGAAGGGGAGCTTTTCGTTCTTCCAGAGCGCCTTTTCCGGGCGGAAGCGGATGTCGCGCCAGGCATCATAGTCGAGGTCGAGCAGGGCTTGGGGCACCTGCCCGGCGGCGGGGTCGAACGGGGTCTTGTTCAGCTGCCGGGCCTTGTCCACCACTGTCTGGCGGGAGAAGGGCGCGGCTTTTTCCGCTTCGGCCTGCGCCGGTGCGGCGGTCCAGATCAGTGCGAGAACGGTCCAGAGCAGCAGGACCTGTCCCTTACATAAACAAGGGAGCGATGCGGGAGGCCGCATCGCGGTCATGTATCGAAAGAGCATGTTTTGGCGTCGTTTTCTTATGGTTCACCAGTTGCCTCCGGAGAGGGGCGGCAGGGACGAAAAGGTGTTTTTTCATCCCTGCCGGGCAGATAAGTGAGGCACAGTACGCCATGAGAATTTTTTTTTCAACTTTGCGCAGACAATTAGTAGCTCCCCGTCTTCAAAGGAGAATTTGAGGCGTTGCACGAGGAAGAAAAAATCCGGAATTCCAAACGGGAAGCGTGGAAGCGATGGGGCAATAGTCTGGATTGGGGATGGCTATTGACGCAACGCAGGAGAGGTTCATATCGGCTTCAGTGGAACAGAGGGTGTCTTCGTGTGGCGTTCTTGCCGCAAACGTACTTTCGGGGGATATACAAACGAATAGACAAGTGATATCGGATGGATGACAGGCGATAAGCCCTAATCAAGGCTCATGCCGGGCTGGTCCCGGCGTCGAGGCCCCAGCAGCGGGAGGCGATATGGACAGCGTTAAAAACATTGCCGTGGTGGCTCACGACAACTGCAAGGACGAGCTCCTGGATTTTCTCGATTGCAACCGCGACGCCATCCTCCAGCACAACCTAGTGGCAACCGGTACTACCGGACGGCTGGTGGAGGAGCTGCTCAGCAGTGGGGCGGCAGAGCACGGGGGCAAAAAGGTCACCCGGCTGAAGTCCGGCCCCCTGGGCGGCGACCAGCAGCTCGGCGCGTTGATCGCGGACGGCGGAGTGGACATCCTGTTCTTCTTCTGGGACCCCATGGAGCCCCAGCCGCACGACGTGGACGTAAAGGCCCTGCTCCGGCTTGCCGTTCTCTATAACATCCCCACCGCCAGCAATCGTTCCTCGGCCGAGTTCCTTATTTCCTCCGTGTTTTTCGACAAGGAATTCAGTATCAAGAGTGGGAGATTCTTCGATTACGCCAACCGGAAGCTGGCGTAGCCGCACCCCTCTGCGGCTGACGAGCCGAAGCATTTCGACTTTGCTGTGCGGTTATGCCGCTTGTGTTACCGCTCCCCGGCTCGGTGACGGACCGGGGGACAACGCCTTGCGTTTTCCATGTGCGCGGCATACTGTGGATTCTCCCGTTCCAGCGGGAGAAAACGAGGACGCAGTACATGGTCAGACCCAATCTCAGACATACCATCATCATCGGGATCGCGATCTTCACGCTCGCCTTCGGCGGCATAGGATTGCTCTCGCTCTCCAACATCAATCAGTTGCAGCAGGAGGTCATCCTGGTCGAACGGGCCGATGACCTGCGCAACCTGATCCTCGAAATCCGGCGTGAGGAGAAGAACTTCTTTCTCTACAGGGACCGGGCATTTTTTACGGTGGGGCGTGAAAACCTGCAAAAGGTCAGGACCGCGCTGGACGCCTTGTCCGAGGAGATCGGCGAGCCGGGGGGCATGACTCACGGCGAAGCCATGGCCAAGGGGTTGGAGCGCTACGGCGAACTGCTCGACCGGCTCAGCAAGGCTCCAGCCCTCCCCGAGGAGAATACGCTGGCCGCCAAAGCCTTGCGCGAGACCGGGCAGGAGATTGTGGAGCACTCCCGCGCCATCGCCGAGTTCGAGCGGGAGAGCATCCTGGGGATCAACCAAAAGCTGCGCATGACCCTGGTGATCTCCATGGGCGTCATCGCGGTGGTCGTGCTCGCCCTGGTGGCCTTTGTCACCCGGAGCATTCTCGGGCCCCTGCGCAAGGTGCAGGAAGCCACGCGCAGCATCGCCCAAGGCACCTTCGTCCCCCTGACCGTGCGTAACGCCCACGATGAGATCCAGCAGGTGTTCGTCGCCCTGAACTCCATGGTCGAGGAACTCAAGAAGCGCCAGATCCAGTTGGTGCAGGCGCAGAAGCTCTCCTCCATCGGTACGCTGGCATCGGGCATCGCCCATCAGCTCAACAACCCGCTGAACAACATCTCCACCTCCGCCCAGATTCTGGAGGAGGAGACCGGCGGGCAGAGCGAGTTCGCCGACAAGATGATGCGCAACATCACCCAGGAGACCATCCGCGCCAGGGACATCGTCAAGGGGCTGCTGGAGTTCTCCCGGCACAAGGATTTTTCGCCAGCGCCCTATCCCATCAAGTCCGTGCTGGAGAGCTCGGTGCGGCTGGTCTCCAGCCAGGTCGGCCCCAGGATTACCGTGAATGTGGACGTTCCGGACAACATCGTGCTGATGGTGGATCGGCAGCGCCTTCAGGAGGCTTTCATCAACCTGATCATCAATGCCATACAGGCCATTGGCGGCGGGGAAGGTGTCATCGACATCCAGGCGTACACCGAGGACGAGCATGAGGTCATCGCCATCTCCGACACCGGGGAGGGCATGTCCGCCGACACGCTCCAGCGCATCTTCGATCCCTTTTTCTCCACCAAGGAGGTGGGCCAGGGAACCGGGCTCGGTCTGTTCATCGTCTACGGCATCATCGACAAGCACCAGGGCTCCATCCGGGCCGAGAGCGCTCCGGGCGAAGGAACCACCTTTTTCATTCGCCTGCCTCTGCTTCGGGAGGGGGTGGCATGACCGCAGCGCGCATCCTGGTAGTCGAAGACGAGCAGATCGCCCGTGAGAATCTGACTCACGTCCTGACGGGCGCCGGACACAATGTCACGGCCATGATTTCCGCCGAGGAAGGGCTCAGGGAGTTGGACAAGCGGGAGTACGATCTGGTCGTCACCGACCTGATGCTCCCGGGCATGGACGGCATTGAACTGCTGGAACGCGCCCGCGCCCGTTATCCGTCGTTGATGGTCATCGTGGTTACCGGGCATGCCACCGTGGCCAACGCGGTCAAGGCCATGCAGAAGGGTGCGCACTCCTACATCGCCAAGCCTCTCAAGCTCGACGAACTCCGCCTTCAGGTGGAGCGCGCCATCGAGCAGCACGCCCTGTCCGTGGAGGTCCTGCGGCTGCGCAAACTCATCGCCCAGGGCAAGAGCGATTTTCCTATGGTCGGGCAGAGCGACGACTTCGTGAAGCTCAAGGACACGGTCCGGCAACTGGCCCAGATGAACTGCAACGTGCTTATCCAGGGCGAGACCGGCACCGGCAAGGAGCTCATAGCCCAGGGTATCCACGAACTCAGCCAGCGCTCGGACGAGCGGTTCATGGCCATCAACTGCGGAACCTTTACCCCGGAGTTGATGGACAAGGAGTTGTTCGGCCACGAGAAGGAAGCCTTCACAGGCGCCAACAGGGGCCAAAAGGGCATCCTCGAAGTTGCCGATGGCGGCACTGTCTTTTTTGACGAGATCGGCGAGCTGGAGCTGAACATGCAGGTCAAGCTGCTGCGGGTGCTGCAGGAGCGCAAGTTCCTGCGGGTCGGCGGTACCAGAGAGATTCCGGTGGATATCCGCGTGGTGGCGGCCACCAACTGCGACCTGCGCGAGCTGGTGGAAAAGGGCGAATTTCGCCAGGACCTATACTACCGGCTCAACGTGGTCACTCTCCAGGCTCCGCCCCTGCGTGAGCACCGCGAGGACATCCCGATCCTCATCGGCCATTTCCTGGAGAAGCATCGCCAGCCCGGGCAGAGCATCACTTCGATCGCCCAGGATACCCTGGACATTCTCATGCGCTACCCGTTCCCGGGCAACGTGCGCGAGCTGGAGAATATCGTTCAGCGGGCGCTGGCACTGGGGCAGGGGCAGTCGTTCACCCCGGACCTGCTCCCCGAGGAGATCGGCATGGCCAAGGCCGAGGCCCCGCTGCCCACCCTGGAAGAGGTGGAGAAGGCGCATATCCGCAAGGTTATCGCCGCAGCCGGGGGCAACAAGACTCAGGCCGCGCGGATTCTCGGTATCGACAGGGTCTCCCTCTGGAGAAAGATCAAGCGTTATCACCTGGAGTAGGCGCATCGCACAGGGCCAGGGCAGCCGCTTCCTCCATGGACGAGACGAAGCGGATGTCCAGGTTTCCCACCACCTCCGCTTCCATTGACTCGACCTTTGTCGCGCATCCCTGCGGCAGGATCACCGTGGCTATGCCCGAGGACTGGGCCGCCATGAGCTTTTCCCTGACTCCGCCCACGGGCAGGACCTCGCCCAGCAGCGACAACTCCCCGGTGGAGGCCACGTCCTGACGCACCGGCCGTCCGGTGAGTAGAGAGAGCAGGGCGATGGTGATGGCCACGCCCGCTGAAGGCCCCTCTTTGGACACCGCGCCCGCAGGAATGTGGACGTGGATGTCCGAAACCTCGTAAAAATCGGGATCGATGCCGTATTCACTTGCGTGGCTGCGGATGTAGCTGAGCGACGTCTGCGCTGACTCGCGCAGGACTTCGCCCAGGGAGCCGGTCAGCATGAGCTGCTTGTTGCCCTTCATGCGTGCCGCTTCCACGAAAATGATCTCGCCTCCTATCTCCGTCCAGACCAGGCTGGTGGCCAGGCCCACCTTGGGGCGGAGCTGGGCCGCGGTGGCAGCAAAGGGCGGGGGACCAAGCAGTTCAACTACGGTATCCGTGTCCACTTCCACGGCGCGGTCCTTGCCGTTGGCGAGGATATGCTTGGCCAGCTTGCGGCAGAGGGCCGCCAGTTGCATGCGCAGTCCGCGGAGCCCGGCTTCACGCGTGTAGTCGGTGACTATCTGCCGGACCGCTTCGGGCGAGACCGTGACCAGTCGTTCGTCCAGACCGTGCAGCCTAAGCTGGTCCGGGACAAGGAAGTCCATGGCGATCTTGAATTTTTCCTGCCGGGTGTAGCTCGGGAACTCGATCACCTCAAGCCGGTCCCTGAGTGGGGCAGGGAGCCGTTCCACCGAGTTCACCGTGCAGATGAACAGGGTGGCCGAGAGGTCGAACGGAAGCCCCATGTAGTGGTCCACAAAAGCGGTGTTCTGCTCGGGATCGAGCATCTCCAACAGTACGGCGGTAGCGTCGCCCTGGAAGTTCTGCACGGCCTTGTCCACCTCATCCAGCAGGATGACCGGGTTCTTGGATCCCGCCTTCTTGACACCCTGGAGAATGCGTCCCGGCATGGCCCCCACGTAGGTCCGCCTGTGGCCGCGCAACTCGGCTTCGTCCCGCAGGCCGGCCAGCGAGAGGCGGAAGAATTTTCTTCCCATGGCCTCTGCGATGGCCTTGCCGATAGAGGTCTTGCCCATGCCGGGCGGGCCTGAAAAGCAGAGCACCGGGCCCCGCAGGTGCTGGGCGCGCAGGCTCTGTTCGAAGAGTTCGTTGACGTACTTGCGCAGCTTGGTCAGGTTGACGGGCTTGCCCAGGTACTGGTCCGCTCCCTGGCGCATGGCGGCCACTGCGGTCTTTACCGTGGCGTAGCCTGTGAGCATGATCACCTTGGTATCCGGCCAGCGCTGGCGGAGAACCTGCAACAGCTCCATGCCGTCCATGCCTTCCATCTTCAGGTCGGAGACCACGATATCGGCAGGTTCCTTTTCCATGGCCTTCACGGCTTCCAGGCCGTTGCCCACGGCGGTCACTTCAAAGCCGTCGGCCTCGAAGACTATGGACAGGTTTTCCCTGGCGATCTGTTCGTCGTCCACCAGCAGGATGCGCGCGGTGGGCTTTCCCCGGAGGTTCTTGACCGCGAGGAATTCCAGGATGCGCTCCTTGACCCTGCGCAGGCCGTAGTGCCGGGCGTTAAGCACCTCTTCGGCCCTGGCGATGTCCAGGTCGTCCTTTGTGGTCTTGTCCCAGGGGAGGGCCAGAAGAAATTCGAGATAGTTCTGCCCGATGGAGTATTCGGGCGACGAGGGGTCGAGGGCTATGGCCCGGTCGCATTCCGACAGGGCCGTATCGAGGACGTCCGGGGGCAGGCCGGCGGACTCCACTCGTTGCCGAAGTGAGTCGTGCGCGGTCGAGGAGACCGCCTTGGAGTCTTCCTGGCGGGGGATTTCCCTTTCCGGCTCGGCCTCAGGTGCCGGCGGCTTTTTCTTACCGAACCATCCCATACGCGAAAGCCTCCCCCGGCACAGTTTTCTTTGCACCGCCCAGTTGGTCGGAGCGCTTATTGTGCCGTATTTCCCTTTATATCATGCTGTTTTCCGCTTGTTAAGGTTGCAGATTGCAGCGGCAGGGGAAAGAGTTTTTGCAACAGGGGGTATCTCCCTGTCATGTTTCAGATTGGAATATATTTTAGATTAGATAACATGCTGTAAAAAAAGAATAAATAAAAATTTCAAGCAAGCGAAAAAATTCACATGCCCTGAGCCAGGAGGTCCTGTTTCATATTATAATAGGTAAATTGTCTTTGAGCCTTCTTAGCGTTGCGTTTTGCATCGTGCTAAAAATGGGGGTCTTACGGTAATTAGCCACTATTTGGTGATTTCTCGGTCACTCGGCGTTGCATATCGCATCGTTTCCTCGGATCGACGAAGATGAAATAATATATTTAATCAATTATTACAGTGTATTAATTAGATACTCGTTTTTGGCATGTGTTTTGATCAAGTAAGAGTACGCAAGAGGTGGAAACGCACCCTCCAACGTTTAACTAGTAAGGAGTGAAACATGGCCCTCTTCAGCGGAGTGAAAAAAGTGGTGGACAAGCATTATGACTCCATGGCCGCAAAGAATTGCAACACCTGCAATGTAGGCGCCTGGGCAGTCTATCACGAACATCATCTTACGGAACAATCGGGAGGATATTCGATGAAGACCTTTTTCAAACGACTCACCGGAAGCCGCAAGGAAGCCGCCGTCTGCAACACCCCCATGGCAACCGAAGCGGTTCGCTGTGACCGGCCGCAGTGCAAGATACTGATCGTCAGCAAGGGCGAATCCTTTTCTCGCGGAATAGCCGACTATGCCATCAGCATGGCCAGCAAGACCCGCAGTTCGCTCGTAGCTCTCAATCTTGATGAAACCGGCGAAGACTTCAAGGCCTTCTCCGATCAGGCTCGAAAGAATATAGAATACTTCTCCTGCAAAGCCGAAGACGCAGGCCTGGCCTTCTGTCACGAAGTTCGCCAGGGAGACGAGGATAGCGTCGTGGCCAAGATGCACGAGAAGGATCCGTTCCGCTATGTCATGGACGACACTGCCGTCGCCTCTCAGAGGAGCAGCATTCCAGTCTACACCCGGGCGACGTTGCGGGCCAAATAGCGAAAAGCCCGCAACGTTTACTCACACTTTAAGGATTTCATATGACCCCTGAGATTATTACGGTTATGGCCGTACTCGCTTTCGCTGTGCTCCTCTTCATCTTCGAGTGGGTTCGCGTTGACGTGGTTGGCATCATTATGATGGTACTCCTGCCCCTGCTGGGGCTGGTTACCCCGCAACAGGCCATCAGCGGCCTGAGCAGTAACGCCGTCGTTTCAATTATTGCCGTCATCATTATCGGTGCCGGGTTGGATAAAACCGGCGTCATGAATTCAATGGCCCGAGTGATCCTACGTTTCGCAGGGAAGAGCGAATCAAGGATCATGGCACTCATAGCCGGAACAGTTGCCATCATATCCGGCTTTATGCAGAACATCGGCGCGGCCGCGCTCTTCCTGCCCGCGGCCAAGCGCATCGGCAACCAGACCGGCGTGCCGGTGGGGCGCTTGCTCATGCCCATGGGCTTTTGCGCCATCATCGGCGGCTGTCTGACTCTCGTCGGCTCCAGTCCCTTGATTCTGCTCAACGACCTGATGGTCGTCGGCGGGACCAAGTACGAGTCCTTCGGGATGTTCAGCGTCACCCCCATCGGTCTGGTTCTGATCGCAGCCGCTCTCATCTACTTCATAATCTTCGGCCGGTTCATCCTGCCGAACCGGTCCGAAGAGGAGAGCGCCGGGCCCATGTCTTCGGTGCTCACTGATACCTACAACAACATCGGTTCGTTGTACGAGTTGCATGTGCCCGAGGATTGGAAGCACGACGCTACACTGAAATCCTTGGACATTCGTCCGATCTATTTCTGTACGTTGGTCGCCATCGCTCGCGACGGCGGGACCAGCCACGTCTTTGCCCCTTCACCCGATGAGGTTGTCAAACCCGGCGACCATCTGGTGGTTGTGGGTCCCCGGGAGTTCGTCGAGCACATGGCCGACGACATGGGATGGGCGCTCCAGGCGGAGCTGGCCACCTTTGCCGAGGAACTCTCGCCCAACAACGCGGGCATCATGGAGGGTATTGTCACCCCCCGGTCCGAGTTCATGGGCAAGACCATGGCCGATCTTCGTATCAGACAACGCTTCCAGGTCTCGCCGCTGGCTATTTTCCGCGGGGACAAGATCTTTGTCAGCGGTCTGAGCGACATCGTCATCGAGTCCGGTGACGCCCTGCTCCTGCACGGTCGTTGGGAAGTCTTCCACATGATCAAGGGCTTGCCCGACCTGGTCTTCACCGAAGCGGTCAAGGGTGAGCTGCTGCGCACGGAAAAGGCGAAGGTCGCCCTGATGTGGCTGGCAATCTCCCTGACCATGATCCTCGGTTTCCACGTCCAGCTTTCCATCGCGCTGCTTACCGGCGCTCTGGGCATGGTCCTGACCAAGGTCCTGACCATCGACGAGGCCTACCAGTCCGTTGACTGGATGACCGTGTTCCTGCTCGGCGGGCTTATCCCTCTGGGCATGGCCTTCGAGAACACAGGAGCCGCGAAATACATCGCGGACACGATCATGGCCGCGCTGGGCACGCCCACGCCCGTGATCCTGCTCACTGTCATCGGCATTCTAACCTCCTTCTTCACACTGGTGGCGTCAAACGTCGGCGCGACCGTTCTGCTGGTACCGCTGTCCATGAACATGGCGCTCAACGCCGGGGTTGACCCCCGCGTAGCCGCCCTGACCGTGGCCGTCGCGGCCTCCAACACCTTTGTCCTGCCCACGCACCAGGTCAACGCCCTGATCATGCGGCCGGGAGGATATCGCACCATTGACTACGTCAGAAGCGGCGCAGGCATGACCGTGATTTACATGGTTGTGATGATTGCAGCTTTGATGGTTTTCTACTAGGATACCAACGGGCGCCGGGAAACTATTCCGGCGCCCGTTTTCGGGACAAGTCGAAACAACCCGAACCTAAACTGATTTTACATATTCCATAGACTCGACGCCTCGGCACGAACACTCTGTTTCGGCCGCAATGAGGCGTTTTGGGCCTTTTTAAGGAGATTGGAATGAAAACACCAATGACGAAAACCTTTGTTCAGACGTTTCTAGGGAATGCTCCGAGCTGGTACAAGCTCGTGATCATCTCCTTTCTTGTCCTCAATCCGATTCTGATGCTGACCGCCGGCACCTTTATCGCCGGCTGGGCGCTTATTGCAGAATTCATCTTCACTCTGGCCATGGCCCTGAAATGCTACCCGCTGCCCTCGGGCGGCCTGCTGGCCATCGAGGCCATTATCATGGGCATGACCGAGCCCGAGACCGTCTATCATGAGGCGCTGAAGAACTTCGAGGTCATCCTGCTGCTGATCTTCATGGTTGCGGGCATCTACTTCATGAAGGATTTCCTTCAGTTCACCTTCACCCGCATCCTGGTCCGCGTTAAGTCCAAGAAGACCATCTCCCTGATGTTCTGCTTCGCGGGTGCCTTTCTCTCCGCCTTTCTCGACGCCCTGACCGTTACGGCGGTGATCATGGCCGTGGCTTACGGCTTCTACAACGTCTATCACCGGTACGTTTCCGGCAAGGACAACTCGGATTGCCACGACCTGTGTTGCGACCAGAGCGTCAAGGAGCAGAACAGGGCGGAGCTGCTGCAGTTCCGCGGCTTCCTTCGCAACCTGATGATGCATGGCGCGGTGGGCACGGCCCTGGGCGGCGTCTGCACCCTGGTCGGCGAGCCCCAGAACCTGCTGGTAGGCGGCGAGATGGGCTGGCATTTCATTCCCTTCTTCCTGCATGCCGCGCCCGTGACTATTCCGGTCTTTATCGTGGGCATGCTGACCTGCCAGGCCGTGGAGAAGTACAAGCTCTTCGGCTACGGCTTCGAGATGCCCGGCAACATCCGGTCGTTCCTGCTCGAGACCGCCATCGAGATGGAGGAGAAGCAGGGACAGGCCGGCAAACTCAAGCTGATCCTGCAGGCCGCAGCAGGCGTGTGGCTCATCCTGGCGCTGGCCTTCCACCTCGCCGCCGTGGGTCTGATCGGCCTTTCGGTCATCATTCTTTTGACTTCGTTCACCGGCATTGTCGAGGAAAGCCGCCTCGGCCACGCCTTTGAAGAGGCCCTGCCGTTTACCGCGCTGCTGGTCGTGTTCTTCTCGATCGTCGCGGTCATCCATTCGCAGGAGCTCTTCGCTCCCATTATCGGTTACGTCCTGGAACTGAAGGGCCAGGATCAGCTCGCGGCCTACTACGTGGCCAACGGCCTGCTCTCTTCCATCTCCGACAACGTGTTTGTTGCAACGGTCTACATTTCCGAGACCAAGCTGCATTTCATCCACGTGTTGGACGCCGTGCAAGGCATCGGGATGAGCGGCCAGGAGCTGATGGCCAAGCTGACGGACCCGCACATTGCGCGGGCGGACGTCCTGGCCACCCTTCCTCAGGACGCGGCAACATACGTCAAGGAGACGATGGAGCACTTCGACAAACTGGCCGTGGCCATCAACACCGGGACCAACATCCCGTCGGTGGCCACCCCTAACGGCCAGGCAGCGTTCCTCTTCCTGCTGACGAGTGCTCTAGCACCAGTCATTCGTCTCTCTTACGGCAGAATGGTCCTGCTGGCACTGCCATATACCATAACCATGTCCCTTACCGGACTGGCGGCAGTCTACGTGTTTCTCTAGACACGACGGCATTCCATTCAAGTTAAAGGCCTCCGGTTTCCAGTCCCGGAGGCCTTTCTCTTTTTGCCTTTCTCCTTTTTGGCGACGAACAAGCCTGTAGCCAGGGTTGTACGATTCCCTGGGAACATGATATGTGTATTTGATGTAGCGCCTTCTGTCCTCCTGGTTGTTACGGGCTGGACAGGCATCAGAGAGGCTTTAAGCAGGGCAGGGTAATGCCGGGCAAATTCGGCAGCGAGTGGGACATCCCTGCCTCTCCTCGGACTGGATTATTTTCAAGCATGCCGGAGATCCGATTTTGCAAAGACGCCTAGCTTACGCTCTCGCCGTTGCCATGATTTTTTTTCAGGCGTTTCCCGCCGCTGCTGAAGGAGATTCCCTCCTCCTGGCCAGCGTGAACAACATCCCCCCCTACGTCTATGTCGAAGATGGGGAATTGACCGGCATTTCCGTTGATATCATTAATGAATTGGCGCATAGAGGCGGTTTTTCGGTCGAGATAGAAACATTTCCCTGGGCTCGGGTCATGCTGTTATTGGAAAAAGGGCAGATTGACGGCGCCTTTTCCGCCTACGAGACCGAGAAAAGGAAGGCCTTCTGCCTGTATACGGGTAGAGTCCATTATGACGAGTTGCGAATTGCCACGCGCAAGGGCGGGATGTTCGTTTGTGCCGGGGTGAAGAGTCTCTACGGCAAGGTTGTGGGGAAAGGGCGCAATGTGTACGTCAGCGAGGAGTTCAATGAGGCGGTCAGCAAGGGCAAGATAATTCTGGAAGAGACTGACGACATGAAGATGACCAACATCAAGAAGCTGATTGCCGGGCGGCTTGATGCCGTCATCGGCAGCCCCGCCGCAATGATGCATTACGCCAAGAAGCTGGGCGTCGATAAGAAAATTGTCATCGCTCCGGGGGCTCTGAAGGAAAAGATTCCCGCCTATCTCGTTCTCTCCAAGCACTCGCCGTTGCAACACAAGAGTGAATGGCAGGCCAAGCTGACGCGCATCATCAACGGCATGTGGGAGGACGGAACAGTACAGACCATCAACGCACGCTACGGTGTTACGGACGAGTAGCCTTTTCAGGCGTGACGTCATAATTCTGCGAGGCGTTATGCCGCATTGTCGAGTCCGGGAGTTGATCAGGCCTGGATGCCGAACCGGTCCATTTTCGAGTAGAGGGTGTTTCGTCCGATGCCGAGCGCCTTGGCCGTCTTGCTGATATTTCCCTGGTGGAATTCGAGGGCCTCGCGGATGGCTTCCTCTTCCCGTTTCTTGAGCTGGAATTCGTTGCTCTGTTTGCCGCGCCCGGGCAGCGCCTTTCCTTTGGCCTTCTCCCGCAGGTAAGGGGGCAGGTGATCTTCCCGCAGCCAGCCTCCGCCAAGATTGTTGGCGGCGAACTCCAGGCAGTTGACCAGTTCGCGGACGTTACCGGGCCAGTCGTGGACCATGAGCAGGGCTTCAGCTTCAGGGGTTATGCCGGAGCATTGGATACCGAACTCGGAGCAGAGCCTGCCCAGGTGGTACTCGGCGAGGAGGGCGATGTCGTCCCCCCTGTCGCGCAGGGCGGGGATGGAGATGCCGACTACGTTCAGGCGGTAATACAGGTCCTCTCGGAACAGCCCCTTGGAGACGAGTTCCTGAAGATTCTTGTTGGTGGCGGCGATGATTTTCACATCCACTGGCTGGGGCGTAGTGCCGCCCACCGGGACAATGGCCCGCTCTTCGAGGGCGCGGAGCAGGTTGACCTGCTGCGCCAGGGGCATCTCGGAAATTTCATCAAGAAAAAGTACGCCCTTGTCGGCCTTCTGGAATTTGCCCACCCGTCCTTTTTTTGCAGCGCCGGTAAACGCGCCTTCGCGGTAGCCGAAAAGTTCGCTCTGGACCAGCTCTTCCGTGAAGGCGCCGCAGTTGACGGCGATGAAGGGTTTGCCCGCCCTCGGTCCGGCCTGGTGGATGCCCCGGGCGAACAATTCTTTGCCTGTCCCGGATTCGCCGGAGAGCAGGACCGTGGAGGGCGTCCTGGCGGCATTGCCCGCCTGGCAGATGGCCTGGCGCATGGCCGGGCTGGCATGCAGCACGCGTTCGAAGCCTTTGGGCGTGGCATTGGACCGGGCGTTCTTTGTTTCGGTCCGTTGAGCTGGGACTGCGAATTGGCGGGTGTGTTGGGTTTCGCTGACCGTCACGATGGTGTCGAGCCAGGTGCCGTTTGCGCTGAAGGTGGGCATTGCCCGGACATAGAGGCCGGGCTTGACCCGGCAGCGGATGGTCACCGGTTCACACATGGAGGCATGCTTAGCCTTGGCGAGGAATGTTTCGAAATCGAAGAGTTCCTCGGCCCGCCGTCCTCTCAGGGGGCGTCCCCGTTCTCCCAACAAAACCTCGGCAACACTGTTGGCGCTGGTCACCCGTCCTGCCTGGTTCAGGAACAGGACGCCGCTGGTGACCGAGTTGAACATGGAGGAGAAGAGGGAGGCCATCTGGCCTTCGAGTTCGGAGCAGTAGACCCGGGCCAGCTTCTGTTCCAGGGCTCTGGCCGCCTGGAGCACCAGTTCCAGGTTCTGTGAATGGTCGGATTTCACCGGGCCCGAGATGTCGAAGCAGCCCCAGACGTTGCCGCGCGGGTCCAGGATGGGAGCCGCAGTGCAACTCCAGCTGTGATGGCTGCGGCAGAAATGTTCTTCGCCAAACACCTGCATGGGGCGGCCCGTGGTGATGGCGGTGCCGATGGCGTTGGTTCCCACGCTTTCCTCGGCCCAGTTGGCCCCGGGGCCGAAATTCAGCTTGTCTGCCTGGCGCAGGACTTCGAGGTCGCCGCAGGTACGGGCCACGCGAGCTTCTGCGTTGGCGATGGTTATCAGTAGTCCCTTGCCCTTGATGGCCGAGTAGGCAGTTGCTTCGATATCTCCGCAGATCTTTTCAAGGGTGGAGGTGAACGGTCTGAGTTGTTCCATGGGGGTGAAGTCCCAGCAACTCCGGGGGGCCGGGTCCACGGCCATGCTCTGGCAGCGTTGCCAGGAATCGATGATGGCGTCCTCCACATCGTCCATGGCAACTTTCTTTCCTTCAATGAAACGCTTCCATCTGGGGTAGTCGACCAATGCTTCGCGTTTGCTGCGAAGTTGTGAGAGCGGGATGTCTACCGCACCCTCCAATGCGCTGGAATCACGGCTGATTCCAAAGCTGTTCCCATCCCTGAAAAGCGTATGCATATCCGGCCTCCATGACTATGCAGAATACTTTTTTACCCCCACATTCCAACTGACGCAAGCCGGGCGCAGTGTCAAGTGTTCGATTATTGAACATCGGATGAATATATTATCGCGGATTATCTGATTTATATTAACGGGTTGAATTGAATCATACAGTTTCATACGTCTCCCATTCCGTCTGTTCCAGCTCAGAACACAGAGAGTGGCGATATTTGAATATGAATCAGGATAACATCTTGTAATTTTTAATCATACTTGGTTGGCACCGCCGTTGCAATTAGCGACCAGTCCATATGAAAACAATCAGGAGGATTGGTCATGGCTCAACAAGTGATCATGCCCAAATGGGGCTTGACCATGAAAGAAGGAAAGATCGTCCGCTGGCTAAAAGGCGAAGGCGATCCGGTCGAAGCGGGTGAAGACCTCTTCGAAGTGGAGACCGACAAAATCACAAACTCGGTCGAGGCGCCCGCCAGCGGCGTTCTCTTCCAAATCATCGTGCCCGAGGGCGAGGTTGCAGCAGTGCAGTCCGTCCTGGCGATTATCGCCGAAGCGGGCGAAACCCCCGACAGGGTAGAGGGCGGAGTCGCCCCGGCAGCCGAAGCTCCGGCTCCGGCAGCCGCTGCCTCCGGCGATGCTCCCGCTGCAGCCGCGGCGGCCACGCCTCCCGTCGAGGAAGGCGGATTCGTGCGCGCCATGCCCGCCGCCCGAAAGCTGGCCAAGGAACTGGGCGTGACCCTGTCCACGGTCGGCGGCACCGGCCCCAACGGCGCGATCACCATGAAGGACGTGCAGGCCGCCGCTGACGCCGAATACGCAGGCATCAACGCCAGCCCCAAGGCCATCGAGTTCGCCCGCAAGAAGGGCGTGGATCTCTCCCAGGTTACCGGAACGGGCACCGACGGAAAGATCACCAAGGCCGACATCCTGCGGGCCATGAACCCGGTCGCGGAAGAGCCCGTCGCTGCAGGTCCTGCCATTGCCGCGGACACCATCGTGCCCATGGAAGGCGTCCGCAAGCTCATCGCCGACAACATGCAGGCCAGCCTGAACAGCGCCGCCCAGCTCTCCGTGTTCGTTGAACTCGACGTCACGGAGATGGTCAAGCTGCGCTCCACGCTCCTGGCCCGCAACAAGCGCGACCCCGAGTACCGCCTGTCCTACAACGATATCATCTCCTACGCCGTCTGCCGCGCTCTGAAGCGCCATCCGATCATGAACTCCACCATGCAGGACGACGGCATCCACATGCACAACTACGTCAACCTCGGCATCGCCGTGGCCATTCCCAACGGGCTCATCGTGCCCAACGTCAAGAATGCCGACAGCTTTACCCTGGAAGAACTCAAGGCCGAAGTCCGCGACGTGGCCGGCCGCGCTCGCAAGGGCGGCCTGAGCATGGACGAGATCGCCGGCGGCACGTTCACCATCAGTAATGTGAGCATGCTCGGCATGGACGGGTTCACCCCGATCCTCAATCCGCCGGAAACCGGCATCTTGGGCGTGGGACGCATCGTCGAGAAGCCCGGCGTCGTGGATGGCGAAATCAAGATCCGGCAGATGATGACCCTTTCCCTGACCTTCAACCACATGACCACGGACGGTGCGCCGGCCATGTCCTTCCTGCGTGAGCTGGGCGACATGCTGGAGAACCCCGGCCTGATGATCGTCTAGGAGACGTCATGCCGCGAAAACGGTTTGCCATAGAGCTCGGTTACGCCGCCGACCTGCACGGAGAGGACATGACCAAGGCCGCGGTGCGCGCGGTGCGGGACGCTGTGTCCCGGATCTGTCTGTGCGGGATCGTGGAAATATGCGGCAGGGACCGGTTCCAGGGCGTTTACGTCCATGCGGACGTGGCCGTGCCTGATCCGGAAGCCGTGGACCGGGATGCCGTCCTTTCCTGCATCCCCATCGGCGAGACTTCGCTGTCCGTGGTTTCCGGCGGCATGAGCGTGCCGGGAATCGAGGTTCCCTGCTTCGCTCCCGGCGTGAGCAATATCGTCGCCGCCTGTGCCGCCCTGACCGTCTCCATCGAGATGGACATGGCGGACGAGGGAACGGAAATATCGGAGAAACAGGCCTGCGGTTGCGCCGCCAAGGCCGAATAACCCAGAGGAGAGAAAGCAATGGCTCTCAGCAAGAAGACATTGATTCAGATGTATGAAACCATGAACAGGATTCGCCTGTTCGAGCAGAGGTTGCAGGAATTTTTCGCAGCGGGCGAGATCCCTGGCTTCGTGCACCTCTATCTCGGTGAGGAAGCCGTCGCCACCGGCGCCTGCGCAGCCCTGACCGATGCCGACTCGATCACCTCCACCCACCGCGGCCACGGACACCTCCTGGCCAAGGGCGGTGACCTGAAGCTGATGATGGCCGAGATCTTCGGCCGGAGCACCGGTTACTGCAAGGGCAAGGGCGGTTCCATGCATATCGCCGATATGGATCTCGGCATTCTCGGCGCCAACGGCATCGTTGGCGGCGGCGGCCCTCTTGCCGCCGGCGCAGCCCTGGCCGCCAAATACAAAAAGACCGACAACGTGGCCGTCTGCTTCTTCGGCGACGGCGCGTCCAACCAGGGTACCACTCAGGAAGCCCTGAACATGGCCAGCGCCTGGAAACTGCCGCTGGTCTTCGTCAATGAGAACAACGGGTACGGCATCTCGTGCCCGCAGTGCAAGTCCATGGCCGTCGTGGACATCGCCGACCGCGCCGCCGCATACGATATGCCCGGCGTGGTGGTGGACGGCAATGACGTGCTTGCGGTGCACGAGGCCGTGACCGAGGCCGTCAAGCGCGCCCGCAAGGGTGAAGGCCCCTCCCTGGTGGAGTGCAAGACCTACCGCTGGCGCGGCCACTTCGAGGGCGACGCCTGCACCTACCGCTGCACCGAGGAGCTGGAAGAGTGGATGGCCAAGGATCCGATTCCCCGGTTCGAGGCCAAGCTCGTCGAGAGCAAGACCATCACCCAGAAGGAAGCGGACAAGATCAAGGCGCGCATCGAAAAGGATGTGGACGAGGCCGTGGCTTTCGCCAAGGAAAGCCCCATGCCTGAGACCAGCGCACTGATGGACGACGTGTACGCCTAATCCGGCCGCGTTGCATTTCACGAATAGATAATTAATTCAACGGAGAGAATAATGTCCGAAAAAACATATCTTCAGGCACTCAATGAGGCGTTGAGGCAGGAAATGGAGCGCGACGAGAATGTCTTCATTCTCGGCGAGGACGTGGGTCAGTTCGGCGGATGCTTCGGCGTCACCCAGGGCCTGTTCGAGCAGTTCGGTGAGGAACGCGTCATGGACACCCCCATCACCGAGAGCGCCATCGTCGGCGCGGCCACCGGCGCCGCCGCCAGCGGCCTGCGCCCCGTGGCCGAGCTGATGTTCGTCGACTTCATCGGCGTATCCATGGATCAGCTGTTCAACCAGGCCGCCAAGATGCGCTACATGTTCGGCGGCAAGACCACCGTTCCCATGACCCTGCGCATGCCCCAAGGCGCCGGTATCGGTGCTGCCGCCCAGCACTCCCAGTGCCTGGAGTCCTGGTTCATGAACATTCCCGGTCTCAAGGTGGTCATCCCGTCCACTCCCTACGACGCCAAGGGCCTGCTCATCAGCGCCATCCGCGATGACAACCCGGTGGTCTTCCTGGAGCACAAGCTGCTCTACGGCGCCAGCGGCGAAGTCCCGGACGAGAGCTACACCATCGATCTCGGCAAGGCCGACATCAAGCGCGAGGGCAGCGACGTGACCATCGTGGCCACCTCCCAGATGGTCTACTCCGCCCTGGAGGCTGCAGAAAAGCTCAAGGCCGACGGCATCGAGGCAGAGGTCGTTGACCCGCGCTGCCTGCTGCCCCTGGACAAGGACACCATCCTGGACTCCGTCAAGAAGACCCACGCCCTGGTCGTCGCCCACGAGGCAGTGACCTTCGCCGGTCCCGGCGCGGAGATTTCGGCCATGGTCGCCGAAGAGGCCCTGGACTACCTGGACGCCCCCATCAAGCGGGTCGGCGCTCCCTTCTGCCCGGTCCCGTTCTCCCCGCCGCTGGAACAGTTCTACATCCCCAGCGCGGACAACATTGTTGAAGCAGTAAAGAGTATTCGCTAATCCCATTCCATAGCGGGGGGGCGGTTTCGGCCGCTTCCCCGCCGAATTTCAAGAGGGCGTTTCGTTGAGCATAGCAGCCATTCTGGCCAACCCCGCTTCCGGCAAGGACATCCGCCGCCTGGTCGCCCACGGCAGCGTTTTCGACAATCAGGAAAAGGTCCGCATGGTCCGGCGGCTCATCCTCGGGTTGGAACGGGCCGGGATCACGAAGATACTCTATATGCCGGACTCCTATGCCACTGTTCCGCGCGCCCTCAATTCCATTTCCCCGTCCATTCCCGTGGAGGCGGTAGAGATGCCCGTCCGCAACAACCAGACCGACACCACCACGGCTGCGGGTATCATGGAGACCCTCGGCGCTCGCTGCCTCATCGTCCTCGGCGGCGACGGAACCAGCCGAGCGGCCTGCAAGGGGACCGTCCGAATCCCCCTCCTACCGCTCTCCACGGGAACCAATAACGTCTTCCCCCTCATGGGAGAGGCCACGGTGATGGGCCTTGCGGCAGGGCTCGTCGCCAGTGGCCGCCTCCCCTGGGAGGCGTGCTGCGTCAAATCCTGCATGTTCGACATCCTGCTCGACGGCGAAGTTGTGGACATCGCCCTAGTGGATGCAGCAGTATATGATGATGTCTTTTTGGCCTCCAGGGCAGTCTGGCACATGGAAAAGGTGCCCCAGCTCTTCCTGACCCGGTGCAGCGCGGGGTCCATCGGGCTCTCGGCCATCGGCGGTCAGATCCGGGGCATCAGTCCGGAGGAGCCCCTCGGCCTGGCCCTGCAACTGGGAGAGCCCGCGCCCATCACGGTGACGGCGGCCATCGCGCCGGGCATGTTCGCGGACGTGCCCATCATCGGGGTGTCGGAGATGGCTCCCGGAGAAGTTTTTCCCATCAACGTCGCCCCCGGTCTGATCGCCGTGGACGGCGAACGTGAGGTGGAGATTCCGACCGGTTCCAGGGCGTCCATTCGCCTGAACACGGACGGCCCCATGGTCATCGATGTGGAAAAGACCATGTCCCTTGCCAGGGATGAAGGTCTGTTCCGCCAACCATCATAATCCGAATAGGAGAGAGCATGAGCAACGCACTCAAAGCCGCGTTCATTTTCGTCGCCCCCGGCGGCGACCCGAAACAACACAGGAGCTGGGTCCTGACCGAAGGCGTGGAGCTCCTGGCTGTGGCCGTGAGCGGCTACGACCAGGCTGAGGAATTGGCCCGCGATCTGGTGGAGAACGAAGGCATCGCGGCTATCGAGCTGTGCGGCGGGTTCGGCGTGGCCGGTACCGCACGCATCGCCGCCGCCGTCGACGTCCCAGTGGGCGTGGTCCGTTTCGACGTCCACCCCGGCCTGAACAACGTCAGCGGCGACAAACTGTTCGGCTGAACTTGATACCGGTGGACGCCGGGCGGCTTCGAATGATCAACCGCCTCGCGTCCGTCGAACAATGCGGCTAGTCGTCTGCGAGAACGTGTTTCGGCGTGACGAAGCAGGTGAACGTTCCGGCAAAGACGGTGTCCTCGCCGCACGATACTTCCACCCGCACGAGATGCTTGCGCTCCTGCGGGGTCTCGTCTTGCGCCCTGGCCACCAGGACGTCTCCCACTTTTGAGGGCTTCAGAAAACGGGTTTCGGCTGCCCCCAGCACCACGTTGGGATGGTTGACCGAGAGCATGGCCGCGTAGTCGGCCAGCCCGAAGATGAAGCCGCCGTGCACCAGCCCGCTACCGTCGGCAGCCATGTTCCGGGTGCACTCCAGGCGTACCTCGCTGCGTCCTTCCTCCACTGCGGTGGGTTCGCCGCACAGCGACCGGTCAATGCTTTCGTGCGTGTTGATATCCATATCTTTTCCTCTCTTGGATGAGAAACGGAACGGGCGTTCCATTCGAATTACTCGTGTGTCCCGATTATCTGCCTGCCGGACATAAGAAAAATCCAGGGCCGAGGCGCGTCGCTTGGCGTACGCGAGGGGCTGGATTTCAATGGGCAGGGCTCGGAAAGCCGTTTGCCGATATCCGGGGCCGGAGGGAGAACGTCTCCCCCGGCCCCGGCATAATGCCGATTTCGAACTAATCGAACAAGTCCTCGAGTTCGTCGAAGACGTACTTCATGTACATCATCTTCGGCGAGCCGCCCATGGCAATGGCCAGCATGGCCGCCTGCATGATCTCTTCCTTGCTGGCACCGTGGCTGGCCGCACCCTGGATGTGGAGGGAAATGCACATCTCGCACTGGGACATCATGGAACAGGCGACGTGAATCAGTTCCTGGGTCTTGTGGTCGATGGGACCCCACTGGCTGATCTCCTTGGTGAAGGCGATGTAGTTGGGGAAGACGTTTCCGGCCTGGGTGGTCATTTTGGACAGGGTCATTGCTGCTTTTTCTGCTGCATCCATTGGCTTATTCTCCTGGGTTGGTTGTTGAGATGCCTGGATAAAGCAAGGAGCATGCCTGCCGTGAAATCCATATTTATTTCTTTTATATCAACTGGATATAACGGCTGTGTCTGTCCGGTCTTGACCGGGCCATGTCTCGGACGTGAACATTGCTCGAAAATTGAACACTCCTTTTAAGGGAGGATATCGGCTCCCAGCCTCAGAACAGGCAGTCCAGGAAGGTGGGGAGATCCACGTCCTTGATGTACTCCTCCAGGTTGATTCCGGTCAGGCGTTCTTCCAGTGCGGCGCGCTGGTGGCGGCACTCGAGTATCTGTTCCTCCAACTCGCTGACGCTTTTGACACCAAAGTAGTCGCCATGGAGCCTGACGCGGGTAATATGTCCTTTTTTCACATACATGTTGACGTCCAGCAGTCCGCCGGGGGTTCTGGTCCGCCGGTTGAAATTGTAGGCCGGAGAGTAGCCGAAGTTCCAGTCCCAGGTACGGTAGCGCTCGTCGGCAAGCGCTTCTATGATCCGGTTCTCCTCTGCCGTCAGGGCCATGTCGTCCTGTGCGGCCTCCTTGGACACGAAGTCCATGAGTGCGGCGATGAAGTTCGTCACTTCCATGGGAGCGGGCAGGTGGCTGGAGATGTTGGTGACCCTGGAACGGACGCTCTTGACCGCCTTGTCCCGGTATTTTTCCGGGTCGACACGCAGCGCGCCGGAGAGGTCGGTCATGTCGGAGGAAAAGAGCAGGGTGCCGTGGTGCAGGATGCGTCCCTTATGGAAGTGTTGGGCGTTGCCCGAAAATTTCTTCCCTTCGATGAGCAGGTCGTTTCGTCCGCTGAAGGTGCAGTTCACGCCCATGTCTTCGAGCGCCTCCTGGATGGGCATGGTGAATTTTTGGAAATCCAAACCCTTGGAAGCGGTCCCGGTGCTGATGAAGGTGAAGTTGATGTTGCCCAGGTCGTGGAAGACGGCCCCGCCTCCGCTCATGCGTCGGACCACCGGGATACCGCGCTCCCTGAGAAAGGTCTCGTCGATTTCCGCCAGGGTGTTCTGGTTCCGGCCGACGATGACGGCCGGTGCGTTGCGCCAGAGCATAAACACCTCGGGCTCGGTTCGGGTCAACAAATATTCTTCTGCGGCCAGATTGAAGGCCGGGTCGGTGGACTGGTTGTAAATGTATCGCATGCGTTCTCCTTTGCCTGATTCGCATGCAAAAGCCGGACCTTGCAGGCGTGGTCGGAAGAGGTCTCCTTTATCCATCCCGCGGCTTGGCCGGGCTTTCAAAAGGAGTGAGCGGACGCCCGATGGGGCGTCCGCTCACGATTTGTCACTTGTGCCGAATCGGCGCTATTTGGCGATCATGACGCTGGTGGCCTTGACCATGGCCTTGACCTCGTCACCGACCTTGATGTCCATGCGTTCCACGGAATTCTTGGTGATCACGGAAACGACTTCCACGCCGGGGGCGATTTCGATAACCACTTCGGCGTTGACCAGACCGACAGTGAGTTCCTTGACTTTGCCGGGAACCAGGTTGCGTGCGCTCAGTTGCATTTCTTACTCCTAGAGGTGTTTTCGTATGCATTTTATGCATAGTTAAGATTAAGATGGTCTATCTATGTCAGAATAAGATTCGCAGTCAACCGTTGATCAACTATTCATGCGTTTTTTATTATGGTATAATACATATTGTGACAAAAACGCAATAAAGCCGAACAACATAATTGTTGTTCGGCTTGATTTTTATGGTTTTTTCTGCCCTGGAGGCGGGCGGATGCCTGGTTATTCCAGGGGGAGGCCTCGCCGAAGATGCGATCGGATGCGGGAGAATTCCGCTTCCGCGTCTTCCAACCGGGCCAGGATGCGTTCCTCGGCGCCCGAGCGGGGCAGTATCTTGCCTACCGCGCCGTTTTCGAACACCAGCCGCCGGTCGGCGGACAGAGCGAGCACGGGATCATGGGTGGCGATGACCACTATCTTGTCGCTCTTGAGCAGCAGGTCCATGGCGCGGGACTTGTCCACGCCCGCGTTCTCGATCTCGTCGATGAGCAGGATGGGCGACCAACTGAGCAGGGCCGCGTCCGCGATCATCAGCGCACGGGACTGGCCGCCCGAGAGCTGGGTGAGCTGGGTGTCCAGGTCAAAGGGCTCGCCGGCCAGGGCATTGGCCGCATTGATCACCTCGTCCGCCGTGGCCTCGGGGTCTTCCGCCTCTCGGCTCTCGGCGTGGGTGCGGATGAAGTCGCGCACGCCCATGTCCAGAACGAAGTTCATGTTCTGGGTCAGCTGGGCAACCAGCCTGCCCTGGAGTTCGAAGCGACGGTCCGGGTCGGGCTTTTCCCCGTCCAGGAGTACGGTTCGGCGGGACGGCGTGTCGCGGTCGGCCAGGGACTCGATGTCGTAGAGGAAGCGGCTCTTGCCCGATCCCGTGGGGCCGAGCAGGGCGGTTATCTCTCCGGGTGCGAAGGCCACGTCCATGGTCTCGTTCCGGCCGTCCTTGTCGCAACCGGCGGTGACGGTCAGGCTTTGCAGGGTCAGAAAATCTCCGCTCATTTTCCACCTCCGAACGCGGCCTTTTTCACGTTGCCCTTCTGGTAGCGGCTACCGATGCGGGTCTCGCTCAGGCAATAGGAGCAGACCGCGGCGGGCATGGCGAAGCGCAGCCGCATCTCCGTGACCGACTTGATGTCCGGGGCCATGCCCAGGATGGTCGCTAGGTCGCGGCACCCCTGGCCGGTCAGGCCGTTGATGTGCCGGATGACGGCCTTGGCGTTCATCTGCCGGATGCGGTGCCGGTACACTTCGCGTTCGGCCTGGGAGACGAGGTCGCCCTTGGTCACCAGGACCAGGTCGGCCAGCTTGAGCATGGGGCCGATCTTCTTGGGAGCCTCGATGCCCATAAGGTTGTCGATGACGCACAGGGCCAACGCGCCGCGAAGGTGCGGCGAGCAGCGGTTGCACAGCCCCGCGGTTTCAATAATGCAGCATTCCGCCCCGGTGGATTCGGCCCAGTCGAAGGCTTCCTCCAGGTTGGTGGCGAAGAAGTGGTCCGGGCAGAGACCGCCCGAGAGCACTGCGGTGGCCGGGATGCCCGCGTCCGTGTAGGTGTCGTGATCGCGGGTCTGGAGGCAGTCGAACTTGACCACGGCGCAGGACACGCCCTGGTGCATGAGTTCGGCGCAGGCCTTGGTCAACAGCGATGTCTTGCCGCAGGAGGGCGGTCCGGCGACGGTCACGAGGCGCACGGCGTCTCCTTGACCAGACGTCGGAAGGTGTCGTTGAGCAGGTCGCGCACGGCGGTGATGTCGTTGTCCCGGATGAAGTCCCAGCCAACCCATTTGATGCGGGCTTCGGGCGGCAGGTTGTCCGGGAGCGGGCCGCCGAGGGGCAGGAACCAGCGGGCGCTTTCGATCTCGCCGAATCCCCGGGTGAAGAAGTCGAGGAGTTTGTCCAGCCTTGGCCGGGCGTCGCGTTTGGCCAGGAAATAGATGGGGCTGGCCGCGGTGCCGTCCTCGGGCCAGATGACCTGCATATGCTCTGGCTGCTGCGAGGTCTCGGCAAAGAAATATGGGATGATGTAGATGCCGCCGCCCTTGGCCGAGCCGCCGGATTTGCCCATGCGCGAGGAGTGCATCAGGCCGTGGGCGTTGGCCGCGAGTTTTTCGATCCCCTCCATGCCGAACTCTTTATATATAGACATGAGGGCCGCGTCTGCCATGTCGTCGCCGTCGCCGCACATGTTGATCTGCCCTCGGTAGCGCGGGTGCAGCAGGTCCTCCCAGCGTCGAGGCGGCGGAGTGTCGCCGAGTCGGGCCGTGTCCACCAGGAAAATGTACGGGGTCAGGGCGTAGATCGTATAGCGTCCCTCCGGGTCCACGATGCCGGCCTCTTCATGCAGGGGGTGAACCTTCTCGGGCAACACGGCTTCGAACACGCCGGTGTTGACGAAGCGTTCGGAAAAGCCCTTGCGGAAGAAGTCGCCGAAGCCGATGGAGGCGATGATGCCCGGAAGTTTGTCCGGGTCGGTCTCCAGGTGCAGGGGGTCGTAGGGGTCAACCGAGGTGCATCCCATGGGGATGTGGATGTTAATCGGGTCACCCGCCTCTTCGTATTCGCGGCTCACCTCGTCCAGTTGCGCCTTGACCGCCAGCTTGACCGGACAGGGAGAGTAGAGGAGCAGATCGAGTTCGCCAGGGTCCGGGTTGTCCTGTTGGCCGGAAGCCTGGACCGAGGCCATAAGTTGGTCGAGAGTTTTCATGTATTTCCTTTTTGTCGCACGTAAGGGGACAATTTTGGAGTTTCCTACAAAAATGTGCCTTAATCCCTGCCCTCAAAGGGGTATATTGCCTTGTCAGCAAGCCCTGTGCCAGCAGTGTAGGCGATGCCCGGGCCAGGAACAACGGCGGATTGGCAATTTATCGCTCGACTGTCCTGCCCGCCACGATGACTCGATCCACGTGTATGGAGCCTATTTTCTCGGGGGCCACGGTTGTCGGATCGTCGTCCAGAACGACTAGGTCCGCGACTTTTCCCGGCTCGATGCTGCCGCGTTCATGCTCTTCGAAACCGCTATACGCCGCATCCGAGGTGAACATGCGGATGGCCTCCAGGGGCGTGAGCCGTTCCTCTTTGATGGGGTGAAGCACGGCGGCCTGGATGCCTACCAGCGGGGTGTGGGGCGTGATGGGACAATCGGAACCGCCGCACATGACGATGCCCTTGTCCAGCATGGTCCGGTAGGGATGAATCCAGCGCAGCCGGTCCTTGCCGAAGCGCAGTTCGTAGTCGTCCATATCTACTAAGAAGGGAAAGAACGCGGGCTGCATGGAGGCGATGATGCCCGCCTCGGCCATGCGATCGAGCTGGCCGGGGGTGGGGATTTCGCAGTGCTCGATGCGGTGGCGGTGGTCCTTGCGCGGGTGCGCCGCGATGGCGCGCTCCATGGCCAGGAGAACCTGTTCGATGGCCCGGTCGGTCTCGCAGTGGATGGCGGTCTGCAACCCGGCCTTGTGTGCGGCCAGGATGAAGTCGTCCATCTGTTGTTGGGAAAAGTTGAGGGTGCCCCGGTTGTCGGGCTGGTCGAGGTAGGGCTCGAACACGGCGGCGGTGCGGGCGTCGATGGCTCCGTCCGCGCAGATGCAGCCGCCGATGCGTTTCAGGCCGAGGTTCACGGTTTCCTCGATGTCCATGACCTGGTTCCAGATCACGGTGTTCAGGGGCAGCTTGTCACGGTTCTCCACCACCAGCCGGGTGTCGCCCGGGCCGAACTCGCCGCCCTCCAGGCAGTGCAGGGTGGTGATGCCCTGTCTCAGAGCCGCCTCGCAGGCTGCGCGGAAGCTGGCCAGCTTGGCCTCTGCCGGGGTGAGGGAGCTGACCGCCGGGAACACGTGAGTGAGGGAACCGGGATCGCGCACCAGCCCGGTGGGCATGCCGTCAGCCCCCACGTCAAGGCCCGGCAGGCCGCGCGGGAGGTCGAGGATCTCCAGCGCTCTGGAGTTGAGGGCGCACAGGTGCCATGAGGTGTGGACGACCATGACCGGCCGGTTGGGGCAGGCCGCGTCCAGGTCTTCCTTCAGGGGGAGCCTGCCTTCGCGTACGTTGTACTCGTTGAGTGAATAGCCGAGGACCCAACGGTCGTCGGGCGCTTCTTTCGCGGCTTCGGTGAGGCGGGCATAGACGGTGTCCAGAGAGTCGTCTCCCAGGAAGTTCAGCCCGTTGAGGACCTGGCCGGTCAGGCCGAGGTGCTGATGGGTGTCCATGAACCCGGGCAGCATGGTCTTGCCGTCCAGGGAGAGGACCGGATGCCCGTCCCGGATGAGGGGGGCGACGTCGTCCGCACTGCCGACCAGGGTGATGCGTCCGTTTTCCACTGCCAGGGCGCTGAAACGGGTGTCCGCGTCGTCCATGGCGATACCATTGACGTTGGTGATGATATAGTTTTCATGCATTGATTTTTACTCCGTAGGCGTTTCGCCTGGATTCGAGCGTTTCGGGAACGTATTCCCCGGCACGGATCGGGCCGGAATTTTCATAGCACCGTCGGAATCCGGGATAAACCGGAAAATCGAGGGGTTCGGGGTGGGAATGAAAAGAGCGGAAAAATTTATAACACGATTGGCAATGTCTCCCATTCAGTCTATTGTCGGGAATAGTGTGAAATGTTGGGCGGATCGCCTTTGGGCGCAACATGCAACGATTGACCGGTGATACCGGCGGCCGCGATGAAACGAATTTTGCTATTTATGGCCTTGGCCGTTCTGTTCCTTTTTGCGGTGGGAGCATACGGGCAAGGGGGTGAAGGGGATGAGGATTTCCTTTCCCTCGAAGAGCGTCAATGGTTGCTTGACCATGCGGCTGACGTTGAGGTGCTTTTCGGATACGAAGCGCCGCCCAACGCCTTCCACGACGAATCGGGCGAATATGTGGGGTTGCTCGTCGACTACCACAGTGAACTGGAGTCCGTTCTCGGCGTCACGTTTGTCCATAGGGACTTGCCCACTTGGCAGGAAGTAATGAAGTATGCCCAAATTGGCAGGAACTTCCTGATCGTGGGCATCGCGAGCACGGCCGACAGGGCCAGATCCCTTTCCTTCACCAACTCTTTCATCAAGATTCCCTACGTAATCGTCACTCGGCAATCCTCGTCAATCCGGACCATGGAGGACCTGTATGGATACCGGGTCTGCACGGTGGCCGGATACGCCGTCAACGACTATCTTGCCCAACACTACCCGGCCATAGTTCCATCGGGCGTGGTTGATAATCTGGAAGGGCTGCGGGGCGTGTCCACCGGGTTGTATGACGCCATGATCATCAATCAGATGTATGGCTCCTACCTGATCCACTCCCAGGGGCTGACCAACCTGAAGATCGCCGGCGACAGCGGTTACGTGAACCGGTTGTCCGTGGCCACCTCCAAGCATGACCAGATGCTCTTCTCCATCCTGGACAAGGCCGTTGATCGCATCCCGATAGAAAAAAGGCAGGAGTTGTTCGAAAGATGGGTGGGCGGCAGCCCGCCTGTTGTCCCGGTGGAAGTCTATTACTGGTTCATGGGGCTTGTTGGCGTGGGCGCCATCCTCCTGGCAGCTGCCTGGTGCTGGACCATGTCCCTGCGCAGCGCCCTGAGCAAACAAACGCATCAATTGCGCCAGAGCGAGGAACAATACCGCGCCTTTTTCGAGGACAATCAGGTAGTCATGCTTGTGGTCGATCCCGAGACAGGCTCATTGCTGGACGTAAACAAGGCCGCTGAGGGCTTTTATGGGTACGACCGGAAAACGTTGCTGACGACCACGGTTTACGAACTCAATAAGGTGACCGACTCGACCGTCAGAAAGAGGTTGAATGGTGTTTCTGCGGACAACCTCAGGAGTTTTCAGTCCAGGCACAGGCTGGCTGACGGCAGGTTGCGCGACGTCGAGGTCTATACAGGACCCTTCATGCTGCACGGCAAGAAGCGGATCATCTCCGTTGTTCTCGACATCACGGAGCGGTTGCTGGGAGAGGCTGAACTGGCCAGCGCCAAGGAGACGGCCATCGCCTCCAATCGTGCCAAGTCCCGGTTCCTCGCCAACATGAGTCACGAGATCCGAACGCCGCTCAACGGCGTGCTCGGCATGCTCCAACTGCTCTTTACCACCAAGCTGGATACGGAACAGCGGGACTATGCAGGGAACGCCATCGCCTCGTCCAAGCGGTTGAACCGGCTTATCTCGGACATTCTGGATATCTCCCGCGTTGAAGCCGGAACCCTGCGCCTTCACGTCGGTCCCATGCAGCTTTCCAGAACCCTTCGTCAGATCAGGGACATGTTCCGATCCGTCATCAGCCAGTCCGGGGTGGAGATGGTCTACGACGTGGATCCGGCCATTCCTCAGATGCTCTACGGCGACGAGGTTCGCGTTCAGCAGGTCCTGGGCAACCTGGTTGGAAACGCATTGAAATTTACCGAGAAGGGCAGTGTGACTGTGGAAGCGTCCCTGCTGCCCGTCAGGGAAGAGAACAAATGCAAGGTCCTGTTTTTGGTGCAGGATACCGGGATCGGCATTCCGGAGGAAAAGGTCGAAACACTGTTCCAGCCCTTCATGCAGGTGGAAGAGGGTTACCGCCGCGACCAGCAGGGTGCGGGACTGGGGCTGGCAATTACCCGCCGTCTCGTGGACATCATGGGCGGCGGCCTTGCCGTGGACAGCACCATGGGTAGGGGCACCGCCATCTATTTCTATCTTATGTTCGACCTTGTCCCTCCCGAGGGCGGAACACTGGACGAGTTCTCGCAGGTGGAGATTCTGCCTGAGGACGCCCTGGAAGGGCTGCGAATTCTCCTGGCCGAGGACGAGCGGATCAACAGGTTGGCCACGTCCAGGTTGCTGGAAAAGGCCGGCGCCAAGGTCCATTCGGTGGAAAATGGCGAGGCGGTCCTCGAGGCCCTGCGTGGCGACCGGTTCGACCTGGTGCTCATGGACGTCCAGATGCCGGTCATGGACGGCATCGACTCCACGGCCGCCATCCGAAAGGGGGAGGCCGGGGATGACAACCGTCTCATTCCCGTCATCGCCCTGACCGCCCACGCCATGGCCGGGGACAGGGAGAAGTTCCTTGCCGCCGGCATGGATGGTTATCTGAGCAAGCCCGTTGACGCGGGGGATCTCCGCAGGGAACTGGGAGCCATCAAGGCAAATGGCGGCTCCGGCGATTAAGGCGTGCTGGGTTGCTTGCCTTTGCGTCTTCCAGGATGGAATTGTAGCTGGCTGTGGTATCGGGGGAGATGCGCTCCGGCACGGCTGTGCTTTCGGCGTGTTGCCGATGTCTTCCGTTCCAGCCAGTGCGGGATAGGTAGCGGGTGGCGCTCCGGGAGGATCAGGAAGCCATGCCGTGGAGCGCGGCTCCCAGGGCTCCGGCCATGTCGGGCTCTTCCGGGATGAGCAGTCCTGTGCCCTCTTCGGCTCCGGTGGCTTCGGCCAGGAGACGGCGGATGCACGGATTGTGCGCCACACCCCCGGTGAAGACCAGGGGAAGTCGCAATCCGACCCTGCCGAGCATGTTGGTCGTGCGTCTGATGATCGCCTTGTGCAGCCCCAGGGCGATGCTCTCGGGCTTTTCGCCCCGCGCCATGAGCGAGGTCGCTTCGGTCTCGGCGAAAACCGTGCATACGGAGCTGATCTCGGGCGGATTGCTCCCCTTGAGGGCGTACGCGCCGAATTCCTCAATGGGGATTTGAAAGACCCCGGCCGTGTATTCCAGGAATTTGCCGGTACCGGCTGCGCAACGGTCGTTCATTTCGAATTTCATCACCTTGCCGTTCGACAGGGAGATGGCCTTGGTATCCTGGCCGCCAATGTCGAGGATGGTGGCCGTCTCGGGAAAAAGGCTGGCCGCGCCCAGGGCGTGTGCCTTGATCTCCGTTATGGCGTGGAGCTCGCAGCCGAGCTCCATACGCTGAACAAGGTTGCGGCCGTATCCCGTCCCGACCAGGCGTGACGGCCGCAACCCGTTCAGTAATTTTGCGCACTGCGCCAACGGATCAAACGTGGTGGGCACGCGCTCGGCCCGAACGGTTTCCCCGTCCTCCATGCATATCATCTCTATGGAGCGGGAGCCGATGTCGAGCCCTATGATCATGCAAGGGTCTCCACGAATGCCTCAACGCGGGTCTTGAGCTGCTCCACGTCCTCCATGGAATAGTCCGTCTCGATGGAGAGCATGGGCACGCCCTCGGCCTGGAGGGCCTTGTCCACCTTGAGAGCCTCGTGGGAGTAGGGCTGGCAGAAGAGCAGGCTGTAGTGGATGACGCCGTCCGCCTTCACGTCCTTGGCCAGGGCGGTGACGTTGTCCAACCGCTCGTCGTTGGGCGTGAAGCAGGCGCAGTCGATCTTCATGTAGCGGTCCGTGATGGCGTCGATCATCTCCTCCAGGGTCTCCCCGGATTCATCCACCAGGTCGCGGCTGTTGCGGGTGCCGATGCAGGACTCCTCGCCCACGATGACCGCGCCGGCACCTTCGACCACGTAGGGCAGCTTCCAGTTGGGCACGGCCATAGGACAGCCGGAGAGCATCAGGCGGGGAGTGCCGGCAGGGGCCACGCCCTTACCGTCCGCGATGCGGCTCTCCAGTTCGTCGCACAGCTCGTTGATCTTGGCGGTGAAGCGCACCGGATCGTCATAGAAGCTGATCTGGTTGATGAGCAGGGCGTCCCTGCCCGAAATAGGCGCGGGGTCTGCGGCGCGGAGGGCGGTGAGCCGTTGCAGGGCTCGGCGCTTGCCGTTGGCGATGCGGATGCCCTCTTTCAGTTTCTCGGCCGTGATGGTCTTGCCGGTGAGCTTTTCCACTTCGGCGAGATAGCGGAGCACTTCGGATTTCCAGAGTTCCCGTGCGGCCTGAGTCTTGGTCTGGGGCACTTCCATTACATAGGTAGGTGCGATCTCGTTGAAGGCTTCGTAGGCCTTCTTCTTGCCGTCGCAGGTTGTCTCGCCCACGATCATGTCGCTGGACTCGATGAAGGGACAGAGCCTGGCAAGCTTGAAGCCGATGAAAGATTTGATCAGGGCGCAGGTGTTGCGCGGCACCATCTGTTCCGCCAGATCGGTCCCGGCCTCGGCCCCGGCACACAGGCCTACATGGACAGCGTCGGCGGCAAGGGTGATCTCTTCAGGCACGAAGACGCAGAAGGAGCCGATGACCTTGCGTCCCGCGTCCCTGGCATCCTGTATTTCCTTGATCCGGAGGCCGTGCACCTCGGACAGGACGAAGTCGAGATACTCCGCTCCCTTCAGCCGATTGTCCTGGGACAGGTAGATGTCTCCGTAAAATTGGCCCAGGACTGCCAGGAGCCCATCGTGAGCTTCCAGGTCCAGGTTGAGCTTTTCCCACATCTCGCGGTGTGCCGAGTCCGTCATGATTCCCTCCGTGGCAATGGGGTGCATATGTTTAAACGTATTAAAGGCATCTATTGGATAGTGTTGAAAATGTCTATTCAAAACCGAGAGCTTTGCCTATTGTGCTGGTCTTGATCGGGGTTCGGCACCGCGTTGTCGGAGAGGGTGTCCTAGAGGCAGAGGTCTCGTGCCCCGGCGAGAGGGAGGAGGGGAACGGCTGTGTATTCAGCCGATTGGAGATTTACCGGAGGGGAATCCAACTTCTTGCCGGCGCTGTTGTTTTCAAGACGGTATCGTGGAATAGCATGTTACGTTTATGAAAATTATAATAGAGCAAGCAAGTTGGATTCTGTAAATCAATAGTCAAGAGAGGCGGCGTCGGGTGGGTACGGCGCATCAGCCGATCGTGTCGTGTTCCTTAACAGCAGGTGTAAGTATGCAATTCAAGTCGATCAAGACCAAGATTGTCTTCATGTCGGGGACATGTCTTCTCGCAACCGTCATTGTCCTGGTTGCGGTGCAGATGTTCTCCCAGTCGCAATCCGAGCAGTTTGTCACGGAAAAAGTCAACGCGCTTATCGAAAACCAGACCAGACAGGGGTTGCTTGCAACCGCAGAGCGCGAAGCAAATTCCTTGGCGGACAAGATCAACATCAATCTGGTTACTGCCCGTACCATTGCCGATGCCTTCAAGGCCATCCGTGAACGGCCCGAGGCATCATCCTTCAATCTGCGCGAGATGTTTAACGACATCCTGCTGACGGTCCTGAAAGACAACCCCGAATTTCTCGGTACATACAGTGCATGGGAGCCCGATGCCCTCGACGGCAAGGACGCCCAGTACGCCGGGGACAAGGCCACCGGTCATGACGATTCCGGCCGCTTCGTTCCCTACTGGAACCGCGATGAGAGCGGACGGATCGCCCGTCAGCCGCTGGTCGGCTACGAGGACGCTTCGCTGCATCCCAACGGCGTGACCAAGGGTGGCTGGTATCTGTTCCCCCGCCAGCGCAGAAAGGAAAATATTCTCGATCCGTTCCCCTACATCGTCCAGGGCAAGCAGGAAATGCTCACGACCATGTCCGTTCCCATCGAGGAAAACGGCAAGTTCCTGGGTATCGGCGGTACCGACCTTCGCCTGACCTTCGTGCAGAAGCTGAGCGAGGACATCGCCAAGTCCCTGTATAGCGGCGAGGCCGTTGTCCGGGTCATCAGTTATCTGGGTATCGTGGTCGCGGACAGCGCCAACCCCAGCGCCGTGGGCAAGCCCCTCAAGGACGTATTCCAGGGAGATTGGCAGTCCGTGGTAAACAACATTCAAGGCGGCAAGGCCTATGCCAACATGTCCCCCGAGGATGAGCATGTTGAGGTGGGCGCCCCGCTTCGCTTGGGACGGACCGGTACTCCCTGGGCTCTCCAGATCGAGGTTCAGCGTGCCGTGGTCTTTGCGGATGCCAACCACCTGACAGAGGTCATGGCTGATAATTCCCAGCGTAACAGCATCATCGGCATCTCCGCAGGCGCGGTTATCGCTGTCATCGCCTGTATCGTGCTCTGGTTCCTGGCCAACAGCATCGTGGCCCCGATTCGCGTGGCCGTGGCCTTCACTGAAAAGATCGCCGGCGGCGATTTCGTGAACAACGAGATCGACGTGCATCAAAAGGACGAAATCGGCATCCTCTCCAATACGTTGAAGGAGATGGCCGAGAAGCTCAAGGGCGTCGTCGTCGAAGTCAAGTCCGCTTCCGAAAATGTGGCCTCGGGCAGCGTGGAGTTGTCCTCCTCTTCCCAGGCGGTTTCCCAGGGTGCCACCGAACAGGCTGCATCCATTGAGGAAGTTACCTCGTCCATGGAGGAGATGGCCGCGAACATCTCGCAGAATGCCCAGAATGCGCAGGAGACGGACGCGTTGGCCAACAAGGCCGCAGAAGACGCCAAGGTCAGCGGTGAAGCCGTGGAAAAGACCGTGGGGTCCATGCGCAGCATCGCTGAGAAGATCTCCATCGTCGAGGAAATCGCCAGGCAGACCAACCTGCTGGCCCTGAACGCGGCCATTGAGGCTGCCCGGGCAGGCGAGCACGGCAAGGGATTTGCCGTCGTGGCCGCCGAGGTCCGCAAGCTGGCCGAGCGCAGTGGCGAAGCCGCAGCCGAGATCAGCGAACTGTCCAGCAGCAGCGTGGAAGTCGCCGAGAAGGCGGGCGAGATGCTCAAGCTGTTGGTGCCTGACATCGAAAAGACCGCGTCCCTGGTCCAGGAGATCACGGCCGCCAGCAACGAGCAGAACTCCGGCGCCAACCAGATCAACCAGGCCATCGCACAGCTCGACACGGTCATTCAGCAGAACGCTTCCGCCTCCGAGGAGATGGCCTCCACCACCGAAGAACTTGCAGCGCAGGGACAGCACCTGCAGCAGGTCATGGCCTTCTTCCATGTGGACGACGGGCGTTCCTACCATTCCTCCCCGAAGGTCGTGAAGAGGCAGCCCGTGGCCGCCATTCCTCAGGGCAAGCCCAAGGCTGCCCCCAAGGGGTTGTCCATGGAAGGCATGGATGACGATCCGGGCGAGTTCGAACGCTTCTAACATCTGCACCTGAACACACCAAGGGGCGGGATCCATGATCCCGCCCCTTTTTTTATTCTTGCCGCCACGTTGAGAGGAGATAGGAGTAGCTGACCGGGACTCTCTTTCCGGCCGTTGGGAGGTTAACTTACTTTTTTGTAGTTACAGAATTGTATTATTTCTTTGAAATCTAGGCTTTTATGTTGCATTTGCTCTTGTCCGAGAGTAGCTTCGCTCCCCGCGGAGCAGGATTCCCTGCCTTTTCTGCCATTTTCGGCTCCCCGGAGTACTCCTTCTGGTTGGCCAATGCGTAGACCCGCTCACTTGTTACAGGCTCCCCTAGCGGGATTGTTTGGACCGCAACCAACGAAGGACTGATTTATGAAAAAACTGATGCTGACCACCACTCTGGCCCTTTCCTTGATGCTCCTGTGCTGTGCGCCCGCCCTGGCCGCCGATCCCGTCAAGACCTTGTCCGGCGACATCACGCTTGCGCAGGCGCAGAAGATCCTGGCTGCCGCGCTCAAGAAGGCCGAGGCCATCAAGGTGCCCATGAATATCGCCATCGTCGATGCCGGCGGCAACCTCAAGGCCTTCTACCGCCAGGAAGACGCCTTTATCGGAAGCATTGATATTTCCATCAAGAAGGCCGTGACCGCCCGCTACTTCAACATGTCGACCCGCACCCTTGGTTCCGTTTCCCAGGTCGGCCAGCCCCTCTACGGCATCGAAGCCAGCAACGACGGCCTGATCCTTTTTGCCGGCGGCGTTCTTCTGGTTGATGCCAACAACGTCATCATCGGCGCCATCGGCGTGAGCGGCGGCAGCGTGGACGAGGACGAGAGCGTTGCCATGGCCGGAGCCGCTGCCATCAAGTAGCGTCTTTTCCGAATTGCAAAACAATCGGGCCGTGGACATTGCTGTTCTACGGCCCGTTTCATTTGGTCGCCAGGGCTGGGCTGAGGCGGGCGGATTCGGATCGGATTAGGCTACAGGGGGCTACCGCCCGCTCTCCCCGGAATGAATCGTCATCTGCACATGAGGCGAGTTTCCATGTTCCGGCAGCATTGCATCTGGAGTTCGTCTGCGTGCTTCAGGTCGATGCCCGCTGTGGTGCCGCGCGCCCAGCGGACCGTGCCGGGAATACCGCAGGCGCATAATTCCTCGTTGATGATCAGGTCCACCCATAGCCGTCTCCCCGGCGGCAGGCGGTTTCCGTTGGTCACCCTGATCCCCGAGGCGGAAAAGTCGACCACCTCTTCAGGGGCGCTTTGTCCTTCCAGGATTGCCAAGACCCTTTCCACCGGGCTTATTCTCGGGCGCATCCTCCGTTCCATACCGCACTCCTTTGTTAAAGGGTTTCCTCTTCCTCCCGCCGCTCTCTCCCATTGCGACCGGAGGTGAATTGCTTCGGCGTTTTCCGCCGACGCAATGCCTGCGGGGTGTGCGTGCGTGTGAGTCCGGAACCGTCTCCATCTCCGGGCAGGGTTGATCGAATGAAAGTCAGTTGATCAAATGGGTTGCGATCAACATGTTATAACTCTCCCGGGTCGCTTGACACTGTCTTGTGTTATGATGATCGTGTAAAATAATGGGAGAGGTCCATACTCTCAAATGAGTATTTCGAGGCAAACCTGATCGGGGAGGGCGATGTGAGCGATTTCCTCGGTGCGTATGATGCCGCCTTCAGGACCGGTTCAGTTCCGGAAGAGGCCATTCTGGACTATGTGGAGCGATACAAGCGCTTCGATTCCATGGTCCCTGAAGCCGCATCCTTTTATTATCTGCATGAGATCGGGAAGAAGAAAATCTGGTTCCTTGGCAAGCTTCAGGCTCCGACCACGGGGTTCAGCAACGAGGCTTCCCTGGAGATGGGAGTTGATTTCGCGTTCGAGCGGTTTCATCCGGATGACATGTGGGTCATCCTGCGGCACGTGTATCCGGCCTTCGACAGAATCCTCCATGCCACACCGCGAGAGGAGCGCAGGCGGGTGTACGCGCAGTACAACTACCGGCTTCGACATTTCTCCGGCGAGTACCGAAACCTGCTTGAGAGGGTCTATGTGCTGGAGCTGGACGACGCAGGGCTTCCTTCGCTGTTGCTGGCCAATGTCAGTATTATTGACTACGGAAAATATTTTCCCGTCTGCTTCATCGGCAAGCATGTCATGAGGTCCGGCGTTGCCAGGGTGCTTGATTTCAAGGTCTTCAGTCAGGAGGACCAGGTGTTCGACACCGTTACGGCGAGGGAAATAGAGGTGCTCCGCAACCTTTCCCTGGGCAAAACCAGTCGGCAGATAGCCGAGGACCTGTTCATCAGCAAGCATACGGTGGACACCCACCGCCGCCATCTGCTCGGCAAACTCGGCTGCAAGTCCACTGTAGGTCTCGCCAGGTTTGCCTCCGCTCACGGCCTGGTTTGAACCGGGCCCGAGTCATCGTTTGTTCAGGTGGCTGGGTCAAGCGTACACGCGACATCAAGGTCTGAGCCGACCATGAATTCCACACGGTTGCGTCCCGTGTTCTTGGCGCGGTAGAGCGCGAGATCGGCGGCCTTGAGGATGCTGTCGACGTCTTCGGCGCATCCCTTCAGTTCGGCTACCCCCAGACTGATGGTGCAGGACAGCTTGGTATCATGGGTGATCGTTTCACACTCTTCCACCGCACTGCGAATACGTTCCGCCAGGACCCCCGCTCCGTCCAGGTCAGTTTGGGGCAGAGCAAGGGCGAATTCCTCCCCACCTATTCTGCCCAGAATGTCCACGTCGCGGATCAACTGTCTGGTGCATTCCACGATGTTCTGGAGAACCAAGTCGCCCACATTGTGCCCGTATGTGTCGTTGATCGCCTTGAACCGGTCCACATCGAACATGATGAGGGTGAAGGGAGAGGGGTAGCGTTTTGACCGCTCTATTTCCCTTGTGGTCAGCTCCAGGAACTTCCGGCGGTTGAAGATGCCGGTCAAACCGTCGGTCTCGGCGAGGAGACGCATTTCCCGCTCGCTGAGCCTGAGGGCTTCCTCCGCAAGGGCCCGTTCGGTAATGTCCATGACGGTCCCATGGTACCTGTCGATGTTGCCCTCGTTGTCCCGCAGGATTGCGGAGTGTATCTGAACGTATCGGATCGCTCCGTCCGCTCGTTGGATGCGCCATTGGTGGTCCAGCCCCTTGCCATCAATCAGGGATGCGTAAAACGTCTGATGGAAGTCCGCCCGATCTTCTTCGACAAAATGACTCTCTAGGGCTTCCAGGCTGGGGATGAATGCTCCCGGAGCATGACCGAGCAACTGGAACAGCATGTCGGACCAGTATCCCTCGCCGGTCTTCAGGTTCCTCTCGAATGCTCCGATCCTGGCTATCTTTTCCGTTTCTTCAAGCCTGCTTTGGTTCTTGGCCATGGCTACCGCCATCTCCTGGCGGGTTGCTATCTCGGATTCGAGGCGGGCCTGTATGGTTATGTCTTCGGGTAGATCGCTCAGGACCTGAAATATCAATTCTTTATATGGCAATTCGGTCTCGGTAACGCCAAACCACGGCAGCGGGGGGATCGGACCGTCGCTTTGCCACAGGATGTCGAATTGGCCTTGTCCGTTATTTCGTCCGATCAAAGCGCTGCGAAGAACATGCTGGTTGTCCTGGATTTCCAGCCGCCCCAGGGGGCTCTCCACCGCGCTTCCGGCAAGATTGGCTCGGACGTCAGCCGGGACTATCGATTCTATGCGGCTTGCTATGGATGCCCAGAGCAGTATCTGGCTGTACGCGGTTGCGGTGGGATCGGATGGGATCTGGTCTTTCTCGCTCCTGAACCGCGAGACAAAGTCCATGTCGGTTCGGGAATCTGCGGATGCGAAATAGCCCCAGCAGGCCAGTTGTCCCTCTGCTCCTTTCGAAAGCCTTGAGAAGAGATTCTCGGTGCAACTCAGGGAGCAGACGAGGTCCGGTTTGGCAAGCTCCGGAACCGACTGTAGCTGCTCAAGCAGGGAGATGTTTCCGATGCCGTTTATGGTGTTGATGATCAGGTCCGGCCTGCTTGCTCTCAGGGAGGGGAGGATTGAAGTGAAATCCCGGCATGTCAGCGGGTGATAGCTCTCGTATACAAGGCGCGCATCCGTCGCGGCCAACATGGAGGCCACAAGCTTGTTGGCCGTGCGGGGAAAAACGTAGTCCGAGCCCACGAAAGCTATGCGTCGCCTGCCCATGGAGAGAGCCCATTCCACCGCCGGGGCGATCTGCTGATTCATGCAACTGCCCGTGTAGACGATGTTTCTGGACTGTTCCAGGCCTTCGTACTGGACGGGATACCAGAGCAGTGAGTCCTCCCGTTCGACCACCGGCAGGACCGCCTTGCGCGAGGAGGAAGTCCAGCAGCCGAACAGGGCGCAGACACCGTGGTCCCGGATGAGCTTCTGCGCTTCCGTGGCGAAGGTGGCGTCATCCGAAGCCCCATCGGCGATGACGGGACGGACTTCACGGCCCAGGACTCCTCCCCGGTCATTGATGGTATCCACGGCCAGAAGCGCCGCGTCGACCAACGGCTGTTCCTCGATGGCCATGGGGCCGCTTTGGGAGTGGAGAATGCCTATGGGGATGAACGTTGACATGATTTGTCTTGCTCTCCTGCTGAAGCCGACCCCGTGCGGGTCGTTTTGCCATCGTCGGGAATAGCCCATCCCGTACTATCTGGCTGATTTATATTGAATCGTACCCAAAGTGGCGCATTTGTCCAGCACCAGTTCCGTTTTTTTGGCTAGGTGCATTGACCGGGGAGGCGGAGGACTGATCCTTTGCCAGTATGAAAAAGGCTCTTGGAGGTTGTTCCAAGAGCCTGAGGGTAAGCTGGATTGTGGCTTTGTTCCGCATACGGGGTGTGCGCGGGGGGGGCGAAATCGCGGCAATGCGTCTGATCCTGCCATCCCGGAGCGATCTATTGTGTCGGGAGGTCTTTCTCCAGGAAGGCGTTGACGGCGTTTATGAATACTTTCGGCGAGTCCTCGTAAGCCGCGTGTCCGGCATACGGGATGTTGAGGAGGCCTGAGCCTTCTATCCGGCCGTGTAATTCAACAGCCTCTTCAAGCGAGAAAAGATGATCGTTGTCGCCGCGTGCAATCAGCACCGGGGCCTGGATGCTGCGGATGCTCTCGTTCGGGTATCCCGTTGGCGTCAGGTCCGTCCACAAGGCCACGACTGCTTTCACCAGCGCATCGAAATCCGGCTGGGGGTTGGTCTTCTCATAGCTCTCCACGGAATCGGGGAAAATACTTTTCCATTTTTCGGGGGTCAGGCCACTCAGGAGGGGCAGAGCCGGATCGTCAGGCTGCAGTCTCCAGTGGGAACCCAGGGTGACCAACCGCCGGACGCGCACCGGGCTTTGCGCAGCCATTCGGTATCCCACTATACCTCCGTCGCTGAAACCGAAGATGGAGGTTTCGGCAACGCCGAGATGCGCCAGAACCGCTTCAACGTCTTCCTGGTGTTGGGCGTAGGTCAGCGGCGCAGCTCCCATGGTGGACTTGCCGTGGCCTCGAAAGTCGATGGAGATAAGCAGAAAGCACGCAGGCAGTTCGTCGGCGAAGACGTTCAGGTCCGTCATGGTGCCGAGCCCGCCGTGCAGCAGCAGAAGCGGTTCCCCGTCAGGGGTGCCCTTTGTCTCATAGTAGATATCGGCCCCTTTTACGGCCACGGTCTGCCCGTTCTCGTGGTCAAATTTGCTCATGACTTTCTTCTTTGGTTGCATGGGGTTCCCGGCCTCCACATGTCCGGTTGTCCGGCCGTAGCCCACCACGGTCTAGGCGGCAAGCAGCACCAGGAAAAGCGTGGTCGCTCCGGATCGGTTCATATCTTATTTTGTCGGGGTTAGGAAGGTTGCGCTTGTTGCTGATAGCGACCCGACTATGAAGGATTTCAGAGTGCCGCTTAAGGACGAGCAGGTTTATAGTGAAAAATGGGAGAACTCTCGATGCGGTGGGAGTCGGAAAGTTTCCTGCTGTGTCAGAGGGGGGGGCTCCTTTTTTGACATCAAAAATAAAGCGGTTACGACTTTCTGTCGTAACCGCTTGAAAAATCTGGCGCGCCAGGGAGGATTCGAACCCCCGGCCGTCGGCTTAGAAGGCCGATGCTCTATCCAACTGAGCTACTGGCGCGCTGGGCTATCCTCCATAATAGAGGGAGTGGGGGCTGGTCAAGGATATTCGTGTTTGAGCGCGCAGGCGCATAATGGACTTTCGCGCCGTGCCGGTTCCTGATAGAGAAACTGGCGTGACTCATTTCAAAGATTATTCTGAACTCTCGGACTACATGGACAGGCTCGGCCTGTTCAGCATGGACCTGACGCTGGACCGCATGAAACGGTTCCGGGAGGCGCACGGCGCTTTCGGATTCCCCGTGGTGCATGTGGTCGGCACCAACGGCAAGGGTTCGACCGTCACCTTCCTCTGTTCCATCGCCCGCACCCACGGGTGGAAGGTGGGCACGTTTACCTCGCCTCACTTTCTCACGCCGCGGGAGCGCATCCAGATAAACCGGGCGCCGCTGCCGCCCGAGACCTGGGTGGAGCTGGCCAACGCCGTGCTGGATACGCCGGGCGGCGGGGAGCTCACCTATTTCGAATTTCAGACCTGCCTGGCCATGCTTGCCTTCGAGCGGGCGGACGTTGATCTTGCGATCATGGAGGCCGGGCTCGGCGGCAGGTTTGACGCCACCAACGTGTTCGAGCCCTATCTGACGCTGTTCACGCCCATCGGCATGGATCATGAGAAGATTCTCGGGCCCACCCTCGCCGATATCGCCAGAGACAAGGCCGGGGCTATCCGCAGGGGCGGCGTGGCCCTGACCGGACCGCAGGAGCCCGAGGCCATGGTCGCGCTTCAGGACCGCGCCGAGGCACAGGGCGCGCGCCTCATGTTTGCCGTGGACCTCGCCGATCCGGTTGAGGGCAACCTCGGCGTCAAGGGCATGCACCAGGCCGTCAACGCCAGACTGGCCCTGGCCGGGTGGCGCTGGATAGCGGCGGACAGGGGAGAGCGGAGTCTGCTCCAGTCAGAGCGCTTCGGTATGATGTCCGCCTTTTTGCCGGGCCGCATGCAGCGGGTGGAGGCCGACGGTCTCAGCCTGATCCTCGACGGTGCGCACAACGGTCACGCCCTGCGGGCGCTGGCCGCCTCCCTGCATGCCGACGACATCAAGCCCCGCGCGGTGATTTTTGCCTGTCTGGCGGACAAGGACGCCGCTCCCATGGTGGAACTGCTCAAGGGGCTGGGCAACGGCCCCATCGTGGTCCCGGCCATGGAGAACGAGCGGGCATCGGATGCCTCCGCGCTGGCTGCTTCCATCGGCGACAGGGCTGAAGCCGCGCCGTCCATGGCTGCCGCCATAGAGCGGTGCAGGGATGTGGACGGGCCCATCCTGATCTGCGGTTCCTTGTATTTGCTCGCCGAGTTCTATACCTTGTATCCTGAATTTCTAACCCCCTGACACAAGACACATATGAGCACACTCTACCGCCATCTGCCGTCCATGGACCAGGTTCTGGAAGGGGCGACCGGCGACGGCGACATCGCCGGATTGCCGAGGTCCCTGGTCAAACAACACGCGAGCGCATTCCTGGACCTCTGTCGCGAGGAAATCCGTTCGGGCGTGATCACCGACCCGACCGGGCTGTCGCTGGAGGTGCTGCTGCCGAGGTTGAAGGCCTACGTGCGGTCCCACTCGCGGCCTCACTTCCGCCGGGTGCTCAACGCCACGGGGGTTGTGGTGCATACCAACCTGGGCCGATCGCTGCTGGCCAAGCCCGCCATCGAGGCCGTGGCCGAGGCGTGCGGGCACTACTCCAACTGCGAGTTCGACCTGGCCACGGGCAAGCGGGGCAGCCGCTACTCCCATGTGGAGCAGATTCTCTGTGACATCACCGGGGCCGAGGCCGCTCTTGTGGTCAACAACAACGCGGCGGCTGTCTTCATCATGCTGGAGACCCTGGCCAAGGGAAAGGAAGTGGTGGTCTCGCGCGGTCAGCTTGTGGAGATCGGCGGCTCATTCCGCATTCCTGACGTCATGGCCAAGTCCGGGGCGACCCTGCGTGAGGTGGGCGCCACCAACCGGACCCACGTGTACGACTACGAGAACGCCATCGGCGACGAGACCGGGGCGCTCATGCGCGTGCACACCTCCAATTTCCGCGTGGTCGGGTTCACAAAGGAGGTGGGCCTGGCCGAAATGCGCGCTCTCGGCGACAAGTACGGCCTGCCGGTTATCGAGGACCTGGGCTCCGGCTCCCTCTATTCCCTTGAGGGCGAGGGGTTGCTGGGCGAGCCTACGGTGCAGCAGGTTGTGGCCCAGGGCGCGGACGTGGTCTCCTTCTCCGGCGACAAGGTGCTGGGTGGGCCTCAGGCCGGGATCATCGTCGGGCGCAAGGAGTACATCGATCGCATCAAGAAGAACCCGGTCAACCGCGCCATGCGCATCGACAAGATGACCCTGGCCGCGCTGGAGGCCACGCTGAGGCTCTACCTGGACATGGACGAGGCCCGGCGCAAGGTGCCGACCCTGCGTATGATCACTGCGTCGAAAGAGTCCCTCAAGGCCAAGGCGCGGCGACTGGCCGACGCCATTCGTGATGAACTGGGCGACGTGGCCGTGGTGGGACTGAAGAAGGGCGTGTCCCGCGTGGGCGGTGGCGCGTTCCCGGAGTACGACCTGCCCGGGACCATGGTCACCTTTGCCGCAAACGGAATTTCAGCGGACGACCTGCGGGAGGCGCTGCTCGACACCGATCCGCCGCTGGTGGCGCGCATCGAGGACGACGTCTTCCTGCTGGATGCCCGTACCCTGACCTCAACCGAACTCAAGCTGGCCGCCTCGGCACTGAAACAAGCTGTGGACGGTCTTAACAAAGGATAGCACATGAGCAAGAAGGATACCCTGGAATACGAACCCAAGTCCGCCTGGGAGGTCTACACCTCCAAGAAGGACCTCAAGGCCATGGACGCCATGGCCAAGAGCTACGTGGAGTTTCTGAGCGAATGTAAAACCGAACGCCTGGTCATGGATTATGTCCGCGCCAAGGTGGAGAAGGCCGGTTTCGTGGACGACCTCAGGGCGCCGCAGGCCTTACGGTTTAATCGCAACAAGACCTGCTTCCTGGCCAGGAAGGGAAAACGCCCGCTGTCCGAGGGATTCCGTTTGCTTGGCGCGCACGCCGACTGCCCCAGACTGGACCTCAAGCAGCGCCCCTTTTACGAGGACACGGACCTGGCCCTGGCCAAGACCCACTACTACGGCGGCATCCGCAAGTACCACTGGCTGGCCATGCAGCTCGCTCTGCACGGCACCGTGGTCAAGAAAGATGGCACCGAAGTCACCGTGTGCATCGGCGAGGAGCCGGGCGAACCGATTTTCACCATCACCGACCTGCTGCCGCACCTGGCCTACAAGGAAGTGACCAAGAAGGTCTCCGACGCCTTTGAGGCAGAGAAGCTCAACATCATCATGGGCCACAGCCCGTCCCTGCCCGGCAAGAAGGACGAGGACAAGGCCAAGGATCCTGTCAAGCTGCGCATGCTGGAGCTGCTCAACGAGAAGTACGGCATCACCGAGGCGGACTTCCTCAGCGCAGAGATGCAGGCGGTTCCGGCCGGTCCGGCTCGCTTCGTTGGCGTGGATGAGGCCATCATCGGCTCCTACGGCCAGGACGACCGCTCCAGCGTGTTCTGCGCCCTGGAGGCTTTGCTGGCCGAGACTGAGCCCGAATACGCCCAGATCGTGCTCTTCTGGGACAAGGAGGAGATCGGCTCCGAGGGGGCCACGGGCGCCAAGTCCCTGTTCTTCGAGTATTGCATGGAGGAACTGGTGGACGCCTGGGAACCGGGCGCACGCCTCTCCAAGGTGATGATGAACGGCTCGGCCCTGTCCGCCGACGTGTCCGCGGCCATGGATCCGGACCACAAGGACGTGTACGAGCCGCTCAACGCCGCGCGCATGGGCTACGGCCCCTGTTTCAACAAGTTCACCGGCCACCGAGGCAAGGTCGGGGCCAACGACGCCCACCCGGATTTCATCGGCTGGCTGCGCCGCATCTTCGACGACGCGGGCATCCCCTGGCACATGTCCGAGCTGGGCAAGGTGGACATGGGCGGCGGCGGCACCGTGGCCAAGTTTCTGGCCGTGTACGGCATGGACGTCATCGACGTGGGTGTGCCCGTGCTCTCCATGCACTCCCCGTTCGAGCTCTCCAGCAAGGTGGACATCTACGCCTGCACCAAGGCGTTTCGAGAGTTCCTCAAGAACTGATTTGATATTATATCAAGGCAACAATAGCCCCGCCGGATCGAGTGATCCGGCGGGGCTATTTTGTTTATTCATTGAGGAGGACATTTCATCTGATGAGGTGCGTGCGCCGCCGTCGAGGCACAGTGCAAATTGTGTGTCCGTATTTTCCGTACAATGTAAAGAAGTATTAACCCGATTCGGTAAAAACTTAACAGTTCTCACTGTTCATATAAATATGCGTTCTCCTACTACCTGTAATTATTGAATGTGGTTTCTGGAACAAATGTTGCTTGCAAGTATGTGCTGCACGAACGTTTTTGTCTGATTGGTTGAACACGTGTCTAGTAACAGCTCGGATCTTGAGGAGGATGTGATGCACAAACGGGTAGGCATTGTTTGTTTTCTAGCTTTGTTTTTGGCCGTTGCGGGCATGGTCACGGCCGCCAACGCTGCGGCAGTCCGCACAGGTCTGTTTGACGGAAACGTCCTTGGGGCGAATGACGACGGTTCCACTGGACTTGTCAACATCGGCTTCACCGCCAATTTCTTCGGGAACACGCACAGTCAGCTATACGTAAACAACAACGGTAACGTAACGTTTGATTACGCGCTGTCCACCTATACTCCCTACGGCATTACCGGTGGGTCACTGGCAATGCTTGCGCCGTTTTTCGCGGATGTGGATACCCGCTCGGGCAATGAGGTCACCTATGGTCAGGACCTGCTGGGCGGATTGAATGCATTCGGCGTGAACTGGATCGACGTCGGGTATTATAGCCAACATACGGATTTGCTGAACAGCTTCCAGTTGGTGCTGATTGATCGCAGCGACATTGGCGCGGGCGATTTCGACATCGAATTCAACTATGACCAGATCCTGTGGGAAACCGGTGACGCCTCTGACGGTACTGGCGGTATGGGAGGCGACTCCGCTCATGCGGGATGGACCAACGGTATCGGCGACTACTACGAGTTTGCCGGCAGCGGCGTCAACGGCGCTCTGCTGGATGGCGGCGCTTACGCGCTGACCGAGAGCAGCAACGTAGGTGTCGAGGGACGCTACCTGTTTACAGTTCGCAACGGCGCGGTAGCTCCGATCGACCCCATCCGTCCGGTCGCCACTCCCGAGCCCTCCACCTTCCTGCTCCTGGGAGCGGGGCTGCTGGGGCTGCTTGGCATCGCCAGGAAGCGGTTCGCCTAGTCGGAAGACAAGCTTGATGACTTTAAGGGCGTCCCTGTTGCAGGGACGCCCTTTTTTTGTGAAATGAACTTCCATTGGGAATCGTCATGACCCAGGTCTCGAATGGTATTGCGAAGGGAGTAGTCCGAGCAAGAGGGAAGCGGGCGAGCCCTCCTGGTGTGGACTGGTTGATGAGGACGTTTCAGTGTCGGGATGATCCGGATGGTTCACCGAAAAGAATAGACCGGCAAGCAGTTAAGCGGGCTTTTGTGGCTTAATCCTTGGTGGCTATCGGCAGGGTAAAGGTGAAGACACTCCCCTCATCCTTTATTGACTCGACTGAGATGTTTCCCTTGTAGTGCAGTACTATTTCCTTGCAGAGAGCGAGGCCGAGCCCTGTGCCGCGCACGTCGCTGCGCATTGCTCCATCTGATTGGGATTTATGGAATTTTTCAAAAATGACTGAGAGCTCGCTTTCATGAATGCCAATCCCGGTGTCAGCCACGCTAACAACAATGTTCTCACCTTCTGTCTTGAACGATACCGTGACGGTGCCTTCTTTGGTGAATTTGCAGGCGTTGTTGAGAAGGTTGATAAGGACCTGCTGGATTTTGTCCGGGTCGGCAAAGATCTCAGGGGCACTTTGGGGCAGATCCACGAGTAATTGCAAATTCGGATTGGTGGAGAACTGCCCGGATACGGCTTCAGCGGCCTTGCCTATGATCTCGAGGGGGTTAAACGACGCGTCGTTCCATACTTCCTTTCCTGCCTCAATACGGTTGATATCCAGAAAATCGTTGATCAACCTGGTCAGGCGATCCCCTTCGGATTCGATTATTGCCAAATTGTGGCAGATGCGATCGCCTTTCTCCTCCAATTGAGGGTTGTTGGCCAATACTTTGAAATACCGTTCGAAGTCTTTCCCTGTAAGCTTGGCAAAACCCCTAATCGAAGTCAGCGGTGTTCGAAGTTCATGGGAAATTGAAGATACCAGGTTTGATTTGATTTCATCCAACTCCTGCAGGCGAACGTTGGCTTGTTCAAGTATGGCCGCTTTCTCGGCAGCTATTCGGCCCCGTTCTCGCTCGACAATGTTTTGCTCCAGTTGTTCCGCCATCTTATCAAAAGCGTTGAACAGTTTGCCGAAAGTTCCGCTGTCTTCTCCTTGCCCGGTCCGTGCGGAAAAGTCCCCGGCTCCCAATCGCTGAGCGACGGTAACCAATCCCTTCACTCGGTTGTGAATGGCAAATTTTCCAATAAGATAAGCCAGTGTGACAGAGAGGAAAAACGCTATGCCGGCCCAGGTGACGTATTTGATGGTGGCGATATCCGCTTTTTGGAGGACGTCCTTCTCAGGGGTGCCGACAAAAATATTGAGGAACGGCTCTTGCTCGGCGCTGTATTGTATACGGCGGGCAGCGAAGATGATGTGTCTGCCATCGCCCGCCAGCGCGGTGAACATTCCCTCTTGTTTCAGATGAATCAGTTTATCCCAAACCTGGGCCGGGATCGCCGTTCCGACATGTTTCTTCTCCACAACGGGATACCTGTACAAACGTTTTCCCTTGGAATCGACTAGACCTACAAAAGACCCCTGAGGGAGATGGGCTTTTTCAAATAATTCTTCATAGCCCCCCAGTCTCAGGGACGCTAACAAGATGCACAATATTCTCCCTTGTTTGTTGTAGACAGGATATGCCACTGGCAATATTTGAACTTTACTTACCCTCCCGATTGCATATTCTCCGATGGAGAATCTTTTCGTTTTCAAGGCATCAATAATTTCTTTTCGATTCGACAGATCCTTTGGTTTCTTGAATGGCAGGGCGGATGATATAGCAAATCCGTCAGGCCCTATCATGGCAAAATTTGCATAAGTCGGATTTGCGGAACGATAGTATTTGAATAATTCATTACATGCGGCTTCATCCAGGGATTGTACTTCTGTTGTTTTGCTCAGAGTGATAAGGATGGTCTTAATGCGATTAAATTCCTGTATCTGCTCGTAGGCGTAGTACTCTGCCAATCTGAGTATTGTTCGTTTTGCGTGTTCAGTCTCATTGTTCCTTCGTTCCAGTCCGGCGGAGAACACCACTACCAAGTTAGGCAATATGCCTGCTAGGACAATGAGGATCAAAATAAATCTGACTGAACTGAAATACTTCATAAGCTTGTACCAAAATTCCCCGGCGCAACAATGGTGAAATCTAGGTTTATCCTAACAATATCTATTACATTTTGCATAGAGAATTGACAACACTTTTAGGTTCTCTTTTTTGAATAAACTGGCATCCTTTGGAAACGGATCCCGTATGAACTCTTCCTGTCTCGCGTGGCCGAACCGTATCGGTTTTGTCGTTTGAAACCGCCAGAGCAAGCACATTGTCTCAGTGAGACTGGTGGATCCCTGAGGTGGCGTGGCTAACTATGGGCGAGCAGGGAGTTTGTCACCGCAGAGGTGCGTTTGTCTCTTCCCGTTGTCAGAGCACAGCAAAGCCCTTTGGCGTGATGGAGCCTCTCTTTCCAACGCCTGCCTCGTTCAGGGGCCGCATTCCTGGTTATTCCATGTGGCACCATCTTCTGGTGGCGGAGTATTTAGGGAGTTGTGAGGTTGGGAGAGTACCGGTCGAGGATCTTCTGGAAGGTACCATCCGCGATGATGGATTCCATGGCTTTCCGTAGTTCCTCTTGACGGCCCTGCAAGTGCGAGTTGCGCGAAAGGCAGATATGGCTCGGCTTCCCAGGCAGTTTGAACGGCGACTTGAAGAGCTTGAGATCGCGGGTATGCAGGAGGTAGTCCCCCTGGAATTCCGGGAGGATGACAAGGTCGTTCCGGTTGAACAGGACTTTCTGGATTGCCAGCTCGTAGTTGCGTACGAGCTCGAGAGTCGTCCTTGGTGATTTCTCAAGGATATGATTGTAGTCCTTGCCCAGTGTGCTGGCCACGCTCTTGCCTTGCAGGTCGTCGAATCGCAAGATCCTGTTTTGGGGATTTCGATAGTAGAACGCCTTGGGTTCGGCGGGCAGCATCGCAGCCGTATATACCATGTTGCAGGCCCGTTCCTTCGTGTAGTTGGGGCCGGGCATCATGTCGGCGGTTCCTTTGCGCATCATGTCCAGAGCCCGCTTGAACGGAACCTGGACGAACTTTGGAGTGAACCCCATGCGTTTGCTGATTTCCTTGATGGTGTCGAAATAGATTCCCGATGCCCGGCCATCTTCAAAAATCCTGAAGGGAGGGGAGTGGTCGCCGACAACGATGATCGTGGGGTTGTTCGCGCTCGCTTCAGCCATGAACAGGCTGAGGAAAAGGGCGATAAGGATTGTTGTCCGCTGAAGCATAAAAGGTTCACTAGATGATGGATCGATTTCGTTCAATTACTTTATCGGGGTGACGGCAGCGGGAGAATCCTGTGCGAATAGGGGCGCAGGATGCGGGTGAGCCGGGTATTGTCGTCGTCCCGGGGTGATCCGTCCTCAATTCAGGAGAGAGGTTTGAGTTCAACTGCGTTCTTCTTGCCGATGTTCTGTGAGACATGGAACGTCAAAGGGATACGGCATGTCATGGCCTTGGAGTCGGATGGACGATCTTTTGAAGGGAGCCGTCGGATTTCATGTTCGCAATAATTTCATTCAGCTTTGGAACGATGGAGACATGCGGGGAGTTCTTTGAAATGGCGATATATACCTGACCTATCCCAATCGGTTTGAGTGCATGCGCCAGTTTGCCCTCGTATGCCGGATGTTGTCTGATCATATACTCGTATCGAAACTCGTTGGTCAGCATTAAATCGATTCTATCCAGAAAAAGCATTCCGACGCCCTCGCTCACATCGGAAACTTCAACTATTTTAAACGGCATGGACTTCAATGCATCGGTGAATGCTCGGCCGTATTTGAAACCTCGTTGTACCCCGAGCCGATACGGTTTGAGATCCTCCCATGAGTCCCACTCGAATTGGTCGAATTTCTTCAAGGAGTAGTAAGCGTATGTCGGAATGGTCAGGTAGGAGTCCGTGAATTCGGCATAGGTTTCCCGCTCCGCATTCTTGATGGTCATGAAGCATCCGTCCAATTCCCCGGACTGCGTGTTGGCGAGACATCGCTTGAACGGAAGGGCCACCATTTGGACTTCCGTATGGGCTCGGTCAAACAATTCATACATGATGTCCACAGCCAGTCCCTCAATGTCGGTGGGGGAACTGCTGTTTTGAATGGTCCAGGGTGGGGAGTCTGCAGAACAGAGCGTGAGCGTTTCTTGGGCATGCGCCGGAGAAAAAAATGAAAAGATAAGTACAATCCATAAATAACGGATAAATACATTCATGCTGTATGCCTGCTGAATTTAGTCATTATTAGTTCGTAGCATAGTCGTTTTTTGCGCCCGGTCGCAACCATAAACTCGTTGGGTCGAGTCTTGGGCGCGCGGAGCGGAAAGCCGGGCCGTCTCTGAGGCGGGTGTTCCCCGAGACGTGCGGGCTGAAGCTGATGGCTTGGCGGCAATGGGCAGACAAAAGGGCCACCGGATTCCAGTCCGGTGGCCCTTTGCATTTTTCGATACGGTAGAGCTAGTCGAAGATGCTGCCTATGGCGCCTCGGATGCCTTCCTTGATCTCCTCCTTGGTGGACTGCTTGGCGTCCATGCCGATTTCCTTGGCGTCGTCGCTCAGGCCCATGTCGTCGGATTGCTGCGCGGCAGGCTGCGCCTGGACCTGGTTGGAGCCGGAGGGGAGTTGGTAGTAGGCGCTCTTGAGGTTCATGACCTTGAGTTTGGCGAGGCGCATGTCGTTGCCGTAGCGGAGCACGCCGCCGTAGCCCATCTTGCGGGCTTCTTCCGTGGACGCTTCAAAGGACGCGGCCATGTTGGTCATGCGCGAGGCCATGGCCATCCAGGCTTCGGTGAGCTTCTTGATGTTGCCGTGGGAGGAGAGCACGATTTCGTCTCTGGACACCACTTTTCCGTCTTCGAAGACCACGGCTTTGTATACGGTACCCTTGTAGCCGGCGATGGATTCCGTTTTGCCGGTTTTTTCATACCTGACGTCGTATTCCGGGGTGGAGCCGCCGCCGAACATGGAGGTCAGGCCGCCGCCCGAGGACTTGAGCGTGTCCATGTCCATGACAGTGCAGGTACCGTCGTCGCCACGGTTGACGGCGTAGACCTTGCCGCCCGAGAGCAGCATGTAGCTGGTGGGCGAGGTGTCCATGCGGACGTGGCTGGCGTCGCGGGTGCACAGGGTGACCATGCTGCCATCGGAATACTTGTAGGTTGCGACAACGTCGGAGGCGGCAGCAGCCGCAGGCAGGGCCAGGGCAAGGATTATCAGACAGAAAAGTTTGCGCATGACGGGGTTCTCCTCTGAAAGGTTGGGGATATGCGAAATCTATTTACACTATATAAGGAATTGTGTCGATTGTATAAAGGTCATTACCCGACGATCCGGAATTCGTTTCCTGCCTGTCGGCGTGTCCGCATTCTTGATTCTTCCCTTAACGAAGCGTACGAATTGGGGTAAGGTTGGAATAGTGTCCACAGGAGAAGGGGAGAACATGCCCGAATTCGAACAGATCCAGACCCAGCTCAAGTCCATAGCCCGCGTGATATCGTGCGAGTTGGAGCGTGTTGAGGACACCTTGTATTATCTGGAATCGCTTTCGGCCAAGCTGTTACGCGAGACCCCACACGACGAAGCGGCCATCGCCGCCTGGCTGGAGAACGATGGATTTGCCGTGGGTGAAGACGGGTTCTACCTGAGTGTGCCTCAACTGGAGGAGCACCGACGGGGCGGGTTGGACTCGGAAGTGCTGAGTTATTCATGGCCTCCGGACAGGGTTGACGATCCCGAGGCGAGGTTCCGTATGTATTGCCATCGGGACATCGGGCCCATGCTCGTCCTGATGCAGAAGCGGTTGCACAGCGCAGTCTGGGTATACTATCAGGACGTCACCAATACGGCGCTCCAATCCCCCTATATAGACCAGATAACGGCGATCACTCCGGACTTCCAATGGTCAACATATCATACCTACGCCTCGGTCCGGCCGGAGGTGAATCCGGAGCGTGAGGTGCGCTGGTCCGCGCCGCACATAGATTATGCCGGACAGGGGCTGATCGTGGCGGCTTCGATCCCCGTGTATTTAGACGACAGGTTCGTGGGGCTCTGGAGCATTGACCTCAAGGTCGACGAATTGATCCGTCATGACATCCTGGTCTCGAGACGCAAGACGCAGTTGACCTGCATTGTGGCCGGGGATGGGGAGCTGATCTCCAGTTGCCAGGGCATTCCCATCAAGGCTTTGGCCAAAGGGGAGCTTTCCCTGATTCCCTTCTGGGATGTGCATGCCTCTTTCAGCGATCTGGACCTTGAGGAGCTGTTCGCCACAGGAAGTGGGCACACGCACGTGGAGACGAATGAAGGGGGATTTCAGATTCACTGGGAAAATATTCCACTCATGCAGTGGATGTGCCTGACCGTGCTCTCCGTGAGCGAACTCGTGGTCACGGCCAAGGACCATTTCAAGAAGGCCTTCAGCAGCCTCGGCAAGTGGGATGTGGAGATCGTGGATACGGCGGGCACGTTCCCGGATGAAATGATCGAACTGGCCAAGGCCTTCAATGAGATGGTCTTCAAACTGGACAAGGCGCATCGGCAACTGCTGGAAAATAACGCCGAGCTCACCGAGGAGAAGGCCAGGGCCGAGGCCGCCAGCAACGCCAAGTCGGTCTTCCTGGCGAACATGAGCCATGAACTCAGGACGCCCCTCAACGGGATCCTCGGCATGCACCAGTTGCTCAAGACCACGCCCCTGGACGTCGAGCAGAGCAATTACGTGGACATGGCCATCGCTTCGGCCCGACGGCTGACAAGTCTCCTGGGGGATATTCTGGACCTGGCCAAGATCGAGTCCGGCAAGACAAGCCTGGTCAACAAGCCGTTCAGCCTGTCCGAAGTGTTCGATTCCGTGGAGCAACTGTTCGGACTGGCCTGCAGCCAAAAGGGGATTGTGTTGGAGAGGCGTGTGGACGAAGGCGTCCCAGGCATGATGTCGGGCGACCCTCTTCGGTTGAGCCAGATACTGAACAACCTGGTGGGCAACGCCGTCAAGTTCACGGAGAGCGGAAAGATTCTTGTCGAGGCGAGCCTGCTGCCCCGCCACTCCTTTGAGGGATATCGCGTTCTCTTTACTGTCTCCGACACGGGCATAGGGATCAGGGATGAAGAGGTGGACGGCATCTTCGAATCGTTTTCCCAGGCCGATGACGGATTTCAGCGCGCCTACCAGGGGGCTGGCCTCGGGCTCGCCATTGTCCGGCAGCTCGTCTCCCTGATGGGTGGGAATGTGTCAGTGGTCAGTGAGCCGGGCGAAGGCACCCTGTTCCATTTAAGCCTGCCCTTCGAGCAGGCCGTGGAAGGAAGTCCGGAGGAGCCGGCCGGGCAGACCTTGATTTGTCAGCCTCCCTGTAATCGGGCGATCCTCCTGGTGGAGGACGACATGGTCAACAGGATGGCCGTCAAGTCACTCCTAGAAAAGGCCGGGTATCACGCCACCGCCGTGGAAAACGGGGAGGCCGCCCTTCATGAGCTTGCCGGCAACAGTTACGACCTCGTGCTCATGGACATCCAACTGCCGGTCATGGATGGCGTGGAGGCTACCCGCATAATCCGTTCGGGCGGGGCCGGAGTGCTCAACACGGACATTCCGATCGTGGCCCTGACGGCCTACGCCATGCGCTCCAGCAGGGATGAATTCCTTGAGGCGGGCATGAACGAGTATCTCGCCAAGCCGGTGGGGCCGGACCAGTTGTACGGTGTTATTGACCGATATTTGAAGTCATGAAGCGGGGCGGGATGACAGCTTTGGGTGGTTCGCAATGCCTGTTGCACAAGTTGGCGATAGTGCTTTTTTTCACAAGATTTCGACCTTCGCGTTACGGGCTGTGCCGAAATTTGGCTTCCGGATTGTACCATAAAGAACGAGTTGTGATTCCTTTGCAAAACATTCCTTTCCGGTCTATTTTTGCGATTATCAAAATAAATACCTTGCGAACTGTGGCAACCCGCAGTTCGCATTCGCGATTTTCCTGAGGTTTGTTCCAGCCATGGCCGATGGCTTCTTATTGCTAGTTGAGGTGAGTGGGAATGAGTATCAAGTATAAGATTTTACTGCCGATTATTCCATTAGTACTGATTGTCGGGATTGGTGGGTACAGTCTGCTGACCGGGCAGTTCGACACCCTTCGGGAGTCTTTTGCGGAGATGTTGGTCAAGGGTGTGGCCAAAACCGTGGAGCAGAATACCGAGGAGGCCTCGGTCAGAGCCCTGGAGGAAGCCGCGCTGTTCAGCCGGATGCCTTCGGTTGTGGCGGCGTATCGGTCGGCCCATCAGGGCCGGATGGACGACGAAAGCGATCCCATGGCGCAACAGGCGCGAGAGGATCTCCGGCAGTCCCTGAAGGCCGTGCTGGACGGATATGCCGACGTGTTGGGGGAGAAGCTCAGGTTGCATTTTCACCTGCCCAACGGCAGGAGCCTGGCCCGGATGTGGCGGGACAAGCAGGCCAAGCGGGATGGGAAATGGGTTGATATTTCCGACGATATTTCCGGCTTCCGCAAGACGGTCCTTGACGTCAACCGGGACGGCAAGGCGAGGCAGGGCATCGAACCCGGCAGGGGCGGATTCGCCATTCGCGGCCTGGCCCCGGTTCTGGACGAGGGCGGCAACCGGCTGGGCTCCGTCGAGGTCCTGAAGAGTTACGGCGACGTCTTCAAGCCCTTGGAGAAAGAAGAGGGGCAGTTCTTTTCGCTCTACATGGATGCGGCCCTGCTGCCGACCACGACCAAATTGCAGGACCCGGCCAAGTTCCCGGTACTCGGGGGTGCCTTCGTCCGGGTGGCGGGCAAAAAGAACGAGGCCCTTGACGGCAAGGTGTCCGTGAGTCGGCTCAAGCGGGGGATGGCGGAAAAGTTCTTCGCGCTTTCAGGGGATTACGCCCTGGCTTATCTCCCGGTGAAGGATTACCAGGGTCATCCCATCGGGGTCATTGCGTTGGCTCAGGATATTTCCAAGCAGAACACCATCCTGGACGGAGCGGCCATGCTGGTGGTGGGGATTTTCGCCGCTGCCGTCATCATCCCCATCCTCTCCATCCTCGGCGTCCTGCCGTTTGCCGTGTTCCGTCCGCTGGCACGCATCAGCCGTTTTGCCGAGCAAGTGGCCGATGGCAACCTGACCAACGATTCGGACTCGGTGCCCAATGACGAGATCGGCAGGATTCATCGGTCCGTGGCCAGAATACCGGCCCGGCTCACGGCGGTTATTTCCGATTGCGAATCCATTTCGGATCAGGTTCGGAAAGGATTGTTGACGGCGCGTGGCGACGAGTCCGAGTATGAAGGCGCCTATGCCGAACTGGTGCGCAGCATGAACACCCTTGCCGATACCTTTGTCGAGACATTCGACTCGTTCCCCTTCCCGGTTTTTACCATCGACCGTGATTTCACCCTCCTTTATGCGAACAAGGTCACGAGCGAGATCGCCCGTACAAGCCAGTCGCTGGTGGGCCGCAAGTGCAGTGAGGTCTTCCGGGCCGAGATCTGCGGAACCGGTGAGTGCGTCTGCACCCGGGCCATGGCTTCCCTGTCGCAGGAAAGTCGCGAGACAAAGGCGAATCCGGACTGCGGGAAAATGGAGATCAGAGGATACTCGATGCCCCTTGGCGTGGAGGACGGCGTGGCTTCGGGTGCGCTGGAAGTCGTCGTGGATGAGACAGACATTCGCAGCACGCAGCGGAAGATTCTGGACGTTGCCGAAAGGGCGAGAGACCTCTCCCAGCGCATGGCGTCGGCTTCCGAACAGCTCTCGGCACGAGTTAATGAGTCCAGGAGTGGGGCCGAGGAACAGGCCAGGCGCGCCACCGAGACGGCCACGGCCATGGAGGAGATGAACTCCACTGTGGGCGAAGTGGCCCGGAACGCGGCCCAGGCCGCAGGCAACGCCGAACTGACCGAGCAGAAGGCCCGCCAGGGCCAAGGCATCGTCACCGATGTCGTTTCCTCCATCAACGATGTCAGGGTGCTGGCCTCCGGTCTCAAGGACAACATGAATGATCTCGGCAAACGGGCCGAGGACATCGGCCGGGTCATGACCGTGATCACGGACATCGCCGATCAGACCAACCTCCTGGCGCTCAATGCGGCGATCGAAGCTGCCAGGGCCGGCGAGGCCGGAAGAGGGTTCGCAGTTGTGGCCGACGAGGTCCGCAAGCTGGCGGAGAAGACCATGACTGCCACCACCGAGGTCGGTGAGAGTATCGGAGCCATCCAGAAGGGAACCCGGCGGAACATCGGCGAGACAGACAAGGTCGCCGAGGTGGTGGAGGCCTGCTCCTCCCAGGCCGGGACCGCAGGCGAAGCCCTGGAGGAGATCGTCAAGCTTTCTGACAATTCCTCGGAACAGATTCAGGGGATCGCCCTGGCCTCGGAGGAACAGTCGGCCACTTCCGAAGAGATCGCCAGCGCCGCCGAGGACATGCTTGGCATATCGCACGCAACCAACGAGGCCATGGGGGAATCGGCCCAGGCATGTGCCGAACTCAATTCCATCGCCCGGGAGTTGAATGAACTCATCGGGGGATTGAACGCACAGGCGTAAGCTGGACGGGCTGTTCCCGGATCATGGCGGTCATGTTTTTGCTTTACCGCCAGTCGAGGACAGCCGCTGTCCTCCGCCCGTCCCCGGTCGCGCGGAGGGGTTCCCCCTGTGGCGGGCCGCCCATTTATCTGGTATGGCTCAGTGAGATTGGAACACGCCGATATCACGCCAGAAAAGGATAGCCATACATGCCAGTCATCATGGGAACCGCCGGGCACATCGACCACGGCAAGACCACCCTCGTCAAAGCGCTCACCGGCATCGATTGCGACCGGCTCTCGGAGGAGAAGAAGCGCGGCATCACCATCGAGCTCGGCTTCGCCTTCCTCGACCTGGGGGAGGGCGACCGGGTGGGCATCGTGGACGTGCCGGGCCATGAGAAGTTCGTCAAGAATATGGTCGCCGGAGCCACGGGCGTGGACTTCGTGGTCCTGGTCATCGCCGCGGACGAGGGCATCATGCCGCAGACGCGGGAGCATCTTGAGATCTGCCAGCTCCTGGGCGTCGAGACCGGACTTGTGGCTCTGACCAAGACCGACATGGTCGACGAGGAGTGGCTGGAGATGGTCGAGGAGGAGGTGGCAGCCTACCTTGAACCGACCTTTCTGGGCGGCGCGCCCATCGTGCCGGTGTCGGCACACACCGGGGCGGGGCTGGATACCCTCAAGACCGAGATTTCCAAGCTGATCAGCGCGTTCAAACCCAAGCGGCGTTCAGACCTGTTCCGGCTGCCCGTGGACCGCGTCTTCTCCATGAAGGGACACGGCACGGTGGTCACCGGAACGATGATCTCCGGGTCCATCTCCGTGGGCGACGAGGTGACTCTCTATCCGGGCGGCACCGGGACCAAGGTGCGTGGCCTGCAATCCCACGGAGAGACCGTCGAGACGGCACAGGCCGGACGGCGCACTGCCGTGAATCTGCACGGCCTGGAAGTGGACGATGTCAGGCGCGGCGACGTCCTGGCGAGACCCGGGACCCTGTTCCCGTCCGACCTCTGGGACATCGAGCTTACCGTGCTGGAGTCCTCGCATATTCCGCTCAAACACAGGCGGGAAATTCATTTTCATCACGGCTCACGAGAGGTTCTGGCCCGCATCCATCTACTCGACCGCGACGAGCTCAAGCCCGGTGAGACCGCCGTGTGCCAGGCGCGGTTCACCGAACCCCTGGCGGGAGTCTACGGCGACCGCATCGTGTTGCGTTCCTTTTCTCCGCTGCGCGCCTTTGCGGGCGGGCGGGTTCTGGGCCCCTCGGGTCATCGGGTAAAACGCTTTTCGGATAAAGTGGCTGAAATCGGCAAGCTTTCATCGGATGATCCGGGTGAGGTGGCCGCTGCCCAGCTGGAGTTGGCCGGGCCTGCCGGGTTGACCTTCGGAGAGCTGCTGACCATGACCAACCTGGAGTCCAAGGCGCTGGAGAAGACCCTGGGCGTGCTTGGCGGCCAACAGCGGGCCGTGCTCTTCGACAAGGAGGCCCGGCGCTACGCGGGTGGCGAATTGGTCGGCTCCCTCACGGAAAGCCTGCTCGGGTTCCTCGAGGCTTTTCACAAGGCGGATTCCATGAAGCCCGGCGTGCAGCGGGGCGAGCTGGCCTCCTCCTGGGGGCGCGAACTGCCGTCCAAGCTGTTGCATTTCATTGTGGAGCGGTTGCTCAAACAGGGAGATGTGGTGGCCGAGCAGGAGGTGCTTCGGCTCAAGGACCACAAGGTTTCCCTTGCCTCGGACCAGGCCAAGGTGCGTGAGGCCTTGCTCACGGCTTATGCGCAGGGCGGGGCCACGCCCCCCAACCTCAAGGACGTGTTGGAGCCGCTGGGCCTTGATTTCAAGCAGGCCGCGCCGGTGCTCAAGCTGTTGCAGGAGCAGGGCGAGCTGGTCCGGGTCAAGGACGATCTCTACTATCATTGCCCGGCCCTGAACGAGATCAAGTCAAAGGTGCTCGGTTTCTTTGCTGAAAATCAGGAAATGTCCGCCCCTGACTTCAAGGGGCTGACCGGGCTTTCGCGCAAGTACCTGATCCCGGTGTTGGAGTATTTCGACAAGGAAAAGATCACGGTACGGGTGGGCGACGTCCGGCACCTGCGCAAACGTTCTTGACACCATAGGGGCAGGGGCACTACGCCATGCATATGCAGCAACGTCTTTCATTCCTGGCGGCGGCCTTTGTGGCCGTCCTGCTCTGCGGTTGCGCGGGCAGGTCGACCGCGCCCCGGGAGATGTCGGCGGCCCAATCCATTGTGGACCAGGCCACGGCCGTGGTCCGCAAGCAGTTGGAGGGCCCGAACCGGGAGGCTGTCGAGGAAATGATTCGAGACGCCCAGGGGATGCTCATCATCCCGGCCATGGGCAACGTCAGCTTCTTCTTTTCCGTGGGCGGCGGCAACGCCATCGCCATGGCCCGCACTCCCGACGGCTGGAGCGGCCCCGCCTTCCTGAGCAAGGGCACCGGGGGCGTGGGCCTTCAGGCCGGGGTGACCCGCACCTCGGGCATCATCTTCTACATGAGCGGGGACGACCTGCGCTACGTGCTGGACACGGGCGTTGTCTTCCAGGGCAATGCCAACGTCACGGTGGTGGATTCGGACGTGGAGTTCAATCGTACTGCCGAGTTCCAGGAAACGGGCGACGTGGTCTTTGTGGGCGATACCACCGGGCTGTATGCAGGGGTGGCCCTCAACGGCGGTGGCCTGTCCGACCGGACCGGGCTTAACGCGGTCTACCATGGCGTGGAGGACGGGAGCCCTGAAAACGTCCTCTATCATGTCCCCACCGTGCCCGAGGGCGTGCGCCCGCTACGGGACATGCTGGACAAGGCCGAAAAGGATGCGGGACACCTTGAATAGGAATTTCGGAAAGAAAAAAGGACGGAATGGAAATTCCGTCCTTACAAGGTCACTTGGGGTGAGTGATGGGACTTGAACCCACGGCCCCTTGGGCCACAACCAAGTGCTCTACCAACTGAGCTACACCCACCGTGTGAGGGAGCTTTTCTAGCTAAGGTTTCCTCAACGGTCAAGTAAAAGAAACACAAAAAGGTAATCCATGGATAAACTTATCATTGAAGGCGGCGTTCCCCTCCAGGGTTCGATCCAGGTTAGCGGGGCGAAAAATGCGGCCCTGCCCATTCTGATGGCCTGTCTGCTGGCCGAGGGCGAGGTCCGTCTGACCAATGTCCCGCGTCTGGCCGACATCCGCACTTCGTTGAAGCTCTTGAATATTCTCGGTTGCGAGACAACCTTTGAAAACAATGCGGCCACGTCGAACTGCGTGGACCTCAAGCCCGAGGCCCCCTACGAGTTGGTCAAGACCATGCGCGCCTCGGTCCTCTGCCTCGGCCCGCTCCTGGCCCGGCTGCGCGAGGCGCAGGTGGCCCTGCCCGGCGGCTGCGCCATCGGAGCCCGCCCCGTTGACATGCACCTGCGCGGCATGGAACGCATGGGCGCCACCTTCGAGATCACCGCAGGCTACATCAAGGGTAGCTGTCCGGACGGCCTCAAGGGCGCGCACATTTCCCTTGATTTTCCCACCGTGGGCGGCACCGAGAACCTGATCATGGCCGCCACCCTGGCTGAGGGCGTGACCACCATCGAGAACGCGGCCCGCGAGCCCGAGGTGGTGGACCTGGCCAACTTCCTCAACGCCATGGGCGCGAAGATCACCGGCCACGGCACCAGCATCCTGACCATCGAGGGCGTCTCCTCCCTGAAAGGGTGCGACTACCGGGTCATGCCTGACCGCATCGAGGCCGGGACTTACATGGTGGCCGCGGCCATCACCGGCGGCGAACTGGAAATCCTGGATTGCCCCTTCGCCGATCTCGACGCCGTGAGCTACAAGCTCCGCGAAATGGGCGTTTGGCTCCAGGAGGAGGACGACTATGTTCTGGTTCGGCGGGCCAACGGCCTGTTGCAGAACGTGGATGTGACCACCTTGCCGCATCCCGGCTTCCCTACGGACATGCAGGCCCAGCTCATGGCCCTGATGTGCTTCGGGCAGGGCGCGGGTACCATCGAGGAGAAGATCTTCGAGAACCGCTTCATGCATGTGCTGGAGCTGGTTCGTCTTGGTGCCGACGTCCGGCTCAAGGGGCGAACAGCCATGGTCCACGGCGTGGGCAAGCTGACCGGAGCCCCGGTCATGGCTTCGGACCTTCGCGCTTCGGCCTCCCTGGTGCTGGCCGGACTGGCCGCCGAGGGCACGACCACCATCGAGCGCATCTATCACCTGGATCGCGGCTACGAAAATATCGAGGAAAAGCTCTCGGGTGTGGGCGCGCGCATCAAGCGCGTCAGCGGCTAGGCGGGGCGCGGAGCGGCTGGTCTTCCGTTGCGGGGCAGGGTGAAGGCGAAGGTGCTTCCCCTGCCCGGTTCGCTTTCCACCCATATCCTGCCGCCGAAGTGCTCCACGATCTGGCGCGAGATGGTCAGGCCGAGGCCGGTTCCGCCGGGCTTGGCCATGTCCTTGTCCTTTCGCGCCTGGCGGAAGCGGTCGAAGATGATCGCCTGGTCCTCGGGCGCGATGCCCGGCCCGTCGTCCACGACCTGAATCCTGACGCCGCCGTCTTCTTCCCGATCCGCCGTGACCCGGATTGTGCCCCGGTCCATGAACTTGATGGCGTTGCCCGCCAGGTTGATGATGACCTGGGTCAGTTTGTCGCCGTCGCAGATGATGGGCGGCAGGCCTGAAGCGATCTCCTGCTCCAGGGATATGGCCGGCTTGGAATCCAGCTGTCCGGATAGGGAATTGATGGCCATGCCGATGCAATGGTCGATTCTGACTTCCTCGGACCGCCACTCCATCTTGCCGGATTCGATCTTGGACAGGTCGAGGATGTCGCTGACCAGCCGGGTCAGGCGCACGCCTTCCTCCTCCATGATGGAGAGATTCTTGATGATGCGTTGCGATTTCATCTTTGCCTTTTCGTCGGCCTCGGCCACGGGGAAGATGTAGCGCGTTACGTCCCTTGCGATGAGTTTCGTGAAGCCAAGGATGGATGTCAGGGGCGTTCGCAGTTCATGGGAAACCATGGAGATGAAGTTGGATTTGGTTACGTCCAGTTGGACCAGCTCCCTGTTGGCCTTTTCCAACTCGGCGGTGCGCTCCAGAACCTGATGTTCCAGGTTCTGGTTCAGATCGGCCAACTCGGCCTTGGCGCGGGCCATGTCCTCTACCATTATATTGGCCCGTGAGGCGATGATCTTGAACTCCTCGAAGGAGAGCTTGCCTTCGTCGATCTTTTCCTGGGACGTGACAGCCCGGTCGAAAAAGGCGGTGAAGGTTTCGATGCCCCTGCCGATGCGCCGGGACAGGAAGAAGGAGATGGAGAGCAGGACCACCAGCAGGAGAGCGAAGAGGTAGCCCATGAGGCTGAATTCCTCGGTGGTCTTTTTTTTCAGCCGGTCGCGCGCCTCGTGCAGGGCGGCCTCCAGGTCGTCCAGATATATGCCCGCGCCGATGACCCAGCCCCATTCCTTGTAATCGCGAGAGTAAGATATCTTGCGCGCATACTTCCCCAGAGTCGGCTTTTCCCAAAGATACTGCACGAACCCGCCTCCCTGGCGCGTTGCCGTGTCTATCAGCTCCTGGATGACCGGGAATCCGTTGGGGTCCTTGAATTGCATGTAGTTCTTGCCGACGAAGTCGGTGTTGATATGGCTCACGAAGGTGCCGTCGGTCTTCAGGACGAAGATGTAGCCGTCTTCGCCGAAGCGAATCTTTCCGATGCGGTCCAGGACCTCCTGCCTGATGACGGCCTCGGTGTCGTCGAGGTATTCACCTGTCCCGATGAACCAGTCGAACGGCTCGAAATATTTTACGAAGGCGATCTTCTTGAAGCCCTTGCCCTCATGACGGGGTTTGCTCCAGTAATAGGAACAAAATCCTTCGCCATCTTTTCGGATGATATCAATCATCTCCCTGACTACCGCCTTGCCCTTGATGTCCCGCATGCCGAGGATGTTGGTGTTCTCCATTTCGGGCCGGTCGGCGAAAAGCACTTCCATGCCGTCCAGCCGGGTAATGAAATAGTACCCTGTTCCCCTGTTGAAGCGGAGTGGGCGAATGGCCTCCCTGATCAGGGCCTGAAGCTTCGGTTTCGACAGGGTGCCCTTGTATCGGTCGTAAAGGTGGGTGGCGATGTCGTGGGCCTCGTATACCCGGGCCTGGATGTCGTGCCTTACGCGTTGCTCAATGAGCGATTTACTGTATTCGATGTAGGCGATGACGTTCTGGACTTCGTGGCGGATGAGTTCCTTCTGCGTGGAGACATGTTCGGTCTCGAACGTGGCGTACCCCTCTTCCATGGATTGTTTTTCCGTCTGGAACAAGAGATAGCCGAGGCTCACCAGCAGGATGCCGGAGAGCAGGAACGAACTGATGAAGGTCAGCCCTATGATGCTCCTGAAATGCCTCATGCCTCTGCTCCCTTGACTGATTAACTGCGTCATTCGGCGTTCGGCTCGTTCATTTCTTTGGAAATCGGGGCCGTGCCGATGGCTTTGCGCTTGAAACCCATACCACTTCTGATAAGATACAGGCAAACACTCAATCGCCATTTGACGGAGGAAAACAGTATGGAAAAGTGGGAATGCCCGTGCGGCTACGTTTACGATCCGGCTGAAGGGGACCCGGAAAACAATATCCCCATCGGCACCGCCTTCGAGGACCTGCCCGACGACTGGGTCTGTCCCCAGTGTGGTGCGGAAAAGGAATATTTCGAGAAGGTCTGACGCGGCATGAAAAATTGACGCATTTCTTAAGAAAATGCTTGCAATGTTCTGCCGGGAGCGTATGTTTGAATCAACCGGTAAAGGCTGTTTCGAGTCAACCTTGGATCAACTTCAAGAATTGTGGAATCGGCAGCGTTTTAAGGAAACAAAAAGACCAACCCTGAACTCTGGCAAGAGCGACGGCATTTGGCAACCATTCAAGAACTTCATGACAAACCCCCGCTCGCGGGGGTTTTTCTTTTTTGGTGCGTTTCGCTGGTGAGAACGGGGCAGGGGCCAGCCTTTTCTAGGCCGTTTCCCCGCGTTTTCTACGCCGGGAAAAGAGCATCATGGCTGCGCCGCCGATCAGGATCCAGACCAGAACGGCGGTCAGGCCCGCGCCGCCGCCCAGTATCGGGTCGGTGCCGGGAAAGAGCCACGGCCAGATGCCGAAACCCTGTGCGTTGACCGCTGCGTGGATGAAGCCGGCCAGCAGGGCGGAGTCGTAGCGCAGGGTCATCTCGTTGATGAACAGGCCGAAGGCCAGGCAGAGCACGCACATCATGGCCATGCCCGCCACCGGGTACCCCGGGTAGTTGAACCCGGCCCAGATGAGCGGGGCGTGCCACAATCCCCAGATCACGCCCAGGAGCAAGTGGGCCCGAACCTTGCCCAGGACCATGAGCCGGGGCAGCAGGAAGCCCCTCCATCCGATTTCCTCGCCCAGTCCGAAGATGAAGTTGATCAGCGGTCCCAGAAAGATCGACATGGGGAGCAGGAGCTTGAACACGATGTCCGGGGTGAGGATTTCTTCTCCGCCGGTGTGTGCCGCCAGGACGGTCAGGGACGGGTCGGGCGAGCTCAGCCCGAGCGCCCAGGTGAGGCCGTACATGGCGGCGAAAGCCAGCGGTGTGAGGACGACGGTGAGCAGATAGGGGGCGAGGGGGCCAATGCGCAGCGACAACCCGGCCTTCAGGGGGGAGCCCTCTACGAAGCGGGTCACCACTAGCGCGGACAGCCCCGGAATCCACATGACCGCCATGAGCCACAGGGACTGTCCTGCGCCCAGGACGTCGCCGTCAAAGCGCACGCCGCGCAGGATGAGCCAGCCCTCCAGGGCGAAGGTGGCCGCAAAGGTGAGTGCGAGATACCAGAGGACGGGCGCAAGGCCCGCCCTCTGTGTTGTTTCGTTGTTCATGGTGGGGGAATCTACCCGACCCCCCTTGCTTCGTCCACTCCGGCGTCTACTCCGGCTTGCAGGTAACGTGGCAGACGCCGGTGGGCGTGTTGAGCACGTAGGGGAAGTAGCGCTGGCGGAAGCGGAGCGCCACGTTGACAAGGGCGATAAGCACCGGGACTTCCACCAGGGGGCCGATGACCGCGGCGAAGGCCACACCCGAGTCGATGCCGAAGACCGCGATGGCCACGGCGATGGCAAGCTCGAAGTTGTTGGAGGCCGCCGTGAACGAGAGAGTCGTCGCCTGCTCGTAGGTGGCCCCGACCTTGGCCGAGAGATAGAACGAGACCAGGAACATGACCAGGAAGTAGATGCAGAGCGGGACGGCGATGCGCAGCACGTCCAGGGGCAGCTCCACGATGTATTCGCCCTTGAGGGAGAACATGACCAGGATGGTGAAGAGCAGGAAGACCAGGGTCAGCGGGCTGATGGCCGGGATGAACTTCTCCTCGTACCACTCCCGGCCCTTGAGCTTGAGGCCCAGGAAGCGGGAGAACATGCCCGCCAGGAACGGGATTCCCAGATAAATGAAGACTGACTCGGCGATCTGCCCCATGGACACGTCCACCTCCACGCCGGTGAGCCCGAACACGCCGGGCAGGACCGTTATGAAGATGTAGGCATAGACCGAGAAGAAGAGCACCTGGAAGAGGGAGTTGAAGGCCACCAGGCCTGCGCAGTACTCGGTGTCGCCGTCGGCCAGGTCGTTCCAGACGATGACCATGGCGATGCACCGGGCCAGGCCGATGAGGATCAGGCCGACCATGTACTCATGCTGCCCGGAGAGCAGGGTCACGGCCAGGCCGAACATGAGCACCGGGCCGATGATCCAGTTCTGGACCAGGGAGAGAGTCAGGACGCGGACGTCACGAAAGACTCGGTGCAGCTCCTCGTAGCGGACCTTGGCCAGGGGCGGATACATCATCAGGATCAGCCCCACGGCGATGGGGATGTTGGTGGTCCCCACCTGGAACGAGTTGATGACGTCCTTGACGCCCGGGTAGAGGTAACCGGCCATGACGCCGATGAACATGGCCAGGAAAATCCAGAGAGTCAGAAAACGGTCGAGGAACGAGAGGCGTTTGGGCGCGGCGGGCATGGCGGTGTCCTTATTCCTGCGTATCGTTGCAGTGGTGTTCGTCCTTTGTCTCCAGCCATCGGGCGAGGCGCTCGTTGTCCTCCTGGGCGATGGGCTTCTGGGCAAAGGCGGTGTCCAGGGCGGCAAAGACGGAGACGAGCAGCGGCGTGGGCTTTTCCGAGCGCCGGTGATAGGTCCACTTTCCTCCCTTGCGGGATTCGATCCATCCGGCCTTCCTGAGGTAGGACAGATGGCGGGAAATAGTCGATTGCGGGATTTCCAGCACTTCCATCAGATCGCAGACGCAGAGCTCCCTGTTTCGGAGCAGGTTGAGAATGCGCAGCCGGATGGGCTCGGTCAGTCCCTTGAGTGCGGTGGCAAGTGTTTCCATGTGTTGAACATATCCGCCTTGGCGGATATGTCAATGGAATTATGCCGTTTGACGCACAATCGTCACCTGGATCGGGCGTCCAGCTGAGCGAGCTTGCGGAAGTAGGCTTCCCTGCAGAGAGTCTCGGTTTCGAGCAGGCGGCGGAAGGCCTGATTGAAGTCCGTGTCGCCCAGGGTGAACACGCCGTGCCCGTGAACGATGGCCGCGCCGGATGCGGCCAGGGCCGGGGGCAGGGTGTTGCACAGCCCGGTTGGGCCGGTGCCCACCTCGCCGGGCACGATGGGGACGCCCTCTACAGTGCGGCACTCGGTGCAGGCAACGTGGCATCGCCCCCGGTTGGCGCAGTCCGCCTTGTCGCAGTCCATGGACAGGATAACCGCGAATTTGGGGTGTCCGTGCAGGATGCAGCGGGCGTCGGAGCGGCTGTAGACGTCCTCGTGGGCCGAGAGCTCGGACGAGGCGGTCATGCCGTTGGTGGCCGAGCCGTCCAGGGGGCACGGGTCGATGCACCCCTCCAGTTCGTCCAGGGAGCTGCCGGTCTGGCTGACGTGGATGGTATCCCCCAACCTGTAGGAGATGTTGCCGAAAAAGGAATCCACCAGGCCGTAATCGACCACGGCGCGGCCTGCCTCGGCCATGGCCGCGAGCACCTCGTCCTCGACGGGCAGGGGGCCTTCGGCCAGATTGGGCAAATCGGTGCGCGGCGTAGGCAGATTGTCGGCCACGCGTTCAAAGGCCGCCTGCAAGGCTGGAGGGATATCTCCGCGCCGGGCCGCTGCCAGGTATTCGGAAAAGAAGAGCACGAAGCAGGCGAAGACTGTGGACGAGTAGAAGACAAAGCCCTGCTCCGGGCTGACCGTGCCCGAGGAGACTATGCCCTGCCCCGGGATGATTACGGCCTTTCGCTTCTTCAGCCCGGCCACGACCGTCTCGGCTGTCAGTTCGCTAGCCACCGGGATGTCGTGCAGGAAGGTGCGCGTCTCGGTGTCCTCGGGGCGGATGCCGCCGGGGTGCGTCTTTGCCAGGTAATCGATGAGGGTCGCGTAGGGCTCTGCCGGGCGGGCGCAGACCAGCGAGTTGATGGAGAGACCGTCGAACACCTTGGCCAGTCCTTCGGCACGCGGGTCTTCGCGGTTCCAGACCAGGTCCGCGTCCAGTCCTCCCACCAGCGGTTCGCCTTCGGCGCAGAGTCCCTGGGCCGTCAGTTTGCGGGCGTATTTTTCGCAGAGCGTTTTCACGGTTCCATCTCCAGGGCGAGCCGTCGGGTGGTCTTGGCGGTGGGTCTGCCTTCTTCGTCCAGGCCGCGCACCCGGTAGTAGTTGGCGCGGGCTTCCAGAAATTGTTGTCGGTCCAGCGGGCGGATAGCCACCCCGCCGCCGGAGGAGCCTTCCTCGTTAAAGAAGCGCGGGGGCAGGTCGTCGTCGCAGGCGTCGAAGCCGTTTGCTGCGTTCATGATCCGGTCGCGGTAATTGATGCGTTCGCCGGTATCGAGCATGGCCTGGGCCGAAAGCGGTGTGCCGGTGACGGCGGCGAAGGCCTTGGCGTATTCCTCCAGTCCGGCCCCCAGCAGGGTAAACCGGCAGACGCCCAGGGAGTCGGCCGCCGCGATCTGGTCTTCGGCCAGCTTGATGATTCTGGCCTTGCCGCTGAAGGAGAAACGGTCGGTGGCCACAGGCTTACGGAAAATTTCGTGGCTCAGGGGATAGGCGTGGCCGTGGCAACCGCCGCGCGTGTTCACGGCGTAGGCCAGGGCCAGGCCATAGGCCCCGCGCGGATCGTAGGCGGGCAGTTCCAGGCCCTTGACCGACATGGAGAGCTCGGCCTGTTCGCACGACTCAGCGAAGTCCAGGGAGCCGTTGCCGAGGAAACCTCCTTCGGTCATTTCGTAGAGCTCCTTGAGCAGGGAGGCAGGGGAGAAGTCCTCCCCGGTGATCTCCCGGCGGCAGGCCAGGGTGGCCCCGGCGGATACCGGGTCCAGGCCGAACCGACCGCAGATGTCGTTGGCCTGCATGACCAGCTCGGGGTCGGAGTTGCCGATGAGCGCCGTGAAGTGGGCCGTGGCCTCATATTCCGGCATGGTTCGCCCGTCAGCCGCAACCCGCTTGCAGCGGATGTGGCATCCTGCGCAGCCATGGGCGTGCGGGGCAAAGGTTCGCTCGAAGGCGACGGCGTTGAGCCTTGCCGCTCCATCGAACCGGGTCTTGCGGAAGTTGTCCGTAGGCATCATCCGGCGCGAGTCGATCAGATCGTAGAGGGCCGCCGTGCCGTGGTTGGAGAAGCCGTGCTGGCCCAGGAGGGCCGGGGAGGCCGCCGTGAGGCGCAGGATGGCCTCCCGCGCTTCAGCCAGGGCCTGTTCGTCGTGGACGGGGACCGCGCCCGTGCCCCGGACTGAGAGATATTTGAGATTTTTGGCGGCCCAGTTCAAGCCCATTCCGCCCCGTGACGCGGCGTGGTGGCGGTCTACGACCACCGAGGCTATAGGCGCGCCGTTCTCCGCCGCCGGACCGATGGCCGCTGTTGACCGGTCATCGTCCATCCTGTCGAAGACCGTGGCGCAGGTTTCGCCCCACAGGTCGGTGTCCTCGATGGAGACGTCCTCATTCTCTATAAGGATGGCGCAGGGCGCGGTGCTTCTGCCGGTGATCACCAGCCCGTCCCAGCCCGCGCGTTTGAGGTGGTCGGCGAGATTGCCGCCCACAGCGCAGTCGAGCACGCCGCCGGTGAGCGGAGAGCGGGAGACCATGAAAGCCCGGCAGGAAGTGGGGGCGTCCGTGCCGCCCAATGGTCCGGCGAAAATGGCTATGGGCAGGTCCGGGTCCGTGGCTTCCAGCGTGCAGTGGGGGCGAAGGAAATATCCGGCCAGGCCACGGCCGCCGAGCCATGTCTCATACAGGGCGCGGGGAGGGTACTGGGCTACCGCTTCACGCGTGGTCAGGTCGATGTGCAGGACCTTGCCGGTCCAACCGTACAGGGGGGCGCTCATGGGTGAAAGAATCCCACGAACACCGTGAAAAGGCAACAAGTTGACCCCGGTGGCGAAATGCGTATTCTGACCCACCGGAGGAGTTTCATGGCAGATAAGATCGACAAATCCCGGCGCAGTTTTCTGTTCGGTGCGGTGCGCCGGATCAAGAACGAAAAGTCCGACGGACCGGAAGCGTCCACGGCTGAAGCCATCGACGTCACGAGGGAGGCCAACGCCCTGTACGTGGCAGGAGAGTGGGAGGCCGCGCGGCTCAAATACAAGGAGTGCATCGTCTGCGACAAGAACGACGCGGACGTGCGTTACCGCTGCGGCGTGTGTTTGTACAAGGAAGGCAAGTACCGTCAGGCCAAGCTCGAGCTCGAGCGCGCCCTGCGTATCGATCGCGAGTATAAGGACTCGCTCCTCTATCTCGGGCTGACCATGGTCCGGCTGGAAAAGCCGGAAAAGGCCTTGGCTCTCTGGAAACAGTATTTCAACCCCCTGGCCGTGGAGGTGCAACGTGAGCTCAACCTTCAGACCGGCATGATCGAAGAAGGCGTGGCCGATCCCGCCGAGGACATTGCGCGGGCCGTGGAGGCCGCCATCGAGGCTTCCGGAAACCGGGTAGGCTGATCGGAGGACATGACATGAAACAGGTTCCCGTTCTCTTGGTGGACGCGTTCACCACCACGCCAGGCAAGGGCAACCGCGCCGGGGTGGTGCTCGACGCGTCCGGCCTGACCGAGCCGGAGATGCAGGCCGTGGCCGCCCTGGTCGGCGTCTCGGAGACTGCGTTCATGATTCCTGCGCCGGACGGGGCCGGGTATGAACTGGAAGTACGCTATTTCACCCCGGCCGCCGAAGTGCCCATCTGCGGCCACGCCACCATTGCCTCCCATTTTGTCAGGAGCCGCAGGATCGGTCTCGACAACGGGACCGTCACGGTCAAGACCGGAGCGGGCGTATTGCCCGTGGATATCGTTACGGAAGGGAAGAACCGCAAGATCATCATGACACAGGGACGGGTTTCTCTGTCGCCACCCTACGGGGAAGAGGACAGGGAGCTGATCCTGTCCGCGCTGGGGCTTTCGGAGCGTGATCTGGCGGAAGGGCTGCCCGTGACGGAGGCCTCCACCGGGCATTCCAAGGTCATGGTGCCCATCCGCTCCGTTGAGACCCTCGACGCTCTGGAACCGAACATGGATGTCCTGGCCGGCGTCAGCAAAAGGATAGGCTGCAACGGCTTTTTCGTTTTCGCCTTCAACGGTGAGGGGGACCCTTGTCTAACCAGCGGGCGCATGTTCGCCCCGGCCATTGGCGTGGACGAGGACCCGGTCACCGGAAACGGCAACGGGCCTTGCGGTGCGTACCTGTCCTCGCACGGCGTGCTGCCGGACGTTCCGCTTCATGCCTATCTCGGCAGGCAGGGCGTGGCCATGGGCAAGGAAGGCGTCATAGAGGTCACGGTCCAGAGGAAGGACGGCGCGCCCGTCCTCATCCAGGTGGGCGGCACCGCCGTGGAGGCCGGGGCCATGACCGTGGAATTACAGATGGACGACTCCGGACACATCTTGGCGCGAGCCGTTTCCTGATTCGATATTTTGCCGCGAAGGCGGCATGAGGGACGCATTCCGGGCGGCGGACGGGGTCTCCCCCGTCCGCCGCACCGTCACGTTGCCGCGGCCGCTACAGGGCGACCCCTTGTTGCCGGGAAACGCCGTGCCACCCCGAAGGCGCGGCGGTTGCCAGCATGCTGTTTGAAATTCCCTTGTTCGAGCCCCGGATGTGCGCCAGCAGAACCTTCTTGAGCAGGGTCAAATCCTTGACCGTGGCCCCGCCCGTGGTTTCGAGATGATGCTGCAACCGCTTCATGGTCTTCTTGAACCGTTCGTTTTCCAGGGCGTGCACGGAGCGTCGGGCATAGCGCACTGCGGTCATCATCCGTTCCTCCGTGTGGAAATGGGAAACGGCGTGTTCGCGCAGGGTGACCAGGAGGCGGGAGAGCGGGACTACGCCGCTTCCTCTGCTCGCCGCCCGGATAAAGGCATTGGCGATGTTCACCAGCTTCTGGTGGTGGTTGTCGATGAAGGCGATGCCTAATTTCAACTCGTCGTCCAGGGTAATCTCCTGCATGGGTCCAACTCCTTGTTCATGTATGCTTCATGGGTGGGATTTCGGACAGTAGCAGTACCATACCCATTTTTCTGAAATGAGGTATTAGAATCTTCAGGCGGGGCGAAAAAAAGACCGCCGGGAAGGCGGTCTTTTTGCTTTCTGTATTTAGAATAGGAAGTCTTTCGAAGGCATTACCTGGCAAAATCGTTTATCGAGCACCGTGTTGTGGTGGGCCACGATATCCTTGGCCTTGATCACGCCATTGTCGTAGGAGCTGTGCGCGTCGCCGATCAGAACGCTCTTGTAGCCGTGGGCCAGTGCGCTTCTGACCGTGGTGTCCACGCAGACCTCGGTTTGCAGTCCGCAGAAGACGAGCCTCTCCGCACCGAGCCCCTTGAGTCTGGTGTCCAGCCCGGTTTTGAAGAATGCGTCGTAGGAGTATTTGAGGGACGTGACATCTCCCGGTTCGGGCGCGATTGCGGGGTGGACCTGCCAATTGTGGGAGTCTTTTTCGAACGGGCTGCCGATGCCCTCGGTGGTGTGCTGGATATATACCACGGGCACTTTCATCTGCCTGGCTGCGGCGATCAGCTCCCCGATGGTCTCCAGGACCCGTTCTCCGTCAAACAGGACCTCGTCGGGCGTCTCGAACATGATGTTCTGGACGTCGACGACGACAAGCGCTGTTTTGTCCGCCATGTCTTTTCCCTCTCTCTGTCGGTGGCTATCCCAGCCCCATGCCGGGCTTCATGATCTGGCCGGTCAGGTCGATTTCGTATCCGCCCTGCGCCTTGATCTTCTTTTTGACATTCTCGGTGGAGATGAGGCGCATGAGGGTCTGCACCCGTATGTCCTCCATGTGTTCCGAGGGAATGATCAGGTCGTAGCGTTCATGGGCCAGGGGCACGAAATCGAGATCCAGGGCCTTTGCCGCGGCATAGATGCCCAGGCCGCACGAGGCCGCGCCGGTGAGCACGTTTACGGCCACTGCCATATGCGTGAACTCCTCGTTATCATATCCACGGACGTCACGCGGTTCGATACCCGCTGTCTTCAGGTGATGGTCCAGAAGGATGCGGGTTCCCGCTCCGCGCTGGCGGTTGATGAAGACAACGTCCTCGCGTGCGAGGTCATTCACGCCCTGGATGCCCAGCGGGTTGCCCTTGGGCACGATGAGCCCCTGATGGCGGATGGCCAGGTTGATCACCGTGACCGGGAGCCCGGAGAGGTAGCGTTCGATAAAGGGAAAGTTGAAGTCGCCGGTCGCCGGGTCGAACAGGTGCGCGCCCGCAAACAGGGCCGAGCCCGCCTTGAGCGCGGTCAGGCCGCCCATGGACCCCGCATGGCTGGAGACCAGTCGCATGGGCGACGAGAGGCCCATGAGCTCGTTGGCCATGAGGTCGATGGTGTTGTCGTGGCTGCCGACGTGCACGAGCACGCGGTCCAGCTCGGATTTGGGCACCAGCAGTTCGGCGGTCAGGCTCTCGCCGGCTTCCACGCCCTCGGATTCCTCGGGGATGTAGGCCACGGCCTGTGCCTTGGTCATGGTCGTGATCATACCCGCGCCGCGCGCCAGGGGAGCGCCCACGATGTTGTCGCCGATCCGTCCGCAGGCCAGGCGCAACGCTTCGCGCATGCCGGGCTTGGACGGCGTCTTGCGGGCCAGGACCACCTCGGCGGTGTTCCGCTCGGGCTGGGCCGTGGCCTGGAGCCAGGATATCAGCGGCGAGAGGATCTTTTCATGGCAGACGACGGCGGAGACCGGGTAGCCGGGGGCGCCCACGAGCATCCTTCCCGGGTATCCGCTCCGTTCATCGGTGACCGCCACCAGGGTGGGTTTGCCGGGCATGATGGCGATGCCGTGGACCAGGACCGTGCCGATGGATTGGAAGACTCGCTTGGAGTAGTCCTTGCTGCCTGCGCTGGAGCCTGCGCCGACCACCACCAGGTGGTTGCCCCGCCGGAGTCCCTTGAGGACGGCCTCGCGCAGGGTCTCTTCGTCGTCGGGCACCGGCGAGGTCCAGGAGGCCTCGATGCCCCAGGAGTCGGCGTATGCCTTGAAAACCTGGGAATTGGATTCGATGACCTGTCCGGCGGTCGGTGCGGGCTTGTCTAGGAAATTGAGCACTTCGTCGCCTGTGGGCAGGAATACGGCCCGGAGTTTTTCCCTGACCTCGATTTCGTAGATGCCCGCCGAAAGCAGGGCGCCGATGTCCGCCGGGGTCAGCTCGCGGTTCTGGGGGATGAGCAGTTCGGTGGCCACGATGTCCTCGCCGATGCGGCGGACGTGTTGCCAGGGAAAGGCAGGGGCGTCGATGAGTACGGTGACCTCGTCCTTCTGGACCACATTCTCGATCATGATCACCGCGTTCATGCCCTCGGGTAGGGGGTTGCCCGTATTCACGAACAGGAAGTCCTCACCCTGGGACAGGGCGGTGGGCTCGTCCTCGCGGGCCATGAAAGTGGATTCGGCCCTGACGGCGATGCCGTCCATGGCTGCGGCGTGGAAGGTGGGCGAGGAGTACTTGGCGAAGATCGGCCCGGCCGTGACCCGTCCCGCCGCCTCGTGGGTGGGGATGGTCTCGTTGCCGAGTAGCGTTTTCCGGTCCAGATTGGACTTGGCCTGTTCCACCGCCTCTTCGGGCGGGATGGTCATCAGATATATATTCCGTTTCGTCTTGGGCATTCTCTGTTCCTTTGTCCGGCCTCACGACCGGTCCCCGTCGTCTTCCAACCTTGGTTTCCTGTCTTCCCCATATGTCGCATTCCCGTCCGGAGCGGGCGGTGACGAGAGCGATCGGAAGAAGGGAGCCGTCCCGCTCCCTTCTTCCGATTTATCGTTCGTCAGCTATTCATACTGGAATTCGCCGTCCTTGTAGATGACGAGTTCCTCGCCGCCCTTGAGGGTGGCGGTGACGGTCTTCTGTTCGGTGTTGACCAGGTCCCAGTGCAGGGCCGAGTCGTTGAAGCCGAGGACCTGCTTCTTGGCCGCGTCCAGGGTGGACTGGTCTCCGGCGTAGGTGTCGGAGTAGGATGCGCCCACGGCCACGTGGCAGTTGCCCTGTGCGCCGCCGAAGTTTTCGTCGAAGAGGGTGTTGGCCATGAAGGCGCTGATCTTGGAGAAGCGCCGGTCCGTGAGCGAAAACTCGCCCAGTCGGTTGGCGCCTTCGTCCAGGGTGAGCTGTTTGGCCACGAACTCGGCCCCTTCCTTGGCGTCCGTCTCCACGGCCTCGCCGCCCTTGAAGGTCAGCTTGACGCCTTCCACGTAGTTGCCCGAGCGGAAGGAGGGCTGGTCCGCGTAGTAGACGCCTTCGGTGCCTCGCCAGTCCGGGGAGAGGAATATCTCGAAGGACGGGATGTTGTGGCCGGAGACCCCGAGCCAGCGGCGGTCCTTGCCCGGGTCCACAATGAGGTCGGTGGACTCGGACTTGATGTGCAGGTGCTCGATGTCCAGCCCGTTGAGCCATGCCTTGACCTTTTCGGCCTCGTCGAAAATTTCGTCCCACTTGGTGGCGGGATCGGCCTCGTCCAGGAAGCACGCCTTGACCACCTGGTCCTTGAACTCCTCCATGGTCAGGCCTGCCGCCTCTGCCATGGCCTTGGTCGGGCAGACGCAGAGGGTCCAGCCGAAGTCGCCTGTCTGCTCGCGCTTCTCCATGATGTCGCGCATGAACTTGCGGGCCACGGCGGCCTTGCCGATGTTCTTGGGGTCGATGTTCTGGAGATGGGTCAGGGAGGAGGGTGCGATGAGCGAAATCAGGCCGTTCAGGCCGCCCACGAACTCCTTGTCGCCGGCGGGGATGGCGGTCAGCTGGTCTTCGCCGCCCTTGCCATAGAAGGAGACCTCCATGTTGGAGGTCATGTTCTGCCTGGGGATCGGGTTCATGCCTTTATCCATGAGCAGGTCGAACATGGCCTCGGCCAGGGGCAGGGCGTCGGGATCGAAGCGCAGCAGGATGAAGTCGCCGGGCTGATAGGGGTTGGTGCGGGCAGTGGAAAGCCCCCACCAGAGCGTCCGGGCGTATTTATCGAGTTCTTCACGGGTAAACATTTTTGTCCTCGCGGTCTTGGTGTTTTTGGATACAGACCCCGCAGGATAAACAAGTCACGGCCCGACCACAACCCACTTGTGCCCGCATACGTTTTTGCCAGTAGCCCGTTTAATGCATTTATCGGCTTGACACAGGGCTGGCTTGATTATATCAGCAAATTCGTGCCCGGTCCTATGGCCGGAATCGTGAATCAAAATCTGCCTGCGCTCCGCAGGCGTCCCAAATCATTTTCTGGAGGGAAAAAATGGGCTACACTATTACTATCGACACCGACAAGTGCACTGGCGACGGCGAATGCGTGGACGTTTGTCCCGTGGAAGTTTACGAGCTGCAGGACGGCAAAGCCGTTGCCGTGAACGAAGACGAGTGTCTCGGTTGTGAGTCCTGCGTCGAGGTTTGCGAAGCCGACGCTATCACCATCGAAGAGAACTAGTTCCGACTCAAGATATGGTATCGGGAGCGATAGAATTCTATCGCTCCCGTTCCATTTTTTTCTGGCTGTCCCGAGGGCTCGATCGCATGGTTGCTCCGCCGGGGCCAGACCCTTACGTATTGTAAAGTACGCACCGGTCCGGCTCGGGCATGACCAGGCGGACGGCACCCGGAACAGCCAGAGCCGTATTCGGCGAACCGTTCGTTCCACCGGCCGCGATCCCCTTTTTTCTCCGACGCCCACTGTTGACGGCCCCGATCCGCGACTTATGTTAGCAAGCACAACACCGCCGCGGCCCGCGTGAGGGCCTGACGAGGAGTATAGATAATGGCGCTTGATTTTACTGAGTATTTCAAACGATATGAGGCAATTGTTGCCGAGGTTGACGCGGTCTTCAAGAAGTTCGAGACCGACATGCCGGACCTGGTCAGGTGCGGCAAGGGGTGCAGCGACTGCTGCCACGCCCTGTTCGACATCACCCTGGCCGAGGCCCTCTACATCAATCACAAGTTCAACGAGCGTTTCTCGGGCATCGAACGTTCGACGATACTGGAGCGCGCCGACAAGGCCGACCGCCAGATCCACAAGCTCAAGCGCAAGGTCTACAAGGCGTCCCAGGAAGGGCGCCCCGCCACGGAGATTCTCATGGAAGTGGCAAGGGCGCGCGTCCGCTGTCCGATGCTGGACGATAACGACCTCTGCTCCATGTACGAGCATCGCCCCATCACCTGCCGTCTCTACGGCGTGCCCACGTCCATCGCGGGCGAGGCGCACACCTGCAATCTGACCGGGTTCAAGGGCGGGGAAAAATACCCCACCGTGAACATGGATATCATCATCGACAGACTGATCACCATCGGCAAGGACATGCAAAAGGGCATCGGCAGCCGATATAAAGAGCTGGGTGACATGCTCCTGCCCCTGTCCATGGCCCTGGTCACCGAGTACGACGAGGCGTACCTGGGCGTGCGGGAGGCCAAGGCCGACACCGCCGCCAAGGCCGAACCGGCCAAGCCCGCGGAGATCAAGGCCCCGGATGCAGCGCCCAAGGCTGCCGACGACGCCTGCTCCTCCTGTACGGAGTCCAAATCCGCCTGTGAAACCTGCAAGACCAAGACCGTGGTTCTGGGCGGCGGCGAGTAGGCCATGACAGACACCATCAATTACGAGGAGCTTTCCGCAGAGGAGATCGAGGAGCGCAAGCAGTATATGTACGGGAAGATGTCCAAGCGGCGTCGCAAGTTCGTGGACCGCATGGGCTACGAGAACTGGGACCCCTTCGCCGCGCCGTTCGATCCCATCGACATCCGGCAGGACCGGACCGGCTTCACCTCGGACCAGCTCTCCCACATGTTTGTTCGTGCCTCCGGCCAGAACAAGAACCAGGAGTACATCGACGCGGTCAACGAGTTCAACGTTATGCTGGTCATGAACTTCGAAAAGGTCCGCCCGGTCTTCGAGTACTGCCTCTGGTACGCGGAGCATCTGAAGAAACACGGCGTAAAGCCATAAGATAAGGATTGGAAACCATGGAACACTTCGACAATCTCGACGATTACATCGCCGACCTCAAGGGCAAACTCAAAAACAACGCCACCTGCGGCAACACCCACTACAACCTGGGCGTGGCCTATCTGTCCCGCCGCGACTTCATGGAAGCCGAGCGGGAGTTTCTCGAGGCGGTCTCCAATTCCCCGAAGATGGCCGAGGCCTACGTTCAGTTGGGCGGTATTGCCATGCAGCGCAACGACCTGGAAGGGTGTCTCAACTATAACGTCCGGGCCACCCAGGAGCGTCCCTTCTTTGCTGTTCCGTGGGGCAACATCGGCTTCGTCCTGCTTCAGCAGGGCAAGACCGACGAGGCGCACAAGGCCCTGAAAAAGGCGCTCAAGCTCGACCCTGAGTTTGTTCAGGCCCAGGCCACCATGTCCTCCCTGTTCATCACCATCGGTGACTACGAGGAGGCGGACAAGCTGCTCAAGACCATTTTGGACAAACATCCCGAGTTCGGCCCGGCATGGAACAACAAGGCCATCATCGACGCCCGTTTCGAGCGCTGGGACGATGCCAAGAAGTGCATCGCCAAGGCCGAAGAGTTCGGCTTCCCGGTCGAGCCCGATTTCAAGAAGGAAATCGAGGCGAATTAGGAATTGTTCCCATTGCTTTCGGGAAAAAGGTGATTATTTTCAAGGGAACCGCATTGGCGGTTCCCTTTTTTGTTGGTACGGTCAACGAAACCCGATCCCAGGAGCGAACATGTCCCGATTCCGCCGCGTAAAGAAGACGCTTCGCGAGATACTAGCCGACCCGGCATGGCAGGACCGCCTGTCCGAGCTGGATGACTATCCTCCCAATATCCTGGTGCCTCCGCTGCTGAACCTGCGTCTGGACAAGGAAGAGTTGGTCCGCTGGCGCTCGGTCACGGCTTTCGGGATCACTGCCGCCCGACTGGCGGACGCGTCCATGGAAAAGGCGCGGACGCTCATGCGTACCTGCATGTGGTATATGAACGAGGAATCCGGCAACCTGGGGTGGGGTATCCCGCACTTCATGGCCGAGGCCATGGTCCGGCACGAACGGATTGCTGTCGAGTTTCACAAGATCCTCGCCTCCTACATCTTCTGCGACGAGGAGTGCGACGGCAACTTCCTGGATCATCCGGAGTTGCGACGGGACGTGTTCTGGGGGCTGGCCCGTCTGGCCGGGGAGCGTCCCGAATACGTGGTCGGGGCCGAACGCTTCCTGATAACGGCCCTGGACGAGGAGGACTCGTACAACCGGGCTTACGCCGCCTGGGCTCTGGGCGGCATCAAGGCCGCGTCCGCGCGGGAGAAGTTGACGCAACTCGATGCCGACGCCACGGCAATCCGTACCTTCGCGGATAATGAATTGATGGACGTCACGGTGGGGGAAATTGCCTCCGAGGCCTTGCGGGCCCTCGATTGAATCGGGTGGTGCGGGACGCTTGCACAGGGCTGTCCGGCAAGGGGGTGCGAAAAGTTGAATTTTTTTGAAGAAGCTGCTTGACAACTGAGCGGCTCACATATAGTTATTCACTCCGCTTCGACGAGAAGGCGCGTAGCTCAGGGGGAGAGCATTTGCTTGACGTGCAAAGGGTCGTGGGTTCAAATCCCTCCGCGCCTACCAGAAATCCCCGGAAGGGAGGCCTAGTGCCTCCCTTTCATTTTTTTACGGTCCCGGACGCGGGACAAGGAGCCATAGGAAGTGCAGATCGACGTCTCCGGCAAACAGGTTGACCTGGCTGACGGCGCTTCATGCGCCGACGCCCTCAAGGAAGGGCTGTCCAAGAAACAGTTCAAGAACGTTGTCGTGGCCAAGTGCGGCGAGACCCTCTTGGACCTGACCACCGTCGTTCCCACTACCTGCACCACTCTCGAGCCCGTCTTCGCGGACAGCGAAGAGGGGCTTAACGTTATTCGCCACTCCACCGCCCACCTCATGGCCGAGGCGGTCAAGAAGCTGTACCCCACCGCCAAGGTGACCATCGGCCCGGCCATCAAGGACGGCTTCTACTACGATTTCGACTTTGAGCGTCCGTTCACGCCCGAAGACCTGGAGGCCATCGAAAAGGAGATGCTCTCCTCGGTCGGCGCGAACAAGGAGTTCTCCTGCCGCACCGTGTCCGCCGACGAGGCCCGCGAGTACTTCGCCGACCTGGGCGAGGACTATAAGGGTGAGCTCATTGACGACCTGGGCTCGGACGAATATTCCATTTATACCCATGGCGAGTTCGCCGACCTGTGCCGAGGCCCCCACGTGGCCCGCACCGGCATGCTCAAGGCCTTCAAGCTGCTTTCCGTTGCTGGCGCCTACTGGCGCGGTGACGAGAAGAACAAGCAGCTCCAGCGCATCTACGGCACTGCCTGGCAGGACCCCAAGGCGCTGAAGAAGTATCTGTTCCAGCTGGAAGAGGCCAAGAAGCGCGATCACCGCAAGCTGGGCAACCAGCTCGACCTCTTCTCCTTCAACGAGGAAGTCGGACCGGGCATGGCCCTGTGGCATCCCAAGGGGATGCTTATTCGTGCCATCCTGGAGGACTTCGAGCGCAAGGAGCACCTCAAGCGGGGCTACGACCTGGTCCAGGGGCCGCTCATCCTCAAGCGCGAGCTGTGGGAGAAGTCCGGTCACTACGAGAACTACCGTGAGAACATGTACTTCACGGAGATCGACGAGCAGGCATACGGCATCAAGCCCATGAACTGCCTGGCGCACATGATCATCTATAAAAGAAAGATCATGAGCTACCGCGATCTGCCCCAGCGCTACTTCGAACTGGGCGTGGTCCACCGCCACGAGAAATCCGGCGTGCTCCACGGTTTGATGCGCGTGCGCACCTTCACCCAGGACGACGCCCATCTCATCTGCCGTCCGGACCAGATCGAGGAGGAAATCCTCAACCTGATCAAGTTCTACAGCGACATCTATTCCCTGTTCGACTACGATTTCCAGGTGGAGCTCTCCACCCGGCCGGAGAAGTCCATCGGTTCGGACGAGGACTGGGAAGTCGCCACCGAGGCCCTTCGTCAGGCCTTGGAAAAATACGGCATGAAGTATGCCATCAACGAAGGCGACGGCGCGTTCTACGGGCCCAAGATCGACTTCCATCTGCTCGATTCCATCGGAAGGTCCTGGCAGTGCGGGACAATTCAGGTGGATTTCACCTTGCCAGAGCGGTTTGACATAGTATATGTCGGCGAGGACGGTGAGCGCCACCGCCCCGTTATGATCCATCGCGCCATGCTCGGTTCCATCGAACGTTTCATCGGGATGTTGACGGAACACTGTGCTGGTGCGTATCCTGTTTGGCTTGCGCCGGTCCAGGTCCGCCTGATGAACGTGACCGATGCGCAATTTGATTTTGTTAAGAAAGCCGAGGCGTTCTTCAAGGGCAAGGGGATCCGCGTTGAAGCGGACGTCCGGAACGAAAAGCTCGGCTACAAGATACGGGAAGCTCAGGTTGAGAAGATCCCGTATATGCTGGTAATCGGCGATAAAGAAGTTGAAGCCGGGTGTGTCAACATCCGCTCCCGTGACGGAGAAGACCCCGGCCTGGTGACATTGGAAGAAGCCGCGCAGCTTGTTTTGGAAGCTGCCAAGGCGCCTTTCGAAGCAGGAGGTATGTGCTATAGCTTTTCGGGGTAACGACCGTCGAGGTCAACGACGTCAGGATCAGGTCCGCCGCAACGAAAGAATCCGCATTCCCAAGGTGCGGGTGGTTGACGAGGACGGTGAGCAGTTGGGTGTCATGGACACTCGTGATGCATTGGATCGCGCTCGCGAAAAGGGCCTCGATCTCGTTGAGGTTGCGCCCAACGCCGATCCGCCGGTCTGTAAGATCATGGACTACGGAAAGTTCAAATTCCAGCAGAAGAAAAAGCTGCAGGAAGCCAAGAAGAAACAGACCGTCATCAAGATCAAGGAAGTCAAGTTCCGGCCGAAAACCGATGAGCACGATTACCAGACCAAGCTCAAGAAGATAATTAACTTTCTGGATGGAGGCGACCGCTGCAAGGTCACCGTCTTCTTCCGGGGACGCGAAATCGTCCACAAGGACCGCGGGCTGATGGTGCTCGAGCGGGTTGTGGAGGATACGCAGGATTTAGCCAAAGTTGAGAGCAGGCCGTTGTCTGAGGGACGGACGATGACAATGATGCTTGCTCCCGTGAAAAAATAGTCGATACTCACCGGGGACAAGATCCCCGAATGAAGGAGGCTCATATGCCCAAGATCAAAACCCGTCGCGCTGCTGCCAAGCGGTTCTCCAAGACCGCTACCGGCAAGTTCAAGCGCCGCAGGAAGAACTTGCGTCACATCCTGACCAAGAAGAACGCCAAGCGCAAACGTCGCCTGGGCCAGTCCACCACCGTGGATGGCGCCAACATGAAGGCCGTTCGTCGTCAGCTGCCCAACGGCTAGTAGCATTCGATACACGCCAGCCGGCCGCGCACCAAAGAGGAACGTGAGTTCCCGCGTCGAGTCGGCCTAGGCATCGGAAGCGAACTGGACCGTATCGTCACTCAACCTATAGAATCTTGCCTCGCTGGGGGAATCCGTCCGGCCCGGGAGGTTGATCAAAGATGGAGGTTTAACCATGAGAGTTAAACGCGGACTCGCTGCAAAGCGTCGTCACAAAAAGTATTTGAAAATGGCCAAGGGTTACCGCGGAGCCGGTAGCCGTCTGTACCGTACCGCTCGCGAGCGCGTGGAAAAGGCGTTGTGTCACGCCTACAAGGACCGCAAGCGCAAAAAACGCGAGTTCAGGAAGCTGTGGATCATGCGCATCAACGCCGCCGCCCGTATCAACGGCCTTTCCTACAGCCGCCTCATGAACGGTCTTAAGCTGGCCGGTATCGAGCTGAACCGCAAGGTCCTCGCCGACATGGCAGTGCGCAACCCCGAAGTGTTCGCCAAAGTCGCCGAGGCCGCCAAAGCCAAGGTGAGCTAAATCGTGAGTAGTGAACTCAAGTCCTTCCTGGAAGGACTAGATGGCCTGGCCCAGGATTGCGAATCTCGCAAGGGCCAGGCCTGTTCGTTGAAGGAACTGGACGAACTGCGCATTGAATTCCTGGGCCGCAAGGGCAAACTGGCCCAGCTCATGGGCAGGCTCGGAAAGCTGGACAACGCCGACAAGCCCGCAGGTGGCAAGAAGGCCAACGAGGTCAAGCAGCGCATCACTGCGCTCATCGACTCGTGGCAGGCCGATCTGACCGCGACGGAGACGTCCCAGGCCATGTCCCTGTTCGATCCCACCATGCCTGGCCGAAAGCCCGCAGCCGGGTCCCTGCATCCGGTCACCCTCGTCATGGACGAGGTCTGCGGAGTGCTCACCGGACTCGGTTTTGAGCATGCCGCCGGTCCCGAGGTGGAGAACGACTGGCACAATTTCGAGGCCCTGAATATCCCGCCCGAGCACCCGGCCCGCGACATGCAGGACACCCTGTACGTCTCGGACAACATCGTCCTGCGCACCCACACTTCGGGCATGCAGATCCGGTCCATGCTCAAGCGGAAGCCGCCCGTGGCCGTCATCGCTCCGGGCAAGGTCTACCGCCGCGACTCCGACCTGACCCACACCCCCATGTTCCACCAGATCGAGGGGCTGCTGGTCGACAAAAAAGTCTCCATGGGCGACCTGCGCGGCACTCTGACCGTGTTCGTGCGCCAGGTCTTCGGTCCCAAGACCGAGGTCCGCTTCCGCCCGAGCTTCTTCCCGTTCACCGAACCCAGCGCCGAGGTCGATATCTCCTGCGTCATGTGCGGTGGCAAGGGGGAGACCGGCGGCAAGACCTGTCGCGTCTGCAAGGGCACCGGCTGGGTTGAGATTCTGGGATGCGGCATGGTCGATCCCAATGTCTTCAAGTCCGTGGGTTACGACCCGGAAGAGGTCACCGGTTTTGCTTTCGGCATGGGCATCGAGCGTATCGCCATGCTCAAGTACGGCATCGGCGACCTGCGCATGTTCTTCGAGAACGACGTCCGTTTCCTGGAACAGTTTGCATAGATTAGTGAGATAGGGTGGCAAAAGGCGCGTGCCCTTTGCCGCCCTTCTTTTGACATACTGAACCCGAGAGGGTTCCTTATCCGCGAAGATAACTTTTTCATCCCCTTCGACCCGCGCGCATTGCGCCGCCAAAGAGTTTGGGAGTAGGGAGATGAGATGGGGGGTCTGGGGGGAAGGGAAGAGGGAGAACCCTTTGCAAAGGGTGTCCCTCTTCCCTTCCCCCCAGCCGCCGGAGGCATTTCCATGTTAGTCAGCTTGAATTGGTTGCGTGAATTCGTCCCCTACGAGGGGGAAGTCCAGGCGTTGGGCGACAAACTCACCATGCTCGGCCTTGAGCTGGAGGGAATCGTCGATCCCTTCGAGGCCGTCAAGGATATCGTGATCGGGTTCGTCGCGGCGTGCGAAACCCACCCCGAGTCGGACCACCTGTCGGTCTGCACCGTGGACGTGGGCGGCCCCGAAACCCTGACCATCGTCTGCGGCGCGCCCAACGTGGCCAAGGGCCAGAAGGTCCCGGTGGCCACTGTGGGCACGATCATGCCCGACGGCATGAAGATCAAGAAGGCCAAGCTGCGCGGCGTCAAGTCCATGGGCATGATCTGCTCTGAACGTGAACTCGGCTTCTCCGAGGACCACGAGGGCATTTGGGTTCTGGACGATTCCCTGACTGTCGGCGACAAGCTGGTGGACGCACTCAATCTGGAGCGGGTTGTCTTCGATTTCGACATCACGCCCAACCGGGCCGACTGCCTCTCCATCCTCGGGTTCGCCCGCGAGACAGCCTTGGCCTTCGAGCTGCCCCTGACCCTGCCTAAGCTCAACTTGGTGGAGTCCGGAGGCAACGCGGCCGACGAGGTCAAGATCATCATCGACGATCCCGAGCTTTGCCCGCTATACAACGCCCGTCTGCTGCACGGCGTGGAGACCCGCAAGGCTCCGGACTGGATGCGCTTCAAGCTTCTGGCCTTGGGACAGCGCCCCATTTCCAACATCGTCGACTGCACCAACTACATCATGTTCGAGTTGGGGCAGCCGCTGCACTCCTTTGATTTCGACCTGGTGGAGGACGCCACCATCCGCGTGGCCCCGGCCACGGACGGTATGAAGTTCACCACGCTGGACAACGTCGAGCGCACCCTCACTGCCAACGACCTGCTCATCTGGGACGGCAAGAAGCCCGTGGGCCTGGCCGGTGTCATGGGCGGCGCCAACTCCGAGATGAACTCGGGGTCCACCAACGTGCTGCTCGAGGCCGCCGTGTTCCGTCCTGGCACCATCCGCAAGACCGCCCGCCGCCTGGCGCTGCCGTCCGACGCTTCCTACCGCTTCGAGCGGGGCGTGGATCAGGTCATGAACCGGTTCGCCATGGATCGCGCCGCGCAGCTCATGTCCGAGACCTCCGGCGGCACCGTGGTTTCCGGCGTGGCCTCCAACGAGCCCGTTCCGTGGAAGGACCGCAAGCACGGCTACCGCCACGACCGCTGCATGTCGTTGCTCGGTCTGAATCTGGAACCCGAATTTGCCAAGAAGGTCTTCACCCTGGAAGGGTGCCACGTGGACGATTCCGACCCGGCCAACTGGACCGTGTCCAGCCCGTCCCACCGCCTGGATCTGGAGCGGGAAGTGGACCTGTACGAAGAAGTAGGCCGCGTCTACGGCCTGGACCGCATCCCGGCGGTGCTGCCCAAAGTGTCCAAGTCCATGGATATCGCCGACCTCGGCCAGTCCGTGTATGGTTTCATCAAGAATATCAAGACCTGGGGCGCAGGCGTCGGCCTTAAAGAGGCCATCAATTACTCCTTTGTGGGTGACGACGATCTCGACCGCCTCGGCCTGCCCGCCGAGGGTCGCGTGCACATCGCCAATCCGCTCTCCGAGGACCAGAACGTCATGCGCACCGACCTGGCGCCGGGCCTGCTGAACACGCTGAAGCATAACCTGGCCCAGTCCAACAACCATGTCCGCATCTTCGAAGTGGCCAAGCGGTTTGTTGCCGACGCCGAGTCCGAGACCGAGACCGCCGAGGCCGTGCACCTTGGCATGCTGCTTTACGGCCCGCGCCATGCGCAGGAGTGGCCCCAGGCTGCCGGAGACGTGGACTACCTGGACGTCAAGGGACTGGTGGAGCACCTGATTTCCGATCGCCTGAAGCTCGAGGAGCCGCAGTTCTCCCTGGTGGGCGAGCACGCCTACCTGGAGCCGTGCGTATCCGTGACCGTGGGCGGCGAAGCCGTCGGCATGGTGGGCAAGGTTAAGGGAGACATGGCCGACTATTACCATGCCCGCAAAGATGTCTGGCTGGCAGACCTCGACCTGGACGCACTGCGCGCCATGACTGATGCGCACAAGATTACGTTCAGCCCGCTGCCCGTGTTCCCGGCCAGCCGTCGCGACGTGACGGTCATCGGCCCGGCGACCCTGCCTGCGGGAGCCATCCGCGAGGCCATCGAGGGCGCTGGCATCCAGATTCTGGAGTCCGTGGAACTGGTGGCCGAGTTCGTGCCCGAAGGCCAGGCCGAGGACAAGGACAAGGAACGGAATCTCTCCTTCCGCCTGACCTACCGCCACCCCACCAAGACCCTCAAGGACAAGCAGGTGGACAAGGAGCACAAGAAGGTGCTCGAAGCTCTGGAAAAGAATCTTCCGATTCGTTTCTAGCCGCATTATTCAAGCTCAGCACGAAAGGCCCCCTCCGAAAGGAGCGGGTCTTTTTTTTGTCATTCCCCGACGGAACCTCGGGGTAAAGCATTGTCCGGATATCCGTACGGCTGGCTAGCGTGCTTTACATTAACGAATTTATCGCTTATCGTCGATTAACGATTATATGGAGATGCCATGAACAAGGAATCAATCACCGCGGAGGATGCCTGGCTGGCGGAGGCTTGCAAGGCCCTGTCCCATCCGGCGAGAGTCCGAATATTTCGGCACCTTATCGAGGAGGACCGGTGCATCTGCGGCAGGATAGTGGAGATCATGCCTCTGGCCCAGTCCACGGTAAGCCAGCATCTGAAGGTGCTCAAGGACGCTGGGCTGGTGGCCGGGTCCGTGGAAGGGCCCAAGACCTGTTATTGCGTGGACCGTGACGCCCTTGAACGGCTCTGCGGGGCCATCGGAGCGCTGCTGCGCCTGTCGGGCAAGGAGGGAGAGTCGTGATGGAGAAACAGAAGAAGGAAATGCAGCCGCTTGACCTGCAGCCGCTGGACATGGCTCCCTTGGAGTTTGCACCGTTGGAAGGGTGTCCCTCCCAGGACGACGCACCCTGTTGAGGCCCGAAGCCCGACCCCCGTGCAGGGGTCCACGAAAAGCCGGGATATTCCATGGAGTCCTATGTGGATGGGTTCGTGGATACGCCCGCAGGGTTCGTGCCCAGAGTCCGCACCCGTCTCTCCCGCCGCGATATGGTCGGGACCGCGCTCGCCCGTCTGGGGGCTTGCCGCGTTAATTACAAGGTCGTGCCCGGCCTGTACTGCGTGGGTGACCCCACTCCCGATTCCCCCGTGCTTGTCACGGCCAACTACAAGCTGACCTTCGACGCGGTACGCCGGGAGTTGGACGGCGTCGACGCCTGGCTCCTGGTGGCGGACACGCGCGGTATCAATGTGTGGTGCGCGGCTGGCAAGGGGCTCTTTTCCACTGACGAGGTCGTGTACTCGGTCCGGTCGGCGCGGCTGGACGAGGTGGTCTCCCACCGAAAGTTGATCCTGCCCCAGCTCGGGGCCACGGGGGTGGCTGCCCATCACGTACGCAAGGCGTGCGGGTTTGAAGTGGCCTACGGCCCGGTTCGCGCGGAGGACCTCTCGGCTTACCTGGCGGCGGGGCAGCGGGCCGATGAGGAGATGCGCTCCGTGACATTCACCCTCAAGGAGCGGGCAGAGCTGGTGCCGGTGGAGTTGTTTCTCATCGGCAAGCCGTTGCTCCTTACCGTGCTGGCCGCTTTTGTCCTGTCCGGGATCGGTCCGGGCTTCTTTTCCCTGTCCCGCGCCTGGGAGCGGGGAGTGATCGCTTCTGGGATCACGATTCTGGGCATCCTGGCTGGCTGCCTCATGGTGCCGTTGTTGCTGAACCGGCTGCCGTGGCGCGAATTCTGGCTCAAGGGCGCCTTGGTCGGTGGCGCGGCCGGAGGACTGGCCGCGCTGTGCCTGTCCGGAAGTGTTTCCGGCTTTGGTGCGGCGGCCATGATTCTCTGGGCGCTGGCGGTGGGCTCGTTTACGGCCATGAACTTCACCGGCTCGACACCCTACACCTCGCCTTCGGGCGTGGAGCGGGAGATGCGTCGTGGCATTCCGGTCCAGGCCGCCGCCGCATTGATTGCGCTGGCCCTCTGGCTTGGCGCGCCGTTCTGGGGATAGGAGGGGATATGAAGGATTTTCGCTATATCGACGGCGTTTCCACCCTGACATTGGATCGCGATACCTGTGTGGGCTGCGGGCTCTGCACCGAGGTTTGTCCGCAGCGCGTTTTGCGTGTCCGGGAGGGCAAGGCCGAGATCATCGATTTCGACGCCTGCATGGAGTGCGGGGCCTGTGTGACCAATTGCCCGGTGTCGGCCCTGTCCGTGCACCCAGGCGTGGGATGCGCCTCCCACATCCTGTCCGTCTGGCTCAGCCGCCTGACCGGGCGCAAGGTGACTTCCTGCTGCTAGGCCCGGCTTGTGAAGATATTCCGGCCCGGAAGCGGTGCTTTTGCGTAAACGTGTTGAATGCGGGGCACCGATTTGGTAGTGAGCGGGAATGGACGAGTTGCAGGAGTTCAAGCAGTACAAGATTGGCCAGGCGGCCAAGGAGATCGGCGTCAAGACCTATGTCCTCCGTTTCTGGGAGGGCGAGTTCGACGAGATCGAGCCCATTCGTACTGCCTCGGGCCAGCGGCTCTATACCGAGGAGCACCTGGAGATCATTCGTGAGATTAAGCGGCTTCTTTATGACGAGGGGCTGACCATCGACGGTGCCAAGCGGAAGCTTCGGAGCCGTGAGGCCGCCGACGTCCTGCGTGAGGTCTACAACGAACTTCGCGTTATCAAGTCCATGCTCTCCTGACTTTCTTTGCAAGCAGGCCGCTATGAACAAGGCAGTTAAAATAAGCATGCTCCTGACCGCTCTCATCCTGGCGGGCTGTGCCATCGCCCTGGCCGTTTTTCTCGCCACCTTTGATCTCAACGACTACAAGGACCGTATCACCGAGGCTGTCCGCGAAAAAACGGGCCGCACGCTCTCCTTTGACGGCGAGTTGCGGCTGGCCGTGTTCCCCGGTCTGGGCGTGGAGTTGGGCGGAGTGCGGCTGGGCAACGCCGAAGGATTTGGCCCGGAGCCCATGCTCACCGCCAAATCGGCAAGCGTCTCGGTCCGTTTCCTCCCGTTGCTCATGCGCAAGATCACCTTCGGCCCGCTGGACTTGCGGGGTGTGGTCCTGAATCTGAGCCGGAAGAAGGATGGCGTAGCCAACTGGGACGATCTGGTGGGCGGCAAGGGCGGCGAATCCCCTGAACGTGATACGGAAGAGGGTTTTTCTCTCGATGTGGACGGCATCACACTGGAAGGCGGTGCCCTGAACTGGGATGACCACATGACGGGCAGGCGGTTCACCCTGCACTCCATCAGCCTGAAGACCGGGCGCATCTACCGGGGTGCACCTTTCCCGGTCAAGGCTAGCCTGGCCTTCGGCTGCACCCGGCCCGACGTCAAGGGGACCGTCTCCCTGGATGGCAAGTCTTCCATCGACCTGCTGAATCGCGTGTACGGGCACATGGACATGGCCGTGACTGTCAAGGCCGAGGGCACCGACGTGCCTGGCGGCAAGGGGCAGGCTTCGATGAAGGTCCGCTTCGCAGCACTGGATTTCAAGCAGGAAAAGGCCCAGGTCACGGACATGACCCTCTCGGCCTACGGCGTGACGGCCCACGCCGAGGGCACCCTGGAAGGCATCACCACCGGGGTACGCAAACTCGCCGCCACGGTGACCGTAGACGAATTCAATGCGCGCAAGACCCTGGAAGCTATTGGGCGGGGCGAGCCGGCCACCGCTGACGCCGATGCCCTGTCAAAAGTCGGGGGCATGGCCGAGGTGGACTACGTTCCGGGCAACCTGCAGGTGAAGACATTTCAGGCCGACCTGGATGGCTGCCGTATTGTCGGCAGCGGCGGGGCTGTCCGCAAGGATGGCGGGGAAACGTCGTACTCGGCAAATCTTGACGTAGGAGAGCTTGATCTCGACCGATACCTGCCGCCTGCTCCGGCGGGAGAGGAGGGCGGCGAATCCGGTCTGCCGGATTCCGAGATGCTCAGGCGGCTCAAACTGGATTTTGAAGCCAAGGTCGCGCGCCTTCGGGTACAGCGGATGTGGTTCGAAAAGGTTGCGGCAACCATCAAGGCGGACGCTGGCGAGATTCGTGCCGAGCCCTTGTCGGCGGCGTTCTACAACGGCGTCCTGACCGGCTCCGCCACCCTGAACGCACAGGGAGCCGAGCCCCGGAGCAGCATCCTTGGCAAAGCCAAGGGTGTGGATATAGGAGCCCTGAGCCGCGACAGGGGCGGGGCGGACAAGTACGAGGGGCTGCTGGACGCCGAAGCAGCGCTTTCCTGCGCGGGGCAGCGGGGAGCCGACATGGTGCGGACCCTGGACGGCAAGATCGGGTTCAGCCTCGCCGATGGCGTTTTCCCCGGCGTCGACTTGGACAGGATGGCCCGAGACACCTATGCCGACGAGGACAAGAAGGGGACCGTGGAAGCCAGGGGAACGGATGCAACCCGGTTCGGTTCCATCACCGGCACCGGGGTTGTCCGTTCGGGCGTGGTGCACAACCGGGATTTGGAGGTCAAGGCCCCGGGCTTGCGGGCTGACGGCCAGGGTGCTGTTTCCCTTGTCACGCGCAAGGTGGACTATCTGGTCAAGGTCAAGCTCGTGCCCACGGGCGAGGGGCAGGGCGGCAAGGACTCCGCCGATCTGTACGGCGTGATGTTTCCCATCCGTGTGGGAGGAACCCTGGATCATCCCCGTTACTGGGTCAGCCTGACGGAATACGTCAAGGTTCTGGGCGGTGCCGTGCTGGACACGGCCGGGAGCATTCTCGGCGGTGTAACCTCCGTGGTCAAGGGCGTTGGCAAGGCGCTGGTTGGCGGCAACTCCACCCGGCAGGGGAGCGACGGCCAGGAGGATTCCGGGAAGCGGAAGAAGTTTTTGGGCATTTTTTGAGCGCAATACAAGCACGACCGGAATGACGGAGAACAGCTTGATGAAAATTCTCTACCTATGCACCGGCAACTCCTGCCGCAGCCAGATGGCCGAGGCATGGACGCGCCACCTGCGCCCTGAGATCGGTGTCTGGTCTGCGGGCGTGGTCCGGCACGGCATGAATCCCATGGCCGTTCGGGTCATGGAGGAGGCTGGGGTGGACATGTCGGGCCAGGAGTCCAAGACCGTGGACGACCTGCCGGACGAGGCATTCGACTACGTGGTCACCCTGTGCGGCCATGCCGCCGAAAACTGCCCATACTTTCCTTCCTCCGCTAAACGAGTCCATCGCGGGTTCGATGATCCGCCGAGCCTGGTTCGGGAGCAGGATCTTTCCGAAGACGACGGGCTCGCTGTCTATCGCCGGGTGCGCGATGAGATTCGGGTCATGGTCGAAGGACTGCCCGCGTCGTTGGAGGCATGATTCGCAGTCTGCTTGAAGAATCATCTTAGCCTGCCAGATTGGACTTGGTAATCATTCTGGGCCGTTCCCTTTCCGGAGCGGCCTTTTTCTATTGGAAAGCCGTGTGAACTGAATTCCCGCCGGAGTCCCTGCCCGCCTTGCTTTATCCCGCAAAACGGACGTGTCCGTTTTTTCAGACTGGGCCTTTTTTTCGGGCTGGGCGGGGCAAAAGTGGAGAAAACCCCGTAAATGGCGAAAATCTGCTGGTCGAGGCTGGAACAACTTGTTCGATTCTGTCCTGTTTTTCGGACTGAATTGGCGTGTTTTGATTTTAACGGAAACGTTAAAAAATTGATAATATACTGTATTTAAAGAGAATATAATGTGTTCATCGGGTTGGCACGGATGTTGAGTAAGGGGTGTCGTTACTTCGACTTGTCCGCATTTCATACACTGGAATGATGAACGGAAAAAACACCTCAAGAGGAGAACGACCAAATGTCAAAGATGAAAACGATGGATGGCAACACCGCCGCCGCCTGGGTGGCCTATGCCATGAGCGAAACCGCCGCCATCTATCCCATCACCCCCTCGTCCACCATGGGCGAAATCGCCGATGAATGGGCTGCGCAGGGGCGCAAGAATATTTTCGGCCAGACCGTGGAGGTCCGCCAGTTGCAATCCGAGGCCGGCGCCGCCGGTGCGGTGCACGGCTCCCTGGCCGGTGGCGCACTGACCACCACCTTCACTGCCTCTCAGGGCCTGCTGCTGATGATCCCCAACATGTACAAGATCGCCGGCGAATTGCTGCCGAGCGTCTTCCATGTTTCCGCTCGCGCCATCGCCGCGCATGCACTGTCCATCTTCGGCGACCATCAGGACGTCATGGCCTGCCGTCAGACCGGCTTCGCCATGCTGGCCGCCGCTTCCGTCCAGGAAGTCATGGACCTCTCCCTGGTGGCCCATCTGTCCACCGTCGAGGCTTCCATTCCCTTCCTGTCCTTCTTCGACGGCTTCCGCACTTCGCACGAGATCCAGAAGATCGAGGTCATCGACTACGACGACATGAAGCCGCTGCTGAACATGGACAAGGTGGCCGAGTTCCGCAAGCGCGCCATGAACCCGGAACACCCGGACGTTCGCGGCACCGCCCAGAACCCGGATATCTACTTCCAGGGCCGCGAGGCTACCAATGCCGAGTACGACGCCATCCCCGCCATCGTCGAGGAGTACATGGACAAGGTCTCCGCCCTGACCGGCCGTGACTACAAGCCCTTCGACTATGTTGGCGCACCCGATGCCGAGCGCGTTGTCATCTCCATGGGTTCCTCCTGCGAGACCATCGAGGAAGTCGTCAACCACATGGTGGCCGACGGCGAAAAGGTCGGCCTGATCAAGGTCCGCCTGTACCGTCCGTTCTCCGCCAAGCACTTCCTGGCGGTGATGCCCGAGACGGTGAAGACCGTGTCCGTGCTCGACCGGACCAAGGAGCCCGGCTCCCTGGGCGATCCCCTCTACCTGGATGTCTGCACCACCTACAAGGAGTTGGGCGAGGGCCCGCTCGTCGTGGGCGGCCGCTACGGTCTGGGTTCCAAGGAATTCACCCCGGCCATGGCCAAGGCCGTTTTCGAAAACCTGGCCGCCTCCGATCCCCGCAACCGTTTCACCGTGGGTATCGAGGACGATGTCACCAACGCCTCCCTTGTCGCTACCGGGGCTCTGGATACCACCCCGGAAGGCACTGTACAGTGCAAGTTCTGGGGCCTCGGTTCCGACGGAACCGTCGGAGCGAACAAGCAGGCGATCAAGATCATCGGCGACAACACAGACATGTACGCCCAGGGCTACTTCGCCTACGACTCCAAGAAGTCCGGCGGTATCACCATCTCGCACCTGCGTTTCGGTGAAAAGCCCATCCAGTCCACCTACCTGGTCACCGCAGCCGACTACATCGCCTGCCACAACCCCAGCTACGTCCACCTCTACGACGTGCTGGACGGCATCAAGGACGGCGGCACCTTCGTGCTGAACTGCGCCTGGTCCGCCGAGGAGCTGGAAAAGGAACTGCCCGCCGCCATGCGCCGGACCATCGCAGAGAAGAACCTGAAGTTCTACACCATCGACGCGGTCAAGATCGCTGCCGAGGTCGGCCTCGGAGGCCGCATCAACATGGTCATGCAGACCGCCTTCTTCAAGCTGGCCGACGTCATTCCCTTTGACAAGGCCGTTGCCCTGCTCAAGGGCGGCATCGAGGCCGCTTACGGCAAGAAGGGACCGAAGATCGTCGAGATGAACTGCGCCGCAGTGGACAAGGCTACCGACGCCATCGTCGAAGTGGCTGTCCCGGCTTCCTGGTCCGGCCTGGCCGACGACAAAGCCGTCGAAGTGGACGAGCCTGATTACGTCAAGAACGTCATGCGTCCGGTCCTGGCCCAGAAGGGCGACGACCTGCCGGTCTCCGTCTTCTCCAAGGACGGCACCATGCCTCTGTCCACCGCCAAGTTCGAGAAGCGCGGCGTGGCCATCAAGGTGCCCGAGTGGATCGCCGACAACTGCATCCAGTGCAACCAGTGCGCGTTTGTCTGTCCGCACGCCGCCATCCGTCCCGTCCTCGCCACCGAGGAAGAGATGAAGGGCGCTCCTGAATCCTTCGGTACCATTGATGCCAAGGGCAAGGACGTGAAGGGCATGGCCTACCGCCTGCAGGTGGATGTTCTGGACTGCCTGGGCTGCGGCAACTGCGCCGATATCTGCCCGGCCAAGGAAAAGGCCCTGGTCATGCAGCCGCTGGCCAGCCAGACCGCTGCGCAGGCCCCCAACTGGGACTTCGCCGAGACCGTCGCCTTCAAGGACGCCTTCAAGCGCGACTCGGTCAAGGGCAGCCAGTTCCGTCAGTCCCTCATGGAATTCTCCGGCGCCTGCTCCGGCTGCGGCGAGACCCCTTACGTCAAGGTTCTCACCCAGCTCTTCGGCGAGCGCATGATCATCGCCAACGCCACCGGCTGCTCCTCCATCTGGGGCGCCTCGGCTCCGTCCACGCCGTACTGCACCAATGCAGACGGTCACGGTCCGGCCTGGGGCAACTCCCTGTTCGAGGACGCCGCCGAGTTCGGCTTCGGCATTGAAATGGGCGTCAACAACCGCCGCGACACCCTCGTCACCAAGTGCGAAGCCGCCCTTGAGACCGCTTCCGGCGACGTGAAGACTGCTCTCGAAGGCTGGTTGGCCGCCAAGGACGACGCCGAGGCTTCCGCCGAAGCGGGCGCGGCCCTGAAGACCGCCCTCGAAGGCGCTTCCGACGACTCCCTCAAGGCCATTGCGGCCGACGCCGACCTGTTCACCAAGAAGTCCGTCTGGATCTTCGGTGGTGACGGTTGGGCCTACGACATCGGTTTCGGCGGCCTGGACCACGTCATCGCCTCCGGCAAGGACGTGAACATCCTGGTCATGGACACCGAGGTCTACTCCAACACCGGCGGCCAGTCCTCCAAGGCCACGCCGCTGGGTTCCATCGCCAAGTTCGCCGCCGCGGGCAAGGCCACCGGCAAGAAGGACCTGGGCCGTATCGCCATGACCTACGGCTACGTGTACGTGGCTTCCGTGGCCATGGGCGCGGACAAGCAGCAGACCATGAAGGCCTTCAAGGAGGCCGAGGCCTACAACGGCCCCTCCCTGATCATCTGCTACGCACCGTGCATCAACCAGGGCATCCGCAAGGGCATGGGCAAGACCCAGCTCGAGCAGAAGCTCGCGGTGGATTCCGGCTACTGGCCGCTTTACCGCTACAATCCCGATCTCACCGACGAGGGCAAGAATCCGTTCATCCTGGAGTCCAAGGCTCCCGACGGTTCCCTGCAGGAGTTCCTCTCCGGCGAAAACCGGTACGCCATGCTGGAACGGTTCCACCCGGAACTCTCCAAGGCGTTCCGTGCTCAACTCGAAAAAGACTACGCCGAACGCTACACCATCCTGACTCATCTGGCCGAAGCTGACTTCAGCAAGCCTGATGCAGAGGACGGGGATGTCTGTACGACCGGCGTGTCCGCCGAAAGCCCGGGCTCCGGCGAGCCTTGCGACGACGGCAGATAATCGTCTGATGTTTGTGCGGGGCGGAACATTTGCGGAGGTTCAGCCTGGTTCCGCCCCGCACTTCTTTCTCAACTGTGTGGACCCTGGGGGGTCCACAGCAACGGAGGTGTAATAATGTCTATGGAAGTACTTGCGCTGGTCGCGCTGCTGCCGATTCTGGTGGCGCTCATTCTGATGGTCGGCATGCGCTGGCCCGCCACCAAGGCCATGCCTGTCGCATGGCTGACCGCTGCCGCGGGGGCTGTTGTCGTCTGGGGCCTCCCCGTCAAATATGTTGCAGCACTGACCCTGCAAGGGTTCATTACCGCCATCGGTATCCTGATTATCGTCTTCGGCGCCATCCTGATTCTGCGTACCTTGCAGCATTCGGGCGGCATGGAAACCATCCAGCACGGGATGCAGAACATCACCCCTGACCGGCGCATTCAGGCCATCATCATCGGGTACATGTTCGCCGCCTTCATCGAAGGCGCCGCGGGCTTCGGAACCCCGGCCGCCCTGGCTGCTCCGCTGCTGCTTTCCCTGGGCTTCCCGCCTCTGGCCGCAGCCATCATCTGTCTGGTCTTCAACTCTTTCCCGGTCACCTTCGGCGCGGTCGGTACTCCGGTCGTGCTCGGCCTGAAGTACCTCGCTCCCGGTGTTGACCAGGCCGTTGCCTCCGGCGTCGCCGGTCTCAACTTCTCCAACATGGGCGAGTTCGTGGCCGTCATCGGCCAGTGGGCCACTCTGATGCACCTGAGCATGATCTTCATCCTTCCGATCTTCATGCTCGGCTTCATCACCCGCTTCTTCGGCCCCGAACGGAGCTGGAAGCCCGGTCTGGCCGCATGGAAGTTCTGCATCTTCGCCGCCGTGTCCTTCACCGTGCCCTACCTGATCTTTGCCTGGAACGTCGGTCCCGAGTTCCCGTCCCTGATTGGTGGTCTCGTCGGCCTCGGCGTCATCATCGCCGGTGCCAAGGCCGGTTTCTGCATGCCCAAGGAATCCTGGGACTTCGGCCCCTCCGCCAACTGGGACCCCGAATGGACCGGTTCCGTGTCCGCCGACTCCACCGAGTTCACCGCGCACATGAGCCAGTTCAAGGCTTGGCTGCCGTACATCCTGATCGGCGCCATCCTGGTCGTCACCCGTATTCCCGAACTCGGCCTCAAGGGCATGCTCGCCGGCCAGGCCCTCAAGTTCAGCCACATCCTGGGCTATGAAAGCGTCAACGGCGCCATCGCCTACCTGTATCTGCCCGGTACCATCCCGTTCACCCTGGTGGCCATCCTGACCATCTTCATCCACGGCATGCCCGCCGACAAGGTGAAGCTGTCCTGGACTCAGGCAATCAAGACCATGAAGAACCCGACCATCGCGCTGTTCGCGGCCGTTGCTCTGGTTTCCATCTTCCGCGGTTCCGGCATCGGCGACGCGGCCCTGAACCCGAACTCCTATCCGTCCATGCCGCTGGCCATGGCCAAGGCCGTCGCGTCCATCGCGGGTAACGCCTGGCCCATGTTCGCCTCCTTCGTGGGTGGCCTCGGCGCGTTCATCACCGGTTCCAACACGGTTTCCGACCTGTTGTTCGCCGAGTTCCAGTGGGGCGTCGCCTCCAACCTTGAACTGCCTCGCCAGATCATCGTGGCCGCACAGGCCGTTGGCGGTGGTATGGGCAACATGATCTGCATCCACAACATCGTCGCCGCGTGCGCCGTTGTCGGCCTGTCCGGCATGGAGGGTGCGATCCTGAGGCGGACCGTGTGGCCCTTCCTGCTTTACGGTCTGGTCGTGGGCATCGTGGCTTCGCTGATGAGCTTCGTGTTCCTGCCCGGCCTCTTCTAAACCGATAACGGGAGAGGCGGGAAAATCCCGCCTCTCCCTTTGCCGACGGACGGGGATGTGATAACAGGTTGCGGTCGGGTCTGGACCGGCAGCCACAACCAAGCCGAGCAAAGAAACTTGGCTGAACATATTTCAAGTTAAGGAGCTAACAATGAGCAAAGACGCCATCATCAAGGAATTCGAAGCCGCCATCGGAGCCGAGAATGTCATGACGGACGAGACCGATCGTCACGCCTATTCCTACGACGCCGCTGTTCTTGATTCCGTCGTGCCCGCTCTGGTCGTTCGTCCCACCACCAGCGAAGCCCTGGGCAAATGCGTAAAGCTGTGTAACGACAACGGCGTGCCGCTGACCGTTCGCGGCGCCGGTACCAACCTTTCCGGGGGTACCATCCCCCATCCGGGCGGCTGCGTCGTCCTGACCAACGGCCTCAACCGTATCCTCGAGATCAATGAAGAGGACATGTACGCCGTGGTCGAGCCCGGCGTCGTCACCGCCAAGTTCGCCGCCGAAGTGGCGAGCCGAGGCCTCTTTTATCCCCCGGATCCGGGCTCCCAGACCGTCTCCACCCTCGGTGGCAACGTTGCCGAGAACGCGGGCGGACTGCGTGGCCTCAAGTACGGCGTGACCAAGGACTACGTCATGGGCGTGGACTTCTGGGACGTCAACGGCGAACTGGTCAAATCCGGCTCTCGCACCGTCAAATGCGTCACCGGCTACAACCTGGCCGGCCTCATGGTTGCGTCCGAAGGCACCCTGGGCGTCTTCGACAAGATCATCCTCAAGCTCATTCCCCCGGCGCAGGCCGCCAAGTCCATGATGGCCATCTTCCCCTCCATGAAAGCCGCCTCCGAGACCGTTGCCGCGATCATCGCCAACAAGATCGTGCCGGCCACCCTGGAGATGATGGACAACTTCACCATCAACACCGTGGAGAACTTCCGCGGTGCGGGCCTGCCCACCGATGCTGCCGCATTGCTGCTCATCGAGGTGGACGGTCACCCCGCCCAGGTCGAGGACGAGGCCGTTCTGGTCGAGAAGATCTGCAAGGAGAACGGCGCTACCGAGATCAAGGTCGCCAAGGACGCCGCCGAGCGCGACGCAGTCTGGCAGGCCCGCCGCGATGCGCTGCCCGCCCTGGCCAAGCTCAAGCCCACCTGCGTGCTTGAGGACGCCACCGTGCCGCGTTCCAAGATCCCGGCCATGATCGCGGCTTTGGAGGAGATCTCCAAGAAGCTCGACCTGACCATCGGCACCTTCGGCCACGCCGGTGACGGCAATCTGCACCCCACCATCCTGACCGACAAGCGCGACAAGGCCGAGTGGGAGCGGGTGGAGAAGGGCATCGACATGATCTTCGACCGCGCCCTCGCTCTCGGCGGCACCCTGTCTGGCGAGCATGGCATTGGCCTGGCCAAGTCCAAGTACATGGAGATCGAGACCTCCCGCGCCACCCTGGAGTATGCCCACCGCATGAAGTCCGTCCTGGACCCCAAGGGTATCCTCAACCCCGGCAAGATCATCGGGTTCAAGAAATAGGGGGGCGCCATGGCCGATATCAACAGACTCGCACAAATGTTCATGGAACTGGACGATCTCCTGGTCGGCTGCATGCGCTGCGGCATGTGCCAGGCCGTCTGTCCGGTCTTTGCCCAGTCGGGGCGTGAAGGCGACGTGACCCGCGGCAAGCTCGCCCTGCTGGACAAGCTTGCCCACGAGATGCTGGAAGATCCCCAGGGCGTGAAGGAAAAGCTCGACCGCTGCCTGCTCTGCGGCACCTGTCAGGCAAACTGCCCCTCCGGCGTGTCCGTCATGGACATCTTCCTCAAGGCCCGGGCCATCATGACCGGGTACTTCGGGTTGTCTCCGGTCAAGCAGGCCATCTTCCGCGGCATGCTCAAGAACCCCAAGCTGTTCAACACACTGGTGGGCATGGGCTCCAAGTTCCAGGGATTGTTCACCAAGAAGGTGGACGATATGCTCGGCTCCTCCTGTGCGCGTTTCAACGCGCCGGTCATCGGAGACCGTCACTTCAACTCCCTGGCCAAGAAGCCCCTGCACAAGATCGTGCCCGAGATGGATACGCCCGCCGGGAAGTCCGGCATCCGCGTCGCCCTGTACGTGGGCTGCGTCGTCGACAAGATCTTCCCCCAGGTGGGAGAAGCCATTCTCAAGGTGCTCAAGCACCACGGCGTGGGCGTGTACATGCCCGCAGGCCAGGCGTGCTGCGGCATTCCGGCCCTGTCCAGCGGCGACACCAGCACCTTCGACTCCCTGGTGAACATGAACGTCAAGCTCTTCAAGGACGCGGAGTTCGATTATCTGGTTACCGGATGCGCCTCCTGCACCTCCACCATCAAGGAACTGTGGCCCCACATGTACCAGGGGGATTCGGTTACTCGATACGAGGCCGCGAAGCTTCAGAAAAAGACCATGGACATCAGTCAGTTCCTGGTGGATATTCTCCAGGTGCAACCGACCGGGGGCAATTGCGGCAGGAGCGTGACCTATCACGACCCATGTCACCTCAAAAATTCCCTCGGCATCACCGCCCAGCCCCGAGAATTGATCCGGACAGCAGGCTGTGATTACAAGGAAATGGCCGAAGCCGGCACTTGTTGCGGCTGCGGAGGCAGCTTCAACATCGCCCACTACGACATATCCAAACAAATTGGTTCCCGCAAAGCCGACAACATCCTGGCCGCAAAGGTCCAGACGGCAGCCACGAGCTGCCCGGCCTGCATGCTCCAGATAACGGACATGCTATCGCAGAAAGGGGCCGGGATGGACGTAAAACACGTCATAGAGCTATACGCGGATAGTCTCTAACCCCCAATGATGAGGTAACAAGGAAACCACCATGTCCAAAAACCTGTACGTGAGCTCTACGGAAGAACGGAGCGGCAAGTCCGCCGTCATCCTCGGCGTTATGCAGATGCTCCTGAGGGAACTGCATAAGGTCGCCATCTTCCGCCCCATAATCGACGATCCGGGCGAAGGCAGACAGGATCACGACATCTTGCTGATGACGGAACACTTCAAGCTGCCCATTCCCTACCGCGACACCTACGCCTACACGCTGAAGGAAGCGCGGGAACTGATCAATTCGGGGCAGTACGCATCCGTGCTGGAGAACATCCTGAACAAGTACAAGGCGCTGGAGGAGGAGTATGACTTCGTCCTCTGCGAGGGAACCGACTTCAAGGGCAAGGACCCTGCCTTCGAGTTCGATCTCAATGCGGACATCGCCGCCAATATTGGCGCGCCCATGCTGGTGGTCACCTCCGGCCGGGACAAGACCCCGGACGAGGTGGTCAACATTACCCAGAGCACCCTGGACACCCTGGGTGAGAAGGGGGTGGACTTTGTTGCCTGCGTGGTCAACCGCGCACCCGAGGGCATGACCGACGACCTGTGCAGCCACATCGACTGCAAGGCGGGCCATGCCGACCCCATGCCCGTCTATGTCATCCCCGAGGATGAGACTCTGGGCAAGCCCACCGTCGGCGACGTCAAGCGCTGGCTGGACGCGGACGTGCTCTACGGGCACTCCGGACTCCAGACCCTGGTGGACAACTACGTCATCGCGGCCATGCAGATCGGAAACTTCCTGCAGTACATCAAGCCGGGTTCCCTGATCATCACCCCCGGTGACCGCTCCGACATCATCCTCTCCTCGCTGGCTTCCCGGCTGTCGAGCTCGTACCCGGACATCGCGGGCATCGTGCTTACCGGCGGCCTGGACGTGTCCATGAACGTGCACAAGCTCATCGAGGGCTGGACCGGCGTTCCGGTTCCCGTTCTCTCGGTCAAGGGACACACCTATCACAATGTGCAGGAACTCAATCGGCTGTATGGCCGGATCGAGGTCAACGACCATCAGCGCATCGCCACCGCCCTGGGTGGATTTTCGCGGCACGTCAACGTGCCCGAGCTGCGTGATCGCGTGGTCGAGCAGCGCTCCACCCGCGTGACGCCCAAGATGTTCGAATACTCGCTGTTCGACAAGGCGTCCCGCGACAAGCAGCGCATCGTCCTGCCCGAGGGCACCGGCGAACGCATCCTGCGCGCGGCGGACATTCTGCTGCGTCGCGGCGTGGCCGACATCATCCTGCTCGGCGACGAGGACGTCATTCGCAAGAATGCGTCCATGTATGGTGTGGACATCTCCGGTGCGCAGATCATCAACCCCTCGAACTCCGAACTGCTCGACGCCTTTGCCGAGGAGTATCTGGAGCTCAGGAAGCACAAGGGCGTCATTGCTGAAATGGCCTGGGACCGCATGGCCGATCCCACCTACTTCGGAACCATGATGGTCTACAAGGGCTTTGCCGACGGCATGGTCTCCGGCTCGGTGACCACTACGGCCCAGACCATCCGGCCGGCCTTCGAGTTCGTCAAGACCAAGCCGGGCAGCTCCATCGTCTCCTCGGTGTTCCTCATGTGCCTGCGTGACCGCGTGCTGGTGTACGGCGACTGCGCCGTCAACCCCAACCCCAACGCGCAGGAACTGGCCGAGATCGCCATCTCCGCCGCCGAGACCGCGAAGATCTTCGGCGTGGAGCCCCGCGTTGCCATGCTCAGCTACTCCACCGGCTCCTCCGGAAAGGGCGAGGACGTGGAGAAGGTGACCGAGGCGGCCCGGATCGCCAAGGGGCTCATCAAGGAGCGCGGCCTGGACTTCCCCCTGGAGGGCCCCCTCCAGTACGATGCCGCCGTTGACCCGGACGTGGCCGCCGTCAAGCTGCCCGATTCCGAAGTCGCGGGACGGGCTACCGTCTTCGTCTTCCCGGACCTGAACACCGGGAACAACACTTACAAGGCAGTGCAGCGCGCCGCCAACGCCGTGGCCATCGGCCCGGTTCTCCAGGGACTCAACAAGCCGGTCAACGACTTGTCCCGCGGCTGCACCGTGCCCGACATCGTCAATACCGTGGCCATCACCGCCATTCAGGCCCAGGCTGAAAAGGAAAAATAAATGAAGATACTTGTCATCAACTCCGGAAGCTCTTCCATTAAATACCAACTGATCGACATGGCCGATGAGTCGGTCATGGTTTCCGGTCTGGTGGAACGCATCGGCGAAGAGCAGGGCGTTATGACCCACAAGGCCTACCCCGGCACCGACCGGGAAGCCGTGGTCAAGCTCGAACAGCCTATCCCCGACCACAGCGTGGGGCTCAAGCTGGCCATCGACCTGACCTCTAGCGGCGAGAACGCGGTCTGCTCCCTGGACGAGATCAAGGCCGTCGGCCACCGCGTGGTCGCGGGTGGCGAGAACTTCAGCGCTCCGGTGGTGGTTACCCCCGAGATGATGGAGGAACTCAAGGACACCGAGCGGCTGGCGCCCCTGCACAACCCGGCCAATCTGGGCGGAGCCCGGGAGGCCATGGCGCTGTTCCCCGGCGTGCCTCAGGTCCTGGTGTTCGACACCGCCTTTCACCAGACCATTCCGCCCCATGCGTTCATGTACGCGCTGCCGTACGAGTACTACGAGGAAGATCATATCCGCCGCTACGGCGCGCACGGAACTTCCCACAAGTACGTGGCGGGCGAGTGCGCCCGGCTCATGGACAAGCCTCTGGACGAGCTCAACGTGATCACCATTCACATGGGCAACGGCGCCTCCATGGCCGCAGTCAAGGACGGCAAGTGCGTGGATACCTCCATGGGCCTCACCCCCCTGGAGGGGTTGGTCATGGGTACCCGGTCCGGAGACGTCGATCCCGCGGTACACAACTATCTGGCCGTGAACCGCGGCATGGACATCGCCACCATTGACAACGTGCTCCACAAGGAGTCCGGGCTCAAGGGGCTGTGCGGCATGAACGACATGCGCGACATCCACGCGGCCATCGAGAAGGGCGACGAGCGCGCCGAACTCGCCCTGGGCGTGCAGACCTACCGCACGCGCAAATACATCGGTTCCTACATGGCCGTTTTGGGCCGCGTGGACGCGGTCGTCTTCACCGCCGGCATCGGCGAGAACGACAGCATCGTCCGGCGCAAGACCATGGAGGGCCTGGAGCCCTTCGGCATGAAGATCGATGTGCAGGCAAATGACAAACGCGCAAAAGAGCCCATGCTCATCAGCACCGGGGACAGCCCGGTGGCCATCTGGGTCATTCCGACCAATGAGGAGTTGGCCATCGCAAGGGAAACCCGGGATATAGTAAACGGATAACAAGGACTGTTGCGGGCCCCCCGCCCGGTCTTGGGCGGGGGGCGGTCCATTAACATTATGGAGGTGTCTGCCATGTCTTCCAAGGAAGCATTGGTTGAAAAGTTTATCGAGAAGGCGGAGCTGGTTTCCGCTAAGGTGACGACCCTGGCCAACGAGGACGAGGCCATGGAGTACGTCCTGGATCTTTGTGGAAAGAAAGAGGCTTGCCAGTTGCTGGCCAGCGGTTGCGGTGAGGCCATCTCGGACGAGGCCGAAGCGCTCTGCGACGCCAAGCAGAAAAAGGTTATCGCTGCTCCCGCCCTCAAAAAGGAGCTCTACAAGAAGCTCTCCGCCAAGGCTAAGAAAGCGGGTTTCGAGTGTATCGACAAGGGGATGCGTGAGCATCTCGCCGGTATCGACATCGGGTTCACCGCCGCCGAGTACGGCGTCGCCGACACCGGCACCCTAATGGTCGACTGCCCGAGCGAGGAACTGCGTCTGGCCACCATGGTCTCCGAGTTTCACGTCTGCATGCTGCCCAAGTCCAGCATCCGCGCCAACACCTACGCGGTGGAAAAGATGATGCTGACCCGGATGAGGAAGACGCCCAACTACATGGCGTTTATCACCGGCGCCAGCCGGACGGCGGACATCGAACGGGTGCTTGCCCTCGGTGTCCACGGCCCCCTCGAACTCCACATCCTGCTCCTGGAGGACTAAGCCATGCAGAAAGCACACGATCTCAAGGAATATCGCGAGGAACTGCGTGAATCCCTGGATAACGATTTCCTGCGCACCACCCTCGACAATTTTGCCGTGGCCTATCGCGCCGGACGCGCCAATGCCTTCAAGGGGATGGACGTACGTGGCCTGATCAGTGACATCGCCGCTTCCAAGGATGCGGCCGCCGCGGAGGCCGACGCCCTGTTCGCCGAATTCAAGGCCAACGCCGAGGCTGCCGGAATCCACGTTCATTTTGCCAAGGACGGCGACGAGGCCAACGCCATCATCGCCAAGATCGCCAAGGACACGGGCTGCAAGAAGATCGTCAAGTCCAAGTCCATGACCGCCGAGGAAACCCTGCTCAATCACGACCTGGAGGCCGAAGGCCTGGAAGTGACTGAGACGGACCTGGGCGAGTGGATCATCCAGCTCCGGCATGAGGGCCCGTCCCACATGGTCATGCCCGCCATCCACCTGTCACGCTTCCAGGTCGGCGACCTCTTCACCGAGGTGACCGGCAAGAAGCAGGACTCGGAGATCGAGAAGCTGGTCAAGGTCGCCCGCCGCGAATTGCGCCAGAAGTACATCGATGCGGACATGGGCATCACCGGCGCTAACTTCGCCGTGGCCGAGACCGGCGGCATCGGTCTGGTTACCAACGAGGGCAACGCCCGCCTGGTGTCGACCCTGCCCCGCGTTCACGTGGCGCTCATGGGCATCGACAAGCTGCTGCCCAAGCTGCATGACGCCCTGCGTATCCTCAAGGTTCTGCCCCGCAACGCCACCGGTCAGCAGATCACGTCCTACGTGACCTGGATTACCGGCGCCAACGAGTGCCTGGCCGCCGAGGACGGCAAGAAGGAAATTCATTACGTCGTCCTGGACAACGGCCGGAGCGAACTGGTCAAGGACCCGCTCTTCTCCCAGGTCAACCGCTGTGTGCGCTGCGGCGCCTGCGCCAACGTCTGTCCCGTGTACCGTCTGGTGGGCGGCCACAAGATGGGTCACATTTACATCGGCGCCATCGGCCTGATCCTGACCTACTTCTTCCACGGTAAGGACAAGGCCAAGAACCTGGTCCAGAACTGCATCAACTGCGAGGCGTGCAAGGACATCTGCGCCGGCGGCATCGACCTGCCCAGGCTGATCAAGGAGATTCACGCCCGCATCATGGAAGAGGACGGCAGCCCGCTGCCGCAGAAGCTCCTCGGGACGGTGCTCAAGAACCGCAAGCTCTTCCACACGCTGCTGCGCACCGCCAAGTGGGGCCAGAAGCCCGTGGCAGAAGGCGACGGCTTCATCCGCCACCTGCCCATGATCTTCTCCAAGGAGCACAGCTTCCGCGCACTGCCCGCCATTGCCAAGACCCCGTTCCGCGACTGGTGGAAGGAGAACCGTCCGTACGTGGACAAGCCCAAGTACCGGGTGGCCCTGTTCTCCGGTTGCGTACAGGACTTCGTCTACCCCGAGCAGATGCAGGCGGCGGTCAAGGTCTTCGCAGACAACGATGTTGAGATGGATTACCCCGAAGCCCAGTCCTGCTGCGGCCTGCCGGTGCAGATGATGGGCGAGATGAAGGCATCCAAGGATGTGGCCGCGCAGAACCTGAAGGCGTTCAACACCGACGCCTACGACTACATCATCACGCTGTGCGCATCCTGTGCTTCGCACCTCAAGCATAACTATCCGAAGCTGGTCATGGACAAGCCTGGGCTCAAGCTCAAGGCCGACGCCTTCTCCGAGAAGATCATCGACTACTCCTCCTTCGTCAACGACGTGCTGAAGGTGAAGAAGTCGGACTTCAACGAGTCCGGCGGCAAGGCCACCTACCATGCGCCGTGCCATCTGTGCCGGGGCCTGGACGTGCACGATGCGCCGCGTCAGCTCATCGAGAAGGGCGGCATGGAGTATGTGGAATGCGCCGAGGAAGAAGTCTGTTGCGGCTTCGGCGGCTCCTTCTCCATGAAGTTCCCGGAACTCTCGTCCGAGCTGTTGCGCAAGAAGCTCGACAACGTTGAGGCCACCGGGGCCGACGTGCTCCTGACTGACTGCCCCGGCTGCGTCATGCAGTTGCGCGGCGGACTGAAGAAGCGCGGTTCCTGGATCAAGGTCCGTCACGTGGCCGAGGTCCTGGCAGACAACAAGAAGTAAAGGAATTCGCTCCGGTCCCGGGCAATGGCGCGGGATCGGAGCCATAACTCATGAGGCTCTCACTTTAGGTTGGACCGCAATCCCTCGAAGCAACTGCCACGCTTCCTCCTAACAGGGAAAAGCCTCATCCGGTTCCCCGCCCGCTGCGGGGCGGGGAACCTCTTTTTCTCCCTTGCTCCGTCGTCTTCCAACATGAAGCGCGGAGGGGGCTGGGGGAAAATATCCTGAACCTTTTATAAATTATCGCAGAAAGGGTGACAAAGCCCAACTCCGTGCTTAATAGGAAAGATGGAGGCTATTGCAAAATTTCTGCATATTGCCTCTCCTGTTGAATCTCAGCGTTATTAAAGAGAGTAGAACTGTGGTCAAACATATTGTCATGTGGACTTTGCAAGAGGAAGTGGACGGCGTTCCCGCCAAGGAGAACGCGGCCAAGATGAAAGAAATGCTCGAAGCCCTGAACGGGCGGATTGAAGGACTGCGGCACCTTGAGGTCAGCTACGACATCGTGGCCGCTGATCCCGAATGCCACATTGTTCTTTGCTCCGAGCACGATGATGCGGTTGCCCTGGACCATTATCAGGGGCATCCGGAACACCAGGCCTGCGTCGCCTTCGTCAAGACGGTGGCCGCCAGTCGCAAGGTTCTGGATTACGTAATCTAGGACGATGCGGCCCGGCTCAGGACGACGGCTTGACGTTGTTCGTTCGTGACAAGCCAAGGCCCGTTACGAAAGGAGAATACCATGTCGATGCGTTATGATCAGGACCGCAAGCGGATCATCTGCCGTTGGGAGGAGCCGACGGAGGTGGTCATGAACAAGAAGAAGGGTGTCATCAATCGATCCCGGATGATCACCGTCAAGGTCAACGACAACGGCAAACTTAACAGCAAGGACATCAGGCGGCATCAGAAGCACCCGATGTTCCAGTACATTAATCGCTTCAACGCGATGCTCAACCGGTATGAATGCTTTCCCAGCTGCGAAGGAGAGTACCGGTGTGCCGTCTGTGGCAGCGAGCACGGCGTCAGTCCGCACTTCGATGCCAAGCGCCAGTCCATCATCTGGCTCTGCCGTGAACACCGCGATGATTCACCCAAGGTGGACGCTTGATTACACCTCGAGAGAACATTACCGATAAGGGCCTGCCGACGTTGTTCGGCAGGCCCTTTGCCGTGTATTGCCGGATACCATTACTATTTTTCCCGTTTTGGGTTATGTTGTCATGGTAGAGAGCGGGAAAGCGGGAAAACCGGTGGGGGCGGAACATGGATGATCAATTGATCTTTGCCGATGAAGACGGCGGTCGCGAGGCCGAGGCCAAAGGCGCGGGTGGCAACGGAACCTGGAAAGTCCTCATCGTGGACGACCAGGAGGACGTGCACAACGTGACGCGTCTGGTCCTGGACGGCCTCGCCTTCGAGGGACGCAAGGTGTCCTGCCTGAGCGCCTATTCCGGCCAGGAGGCCCGCGAGCTGGTGGTCGCCAACCCCGACCTTGCGGTCATGCTGCTCGACGTGGTCATGGAGACCCGGCGGGCCGGGCTCGAAGTGGCCGAGTACACCCGAGAGGTGGCCCGCAACCATCTGGTCAGGATCATCCTGCGCACCGGCCAGCCCGGCGAGGCGCCGGAGCGGGAGGTTGTCACCGAGCTGGACATCAACGACTACCGCTCAAAGACCGAGCTGACCTCGGAGCGGTTGATCACTTCGGTCATCACGGCCATTCGTTCCTTCCGCGACCTCAAGTCAGTCAACGACGCACGGCGCGGCCTGCACCACCTGGCCATGTCCGTGGCCCACCAGATCCGCAACCGAACCGTGGCTATCGCCGGTTTCGCCAACATCATCAAGCGTCACGAGGACGTGCCTGAGGATGTGGGCGAGCATTTGAGCACCATTCTGCAGGAGGCCGCAAGGCTGGAAACCATGGTTTCAAACGTGACCCGGTACGCTTCCATAGAGATCGGTGAAATGCGCCCGGCGAGCATTCGCGTCCTGCTGGAGGAGGCCATGGATCACGTCGAAGACCGCATGGCCGACAGCGGCGGCGTGGAGTGGGAGATATTCTGCCCTGACCAGACCGTGCTGGTGGATCCGGCCCTGTTCGTTATAGCCTTCGAGGCCATTATGGACAACGCCGTGGATTTCAGCCAGGGGCGGGTCAAGGTCCACATCAAGGTCTCGCCCGGTAGCCTGGCCTGTGCCATCGAGGTTTCGGACGACGGCTTGGGCATAGCCGAGGAAGACCTTCCCTACATCTTCGATCCCTTCTTTACCCGTAAAGCCAATGGTTCCGGCATGGGCCTGGCCATTGTCCGGCGCATCGTCATGGAGCACCAGTGGGACATCAAGGTCGATTCCACCGTGGGCAAGGGCACCCTGGTACGCGTGGTCATCCCTCGTCGCGAGCTGACCGGCATGCGGCAGTAAAGCAGGTCCCACTTCGTATATCCATCTTGTTTTACCGCCTTTTGTTGGGCATAGTATCCCTATGCGTAAAATAGTCTTTACGTTGAGTGCGCTCTTGCTCCTCTTCTGCCTTCCGGCACAGGCCGGGAAGGGCAAGGTCGTGTTGGCCTCGCTCTATTGGCCTCCCTATGCCGGAGAAGGCCTGCCGGGTGGCGGCAGCGCCGTGCGCATTGTGCGCGAAGCCTTCCGTATGGCGGGCTACGAATTGGAAGTGCGGTACTTTCCCTGGAACAGGGTGATGTTCGAGGCGGAGTCCAACCCCGAGATTGACGGTTATTTTCCGGAATACCGGGGGCGCGCCTCACGCTGCCTCTATTCCGATTCCATCGGCAGGAGCCCGCTGGGTTTTGCCAAGCTGCGCACGCACAAGCTCCCCTGGAATGAGATTGCCGAGATCGGGGCCGGGGCCCAGGTGGTCGGGGTGGTGGACGGCTACCTCAACTCGGTTGAGTTTGATGAGCTGGCCCGGAAAAAAATCATCCGCACGGAAACAGCGGTTTCCGACCGCCTGAATCTGCGCAAGGTGCTGATGGAGAGGATTGATCTGGCCGTGATTGATCTCAATGTGTTTCGCTATCTGGCGGAGACGGACCCGGTCATCCATTCCCGGAAGGAAGAGCTGGACTTCATGCCTCGTATGCTCGCCATCCACAATCTTTATGTCTGTTTTGAACGCGAACCCCGAGGGGCCGCCCTCAAGGAATTGTTCAATAAGGGGTTGCGCTTGGTCGGTACAGGCGGTGCGCCAACGGACTAGGGTCCCTTTGTAAACCCCCCGGTTGCAAAGTGGGTCTGGCACATGTCTTCAAACCGGTAGTCCCGCCTGGCCAGCAGACTTTTGACCGAAAAAAAGGGCCCGCGCATTGTGCGCGGGCCCTTGCCGTTTGTTGTTTGACCGCCATTCTTCCTAGAGGAAGTAGTAGGTGGCGGCGAGTCCGGTTATGGACATGGTGATGGTGTAGGGCAGGGCCAGGACAACCATGCGGCCGTAGGACAGCCTGATGACCGGGGCCAGAGCCGAGGTCAGCAGGAAGAGGAAGGCCGCCTGTCCGTTGGGCGTGGCCACGGACGGGATATTGGTGCCCGTGTTGATGGCCACGGCGAGCTTGTCGAAGTGGGCCATGGTTTCGGTGACCTTGGCCTGGATGCCCGCGGGAAGCGTGGTGATGACATCGGCCCGATGCAGCTGCGGATCGGTGAGCTTGTCCATGAGGGCCGCGCCATTCTCCACTCCGGGGATGGTGCCCAGCAACTGGACGAAGTGCATCTTGGTTTCGGAGATGTAGACCGTGGCCACGAAGACGTTGTCCGAGATCATGGAGAGCAGCCCGTTGGCGATGTAATAGGCCGCCAGCTGGATGTGGCCCTCCAGACCTAGGACGAAGTGCATGACCGGCGCGAACAGGTGCTGGTCGTGGATGACGCCGACAATGGCGAAGAAGACCACGAGCAGGGCGGTGAAGGGCAGAGCCTCTTCGAAGGCCGGGCCGAACTGATGCTCGTCGGTGAAGCCGTTGAGAGAGGTCAGCAGGACGATGACCGAGAGGCCGATGATGCCGACTTCGGCCAGATGGAACGCCAGGGCGAGGATCAGCCAGACGCCGATGAGTCCCTGCATGATGAGCATGGCCTTGCCCTTGAGCCCGCGTTTCGCCTCCATTTCCATGGCGGTTTCCAGCAGATGGGAGCGGATGTTGCCCGGCATTTGGGCGCCGTAGCCGAAGAGATGGAATTTTTCGACGGCCATGCAGGTCAGCAGGCCGATGAGCAGCACTGGCATGGAAACCGGGGCAACCTGGAGGAAGAAGGGCACGAAGTGCCAGCCCATCTCCTCGCCGATGAGCAGGTTCTGGGGCTCGCCGACCAGGGTGCAGACGCCACCCAGGGCGGTACCCACCGCGCCGTGCATCATCAGGTTGCGCAGGAAGGCGCGGAAGTCCATGAGTTCCTGTCGGGCGGCATCCTTGACGGAGAGGTCGGAGCAGAGGTCATGGTCGCAGGTCAGGGTCTTGCCCGAGGCGTAGCGATGGTAGACGTTGTAGAAGCCGTATGCCACGGCGATGATGACAGCCGTGACGGTCAGGGCGTCCAGGAAGGCGGACAGGAATGCTCCGGCGAAGCAGAACATCAGCGAGATGGCGATCTTGGAGCGGACCTTGGTCAGGATGCGGGTGAAGGTGAACTGGAGGAAGTCCTTCATGAAGTAGATGCCCGCGACCATGAAGATCAGCAGCAGGATGACCGGGAAGTTGTTCTTGGCTTCATGGTAGACGGTGCCGGGCGTGGTGAGCCCAAGTATGACCGCCTCGATGGCCAGCAGGCCGCCCGAGGGCAGCGGGTAGCATTTCAGTGCCATGGCCAGGGTGAAGATGAATTCGACGATCAGCACCCAGCCGGCGATAAACGGTCCAACCGTCAGTACCAGGATGGGGTTGAGCACGAGAAAGCCAAGGATCGCCATTTTGTACCAACTCGGCGCGTTGCCGAGAAAGTTCTTTCCGAAGGCCTGGGACAGTGTTCGAGGCATGTTTGGTGTCTCCTGAACGTTGTTATGGTTGGTGACCGGTCGGCAGGCTATTCGCCGATGGTCATCGTCGGGTACATTCCCGCATCCTTGCCGCCCTGGAAGGGCTGGAGGATGTTGAAACTGGCATCCTGTGTTTTCTGGGCGTGCCCGCGGGTGTCATCCGTTCCGTCGTAATACGCCCCGTTTTCTTCCAGAATATGTTCAATGCGGTTTCTGAAACCTTCCACGAAAGCCTTGCCGTCGCCCTTGAAGGTGAGGTTGCCCAAGGTCAGGTCACTGGCATTGGACAGCTCGTCCAGGTCCATGCATTGCGTTTCCAGGTCCGATTGTTTGGTTATATAACCCCATACTGCCGAGTTTTCCGGTATCTCGATAGGCTCGGCGGCGTCAATTATAGTATGCGGCATGACGATGGAATTTTTCCCGATGGTGATCGGGCAGGACTCGGTGCCGTGCACGAACGAGTTGAAGCCGACGAATACGTTCTTGCCGTTATGGGTATGGATGACCTTGCCGCCGTGGGCGGTGACGTTGAATCCTTCGTACACGGAGTCCTTGATGTAGCAGTTCTCCTGCGCGTTGGAACCCTCGCCGATGACCGAGTCCTCGATGTGCGCGCGCTGGGCGATCAGCGCGTTGGGGCCGATGGTGCAGGCACCCTTGATGACCGAGTAGGGGCTGACGTACGAGCCGTCGCCGATGGCCAGTTCCAGCCGCTCCGGTTTGACGGTGGAGTATACCGGGACGAAGTCTTCCTTGAATTCGTCGACGTATTCGATGAACTTTCCGGAAACGTGTCCGTGTTCGTCCAGGGAGACGTATTCGTCCACGACCCCTTCGGGATAGACGTAGTGGAATTCGAACGATCCGTTGACCTTGATCCAGACGTGTCCCGGTTCGATGACAACCCGGGACAGGTCCCCGGCCTGGACGTAGGAGAAGTCGCCCACGATGCAGTTGTGCATGACCGAGAAATCCACCGTGGAGAAGGGGCCGAGGTAGACGCCTTCCGTCGTGGTGCCGTGGATGTTGGAATAGTGCATGGCCACGGTGTTGAGAATCTTGAAGACCTCGGGAATTTCCGGGTTCTTGGAGTGGTTGTGGACCAGGGTCTTGACCAGGTAGGAGTTGATGACGCGGATGACCTCGTCATAGAAGAGCGTCGTCTTGACGCCGTTGAACTCCACCACGTCCCCCTTGCGCTTGAGCTCGTCGCCGCGCAGGTTGGACTTGTAGACCACGGAGCGATCCACCAGTGTCTTGCCCAGGAAGTACGTCCCGGCAAGGTTGGAGTTGGTAAATTTGAAGCTGATGGGATGGTCTTCGGTCAGGGCGTAGAATGCGTAATACGCCAGGTGGCGTTCTCTGGGGATGGCATTCTGGAGGATGGGCCTGACGTCGAGCCCCATGGGCTTGAGGTTGACGTTGATTCGGGACGCTATGTGTTCAAAGAGGGTTTCCAGTTTTTCCATTTGCGAGTGTCTCTCTCTGTTCGGTTGTAAACGGCTGCCGCTTGCGCGACAGCCGTTTGTTTTCAGCGGAGCCCTAAGGGCGTTATCCTCCGGCAGGAAGGGTCACGGGCATGCCCATGAGTGGCCACAGTATGTAGCAGGCCACTCCGACGAAGACCATCAGCAGGAGTGATGCGGGTACGCCCCAGCCGAAGAATTCACCTGTGGTGAACTGGCCTGAGTCGTAGGCGATGGCGTTGGGCGCCGCACCCACCAGAAGCAGGAAGGGCATACCGGCCATGGCCAGGGAGGAGTACAGGATGACCTCCGGGGCCACGCCAAGATAGGGCGCGATGACCAGGGCCACGGGCAGGGAGATGGCGATTGCCGCCACGTTCATGATGAAGTTGGTCATGATCATGACGAAGAAGGCGATGGACATGACGAAGACGAACCAGTTGGCGTCTGCGAACATGACCAGCCAGTTGACGGCCATCCATTTTGCCGCGCCGGTTTCCCAGAGGCAGAAGCCGATGGACATGGCGCCGGCGAACAGAAGGATGATGTTCCAGGGGATATCTTCCAGGTCCTTGAGGTCCAGAATCTTGAAGACGAAGAAGAGGACCGACGAACAGAGGATGATGGCGGTCTTGTCAACGGCGTTGAGCGCCGGGACAAAGGACCGCAGGGACATGATGCAGATGACGGTACCGACGATGATGGCGGCCATGATCTCGTTGCGGGTCAGCGGACCCATCTTGGCGTTGAGCTCACGGGCCTTTTCGCGCAGTCCGGGGATGCGCTCCTTCTCCGGCTTCATGAAGATCATGAAGAAGCCCCAGAGCAGGAAGGTCATGCCCCAGCCGATGGGGAACATGTAGTAGGACAGCTCGAAGAAGCCGACCTCCACATTGACGATTTCCTTGAAGAAGCCGATGGCCACCGCGCCGCGCGCCGCGCCCAGCAGGGTGACGACGGAGCCCGCGCCGGCCACGTAGGCCATGCCGATGAACAGCCCCTTGCCGAACTTGGTGGGCTTGTCGCCTTCGCCATACAGGGCGTAGATGGCGAGGAGCAGAGGGTAGATGGTGGCGGCGACCGCGGTGTGGGCCATGATGTGCGTCAGGGCGGCGGTGACCACGAAGACGCCCAGGTAGATCATGGAGGTCCGCTCGCCCACGACGTCGAGCATCTTGTAGGCCAGCCGTCTGGTCAGGCCTGTCTTGGTGAAGACCAGACCGATCATGATGGAGGCGAAGATAAAGAGTACGGACGGGTCCATGAAGTCCTTGAAGGCCACCTTGGCCGGACGGATCAGGAACATGACCTGGAGGATGCCGATCATCAGCGAGGTGATGCCGATGGGTACGACCTCGAAGACCCACCATGTGCCTGCGAGCAGGAAGACGGCGATGGCGCCCTTGCCTTCCTTGCTCAGGGCGAAATGCTGTCCGTTGGGGTCGATGGCGTCGGGCCAGGCCGACGAGAAAAATACCACGGCGAAGAGGGTAACGCCGGTCAGCATGAAGACCAGGCGTTTCCAGTCGAAGCCGGTGTTGGCTGCTTGTGCTATTTCCATGTTGAACTCCTCAAGTAACCCGCGAAACGGTTATTCGCCGGCGCAGGAAGTCATCCGCGCCTCGATTTCATTGAAGACGTCGACCATGCGCAGGACACCGGTGATGGTGCCGTTGGCCTTGACGAAGAGCGGCTGGTGCATCCCCACGATGAAGCGGTGGATGGCTTGTTCCAGATCGTCTTCCTCCTTCAGGAACTCGTGTTCGTCAGGCACGTGCATGACCTCTGCGGCCTTGATGGTTGCGTTCTTTTCGCAGAGTTCGGAAAGCGAGACGGACCAGAGGCCGTACTCCTTGAACAGGTCAGTCACGTAGCGGCTGGCCAGAATGTCCGTGCTGAGTTCCTTTCGGCTGAGCTTCTTGTAGTTGGGTTCCAGGGCCATGAAGATGTCGGTCATGGTGATGACGCCTTCCAGATTGCCCTTGTCGTTGACGACCAGAACATCCCGGTGGCCGCCACCGGCCATAACCGATGCGACTTCGCCCAGCGAGTCGTTCACGCCTGCCGATTTGTATTCGGAGACTGGGACCATAAGGTCTTTTACCTGCATTGAATCCTCCTCCCAATGTATGGGCCGTCTTGTGGCGGAAGTCGCATGGGCGCCGCGTGGGCGTTTGCGTTCCGAACAAAGGCGGACTTGCGCTTCACACTTCGACCGGGCCATCCGCCTCGGCGGAACGGTTCGGCCAATCCCCCTGGAACAGGACGCTCCCGAGCCCTGGAGGGCCAGGCTGTCGTCGCGTTCCAGTATGGTCTTCCGCCTTACGGCACCAGTCGCCGGACGGAAAGACGTCATTCCCCCGACCGCGCGTTTCCAGTCACGCGGAAGTGGCAGTTTGCGCCTCGGCCATGTTTCCAGTCGCATGACGTGAGCGCTTCTCTCCGCTCTGACCCGGCTGGCGGCGGAGGCGCCGGACGGTATCCCGCCATGTAATTTCCAGTCCCATGGCGGGATACCGCTTCCTTGTCCCGACCACGGGGGTCCAGTCGAGTGGCCGGGATTGCCGGAGTTCGCGTCGTGATTTTCCAGTCCCACGGCGCTCTGCGTCAGGTCGCCCGCTCCATGCGATTCCAGTCGCGGAGCCGGTTTTCTTCAACAGTCCTTATTGTATAAATGATACTTGGTTGTGAGGGTCAAGAAAACGATGTGAAAAAAAGAGCAAGCACAAAATGAAACGTAAAGAAACAGAAAAATGAGAGGAATGTGAACGAAAATGAAACAAAAGGAGACGTGGTGGTCAGTAGTAACTCTGGCCCGTAGCCAGTCTACCCCCCAGGTAGGCTTCGAGGATGACGTCCACCGGGCCGCAGATGTCGTCCAGGACCCGGATGCCCTTCCACTCGAGAAAATCAAAGAATTCCTTCTCAATACCGGCACATATAACAGTCTGCACGCCAGCCTTGACCGCCAGGCGGCACATGGCCTCGGCGGACGGGTCTTCCAGAACCGTGACCATCTCCTCGACCCGGCCCATGGCGCTTGTTTCGCGGATGAGGGATACCACGAGCACATCTGCCGCCAGGTCGAAACGGGGGGCCAGCTCATTGTCCAGCAGAGGGATAAGTATTTTTTCCATGGGGGGACCTCGCTTACTCGATGCCGAAATGTTTCATCTTCCGCCACAGGGTGGAACGTCCCCAGCCGAGCAGCTTGGCGGCCTGCTGCTTCTTGCCGCCTGTCTTGACCAGGGCGTCGAGGATCATTTTCCTTTGGACGTCCTCCCAGCGTTCGGGCGGAATGGCCCTGGTGCCGTCTTCCCCCACGGGGGTCGGCGGTTCCGGCTGTGGCGCGGTCAGTCCTTCGGGCAGGCCGTGTCCGTCCAGCATGTAGCCGGGCAGATGGCGCATGCGAATGACTTTGCCGTCGCAGAAGTTGACGGCGTACTCGATGATGTTGCGCAGCTCCCTTACGTTGCCGGGATAGGCGTAGGAGCCCAGAAGCCGTTCCGCATTTGTCGAGAAGCGTTCCACCGGCCTGCCGAAGCGGGCCCGGAACATCTTCAGGAAGTGGTCCTGGAGTAGCCGGATATCGTCGCCCCGCTGGCGCAGGGGCGGCAGGTTGAGCCGGATGACGTTGAGTCGGTAGAGGAGGTCCTGGCGGAATCGTTTTTGCCTGACCATGGTCTCCAGGTCATGCTGTGTGGCGGCCATGATGCGGACGTCGGTACGCATGCCCTTGTGCGAGCCCACCGGGTGAACCATGTGGTCGTCCATGTAGGAGAGAAGCTTGGTCTGGAGCGAGTAGGGCAGGTCGCCGATCTCGGTGATGAAGAGCGAGCCTCCGTGGGCCATGCGCAATCGTCCCGGCTTGTCGTGATCCGCGCCGGGCAGGGCATTCTTGACGTGGCCGAAGAATTCCGACTCCAGAAGATGCTCGGGCAGGGCGCCGCAGTTGACCTTGATGAACGGGCCGTCGTTGCGGTCGGATTCCTTGTGGATCTCCTCGGCCAGCATGTCCTTGCCGGTGCCGGTTTCACCGGTGATGAGCACCGGTGAGTCTGTCTGGGCGATGGACGGGGTCATGGAGAAGATCTTGCGCACCTGGGGGCTCCGGCCAACCAGTTCGCCCAGCCCGAAGGCGCTGCCGGAGGTCTCGTCAAGGATGTGGTGGGAGAGCGGCGTCAGGGTTTCGACCACCGCCCGGACCCGGTCCTCCTTGTCCTTGAGCGGGGAGACCGTGAGGCGTACGAAAATCTTTTCTCTCGAACGGCTGATGATGTTGGCGTTCGTGGAACACATCTCCATGGGCTTGTCCCGGACCATGAGCGGGCAACCGGACACGCAGAAGTCGCACCGCAGGGCGTGCAGGCATTTGAGCTCCATTGCGCTTTCCCGCTCCAGTCCTGTGAGACTGGCGTAAGCCCTGTTGACCAGGATGACGCTGCCGTCCGCGTCCAGAAGGGCCACGGCGGCGGGTAGCTCGTCAAGCAGAAGAGTAAGGGCCTCCTCGTGGGAGAGCAGGTCGATCAGGAGTTGGGTGTCGATGGCGGGCATGGCCGGCAAACTCCGGTTTCCGGGTGGTTGGGGCATCAATGCGCCCGAGGTGAGTCATAATGAACCCGCTTTGAACCGTAATGAAACGTTTTGCCGATGGCAAGGGGTGTCAGGCTGTTATGACTCTGAAGGTGAGGGGATTGCCGGTTGTGTCGCAGGGGCGTCATGTGCCATGGCCGCTTCCCGCAGCAGGGCGCGCATGCCCGCCGCCAGGGAGGTGCCTGTTGAGCCGAAGCCCGGCACCGTGGCAAGCTTGGTGAAGATCGCGGCGGCATCCCGCCATTTTCGCTCCATCCAGCGCGCTTCACCGGCCATGAGCAGCGCGGTGCCGCGCAGTCGCTGCTCTGTCTTTGACGCGTTCGGCGCAGCTTTGTCCGCAGCCTTCAGCAGGCGGGAAATTCCGTCCTCCGTCCGGTTCATGTCCAGCAGGATGCGGCCGCCCAGCACCGCCGCACGCAGGTGCGCGGCCCGGTCGTCGGTCGTGTCCTTGCGGGATGCGGCCTCGAAACGATTCAAGGCGGCCAGGGCCTCCCTGTTACGTCCGTTCCTCCGGTACAGGTCGGCGGCGCTGAGTTGTGAACCCGGATCAGGGGCGTCGTCCAGGTGCCTCGCGGCCTCGGCATGAGCATGCCCCAATGCGTAGAGGGTCGCGGTTTCCTTGGACAGGGCCGCCGTGCGTTCCCGGCCGTCTCCTGCGCGCAGGGCCAGAGCTGTCTCCAGGGCCGCCGCTCCGCCGAGGGGGTCTCCAGTTCTGGCTAGCAGGCGGGCGTAGAGGGTCCAGGCCGCCTCTTCGCGCGGGTGGAGCCGGGTTCCGTTGCGGGCGAAATGGAGGGCCTTGTCCTGCCTGTGCAGCCGCAGGCAGCAGTGCACGGCCAGGTTGAACCAGGGCAGGGGCGGCTCGGTGGCCGCCTTCAGTGCGCGTTCGGCCAGGCCGAGGGCCCGCTTGAAGTTTTTGGTTTCGGTCAGGGCGTATGCGGCCTGGAGCAGCAGGGCCGGGTCGCGCTTGTCTTCGGGCTGGAGCGTGTACGCTTTCTCCAGGGCGTCCGCCGCCTGGCTGTACCGGCCCAGTTCCAGAAGCAGGACGCCAAGGTTGCGCCTGACCTCCGGGTCGTCCGGATAGAGCTTCACCGCCACGGCGTAAACGTCCAGCGCGCCGGGCTTGTCACCGGTCTCGATCAGGGCCCAGCCCAGGTGGCTGAGGATGATGCGGGGCGGGCGTTTGGTCTTGGCTTGCGGTTGGAGGGTCTTGATGGCCTTGTCCGGTTCGCCCTTGTCGAGGAAATTTCTGGCGTCCACGATGGCCGCATACTGGCGGGGCGAGAGGCGTTCCTCACCTGTGTTGCGTTTCCCGGCATTGGCGTTGGTCGGAAGCACCAGGCAGCAGAACATTGTCACGAGCAGGAGCAGGAGCGGGCCATGGCAGAGGCGTGATGAAGGCAAGGTATGGGTCATGGCTTGTCCAGGGTGAAGCGGATGGGGATGTCGATGATCACGGCCACCGGTTGGCCCTGCTTTTCGGCCGGAGAGAATCGCCAGCCACGGATCGCGTGCAGTGCGGCGGCGTCGAAGACTCCGGCCGGCTCGGATTCGATCACGTCCGCCTCGATCACATGTCCGCTCTCGTCCACCTTGACGCGGACCAGCACCTGTCCTTCGGTGCCGCTCCTTCTGGCGGCCAGTGGGTAGATGGGGTCGAGCCGGGTGAGCAGCTGCGGCGGTTTGTCAAAGGCGGGCAGTCCCGGCTTGCCGATGCCTGGTCCGGCCAGCCCCGGAGCCGGGGCCGAGGGCATGGTCAGAGAGAGAGATTCAGGGCCGGTCAAAGCGGGCAGGGCAATGTCGGACGGGAGCGAGGGCGCGGGCAGGACGGCCATGGTCCTGGGCACAGTGGGAGCGGTCAGGTCCACCCTGCCGGACGGGGCCGTGGCGATTTCGGGCTTGCGTTGCCTGGTCTCCGGCGGGAGAGGGACGACCCGGACAGCATGCTCTTCGAAGCGGGGCTGTTCATGGCGGACCGTGCCGAGCATGGGGATAATCAGGCAGACGGCAAGAGTGATGCCCGCCGCGCCCAGCAAAGCGGCCACCGTTCTCCAGGTCATCACGGGCCTCCCGTGGCTCCGTCCGCCGCGTCCACGGTCCGGGCTCCCACGCTCACGGATCGGACTCCGGCCAAGCGGCAGGCGTCCAGCACGCGGACAGTGATGCCGGTGGGGCAGTCCCGGTCGGCCACCACGATGGCGGCTCCGGCTGGCTGCCCGGCCACGAACCTTTCCAGGCGCGGGCCCAGAGCGCGGATGTCCACCCGTTGCCCTTCAATCGAGACAGCACCGTCGGCGGCGACGCCGATGATCATTGCGGAATCTTCGGCCTGCTCGGCGGTCCGGGCCACGGGCCTCTGGACCTCTACGCCGCTCTCCTTAGCAAAGCTGGCGGTTACGATGAAAAAGATCAGCAGGATGAAGATCATGTCCACCATGGGCGCGAGGTTGATGTCGATTGGGTCGTCCTGCCGGATGCGGCGCATGGATCTCATGACGCGTTCCTCCTGACCAGGGTCGCCCCAAGTCTTTCCAACCGCTCCCGCTTTCGGAACACCCGCCCGCGCAGGAAGTGGATGGCAATGAGGCCCGGGACGGCCACGGCAAGCCCTGTCTGGGTGGAAATCATGGCGGTGCTGATGCCGGATGACAGGGCCTTGGGGTTGGCCATGCCGAAGCGGGCCACGCTGTCGAAGGTCTCGATCATGCCCGTGACCGTGCCGAACAGCCCCAGCAGGGGAGCGGCGGAGGCCATGGCCCCGGCCATGGCCAGACGGCGGCGGGAGGGGAAGCATTGGGCTTCCGCCAGCTTGTCGGCCAGGCGGGAATCAACTCGCTCCCTGCCCGAACGCATGTGGGTGAATTCCAGGGCCAGCGGGTGGGCTTCATCGGTTTGCGGAGAGAGAAATATGTCTAGCCATGTCCGCAGGATGCAGTACCACATGCCGACGCAGCAGAGCAGCAGCGGGATCATGGTTACGCCTCCGGCTTCGGCGAAGTCCAGCACCGCGCGGATCAGGTCAGGCATGTCTCTTCCTCTTCCTTCCGGCCAGGAGTGCGAGCAGGGCGGCGCATTGCTGCTCCATGTCTCCTGCCAGGGTCCGGACTCGTTGCTTGAGGAAATGGTGCAGGAGCATGACCGGAATGGCCACGCCGAGGCCCGCCTGGGTGGTGATCAGCGCCTCGCTGATGCCGCCTGACATGATTCGCGGGTTGGAGGTGCCGAAGATGGTCACGGCCTGGAAGGAATCGATCATGCCCGTGACCGTGCCCAGCAGGCCGAGCAACGGGGCCACGGCGGCCATGACCGCGATGAAGCCGAGCAGGCTCTCCATCCGGCGGAGCTCCGTGAGGAAACCTTCCTGGAGTTGCTTGTCCCGCAGTTCGGTTCCGGCTTCCGGCCCGGTTTTGAGCAGTACTCTGGCAGCGGGAACGCGCGGCATGGAGCGCAGCAGCTCCTCCACGTCGGGCCACCCGCCTTTGTCCACCGCGGCCCTCAGGGAAGCTGTGAAATCCACGGGCGCGGGCCGAAGGGCCAGCAGACGCACTGACTTGTAGACAATGGCCAGCCCGGCCAAAAGGCCCGCCGCCAGGATGGGCCACAGGAGCATGCCGCCGCCCTGAAGCCAATCGTCCACGGTGCGTCGGGCCTGCAACAGGGAGAGGGCCGCGCCGTGGGCCGGGTCAAGGGGGAGCTCGCTCCCATCTCGCTCGGCCCAGGCCGCGATGGCCGACTCCGCTCCGCTCGGGGTGGACGCCACCGCCGTGGGCGGCGTGGAGCCGGGCTTGAGCAGGAATGCGTCGCTGCCATCGGTCGCGCCGAGGAACAGGCTTCCGCCCCGCAGCAGCGTGCCGTGGCGAGAGAGCCCATTCGGGCCGAGAAAATCGCCGGACAGCGTCTCCGCCGAGCCGCCGCGTTGGATCTCCTCCAGCAGCAGGGCGGCCAATGATGAAATTTCATTGAGACCGGGGAAGGCCTCGGATGCGGCAATCCGTTCCAGGGGAGCCAGCCTGCCTGGACGCAGGGAGGTGACCGCGCTGTCTTCAAGTAGGGTGCGCGCCTGGGCGGCGTTGGCCCGCACGGCGTCCTCCACGCTGCGCATGTCTGCGGCGGCTTCGTCGTATTGCCGCTCCTTGGCCTCGCGCTCCTTGCGCAACGCCGCCAGTTCGGCGGTGCGTTTGTCCAGCCGGGCAGTTTCGTCGGCCATGGTCTTGCGCAGGGCCGCTACCCTGGCCCGGAGTTCGGCCCGATCCAGGGAGAGCATTCGTTCAAGGGCCGCAGTGCGTTCGTCCATTGACTCAGCCAGCTTATTCAGGCGCTCCGCCGCGCCGGTAGAAGCGGACTCGGCCGCCCCGGCCGGGTGCGGCAGGGACAGTAAAACAAGCATGAAGAGTACAAGTACAGGACGGAGACCGGTCATTGCGCCTCCGTCGTTTCGGGCATCAGTTCGCCGATGGTGCCTACGGGCAGGGTGACGAGCTCGGCGGTCCGCCGCTTTCGTGCGATCTGGATGGCCTTGGTCACTTCCCTGGCTGATTCGTCTCCCAGGCGTGCCCATTTTGCTGCCTTCCGGTCGTACCGTTCCACCCAGTCTCCCGACGCGGGCATTCGCACCAGCGCCAGCCTGCCCACGCGCAGCACGGTCAGGGCCATGGGCGCGCCGTCCACGGTCTCCACCGCGTCCTCGGCCTCTACGTCCTGGCCGTATGCCGCCTCCATGCGCAGGGCCTCCAGCAGTCGTCCGAGCTTGTCACCGGTGGCCGCGTCCGGATCGTCCAGGGTCTTGCGCAACAGGGCCAGCCTGGTCTGCCGCTCGTCGCCGGCAAAGGGGAGGTCCGCGTCAGTGGCCCGAATCAGGGCGTCGTACACGCCCTCCATAAGTGGCTCCAACCCCTGACGTGTCTCGCGGGCTGCGTCCAGTCGTTCGGTTAAATCCCTGAGTGTCTTCTGCTCGGTGGCGATGTAGGCCTCCTGACGGTCGGCTGCGAACCGGGTGGATTCGATGTCGAAGAGCAGTTGCCGGGCCTCGTCCATGAGGGCGGTCCGTTCGGTCTCCCATTGCTCGGCCTCGGCCCCGGCCTTGCCTGCAGCGCGTGCCGAACGTGCCACTCCGGCTTCACCCGCGAGCACGTCACCGCCCTCGACCGCGTGGGCCGTTGTCGCCGGGCATGCGATAAGCAGGCACAGGCAGAGCAGCAGGTTCGCGGCGGTGGCGATGGGTTTCACGAAGACCTCCCGGTCCGGAGTTGCGGTGTTGAAAGGGCTATCAATACGCCTTCAAGGCTTCCTTGGGCAAGAGCTGCATGGGACCGCCCTGTATTTCGGCCGTGGCCAGGAGCACGGCGTGTCCGCCCCGGCGGATGCGCTTGATGCGTTCCCTGAGCAAAACCGGAACGTCGTCGTCGAGCCGGTTACCGGATTCGTCCTCCACATGGTGCGCTGCGCACAGTCGGGCGATTTCGCTCGCGGCCATGGGGGTGTCCTCGGGGCCGAGGTGATGCCATCCACGGTATCGGCCGTCGTTGCCCATCATGCGCAGGCCTACGCCCGCCAGTGCGCCGACCACGCCGTCTCCGGTGCCTCCGTGCTCAGTGAGGTGGACGTCGAGCTCTCTGGCCAGTCCGTAGGCCAACCCCTTGTTCAGGACTGTGCACTTGGCGTCTTCTCCGAAGCGGATAAGCTTTTCGCGCGCCTCGGCGGCAATATCCTCGGCCACCAGGCAGAGTCCGGGGTCGGAGCCGGGGGCGGCTTTGGTCTCCAGGAAATGCTGGACGTGTTCGATGATCGCCTGCGGAGAGGAGCAGTCGTCCACGGTCACGCACATGGAGCTGTTGTGCGAGGTGTAGGGGACGTCCTCGTGCACGTAGAGCTGGTGGCGGCTGATGTAGGAGAAGCTGCCCATGCCCCGGGCGGTCATCTCGTTGCAGACCTGTTCCGCCAGCCAGCCGGTGCCTTTGGTCTCCTTGTTGTCGGTGTCGTCGATGCACAGATAGTAACGCATGGGTACCTCGAAATCATCGGGACGCGGGGATCAGGCCCCGTGCCCGGAGTTTGCGGATGACCGGGGCGGCGGCAAGTCCGCCTGCCGCGCCGAACAGCGCTCCGCTCAGTGTTTTGATGAAGGCGTGGGCGAAGAGGACGGCGGTGTCCATGCCCACGAGGTAGTCCGTTGCCGCCACGCCGATGATGCGGGTGGCGGCGGCCAGCAGGCCGGTGACGGCGCAGAACGCCATGGATGCTCCCAGGCCGGGAAAGAGCAGGAAGGCCAGGTCCACGGTGAGGGCGGGAAAGAGGAACTTGAGCAGGAGCAGGGGGCCCCCCTTGCCCATGCCCAGGAGCATGGAAGCGAGTCCGGCGGCCAGGCCCGTGCCGGTGGCTGCCAGTTTTTTCCCGGTGGCTGCCCGGGGCAGGATGAGAAAGAAAACGGTGAAGAACATGGCATGGCCCGGAATGCCCAGGTTGAGGCGCAGGACCATTTTCGTGCCCAGCAGGAACAGGGCGCAGAAGCCCATGAGCAAGGTGTCTCGCAGGGCCGTTGATGACTGGGAAGGGGTCATTGTTTTGCCTCCGTTGGAGTGACGGGCTTGGCGGGCTGCCGGTTCAGGTCCTGGGGCCAGAGCGTGCGACGGGCGTGCATTTCGAATCCCCTGGCCTTGGCGCTGTCCGCGATCTCCGTGGCCAGTTCGATGGATTGGACGATGGCCGGGAAACCGATGCAGATGACGGCGTCGGGCCAGTTGCGCGGGGAGAGCAGTTCCCTGGGCATCACGCGGGCCCCCCGCAGGACCTGGGCTTCGTGGATGATGCGGATGCGGTCCAGAAGCAGTGGGAAGAAGCGGAGACAGCAGGAGGCCACGAAGGCGAGGTTGCCCGGGAGTATCCTGCCGAGAATCCTCTCCAGCGAGGACGGCGGCACCAGGCGCACCGTGAGCATGCCCGGCACGAAGACCAGGATCAGGCGGAAGGAGATATCCATGCCCCCCTGCCATTGGCTCATGTCGTAGCGCAGGACGTAGAGTCCGGTAATCACGGCGGTCTGCCAGAAGGCCGCCAGCGCCAGGCGCAGAAGCATCTTCTTGCCGGGGCGCGCGAGCACGAGCAGGACGCCCTCCACCGCAGCTAGGACCGGCAGGGACCACGGGCCGTGCCAGACGATGGCCAGCAACGAGAGCAGCGGGCAGAGGATCAGCATGATCCAGGGAGGGAAGGGCAGGCGGGTCTCCGCCGCCACGTCACGCCACGGCAGCAAGGCGGCCTCCTTCCAGGCGCAGTTCCCTGGTGTAGAAATCGGCGAAACGGAGCGGTGAGGGCGGATTGTGCCCGGTGACCAGCACGGCCATGCCGCGCTTTTCCCTTTCTTCGCGGAGCAGTTCCCGGATGCGATCGCGAGCCGGTCTGTCCAGTCCGGCGAACGGATCATCGAGAATGAGCAGGTCCGGTGCCTGGGTCAGGCAGGCGCCCAGGGCGACCAGGCGCTGGGTTCCGTAGCTGAGCAGGTGCGGGGGGCGGTCCAGCAGGGAGCCGATGCCGAGGCGTCCGGCAATGTCGCGGGCGCGGTCCTCGGCGTCAGTCTGGCCCTTGCGTCTGGCGGCAAAAACGAGCTCCCGCTCCACAGTGTCCTCGAAGAGTTGGCTCAGCGGGCTTTGCAGCACCAGGCCCACTCTTCCCCGCAGGGCGGCGGGCTGCACCGGCTTGCCAAAGAGGGCGACCGAGCCTGAATCCGGCTTCAGAAAGCCGGAGATAATTCGTGTCAGGGTGGACTTGCCCGTTCCGTTGGGGCCTTCCACGTGTATGGCCTCGCCTGGTGCTATGGCCAGGTCCAGGCCGGAAAAGATGGTCTTGTCTCCCAGCGTCAGGCCGACGTTCCGGATATCCAGCAGCGCGGTTGTGCCGCTGTTCTGGTTTGCCTCGATCTTGTCGGGTGCGAAGCCGTTTTCCGGCGGGCCCGAAGGGCGGAGCGCGGCGTCTTCTATCCGCCACCAGTGAGTGATCTGATCGGCGAGCGGGGTCGGATCGTGCTCGCACAGGAGCACGGCGCCGCCCTTGTCCCTGAAACGCCCGATGACCCGGGCCACGGCGGCACATCCTTCCGGATCGAGTTGGGCGCAGGGTTCGTCCAGGAGCAGGAGGTCCGGTTCGGTGACCAGCGCTCCCGCCAGGATCAACCGATACTGGCGGCCCATGGAGAGGATGGCGGTTGGGGTATGGGCCGGGACGTCCAGGTCAGCCTGCGCCAGAGCGCGGGTGACCTTTTCCGGCATGGCGTCGGGCGGCGTGCCCTGATTCTCCAGGGCAAAGGCCGTTTCCTTGCCCACATGGTCGAAGAGGACCTGGGTGCGGGGATTCTGGAAGACCACGCCGGGTCGGGAGGAAAGTTCGATTTTACCTGAGCCGACATCGGGAGGGAGGAGCCCCGCGACGGCCCGCAGGAGGGTGGACTTGCCGCTCCCGGTGGGGCCGGCGATGCAGTGGCATTCGCCGGCCCTTACCGAGAGATTCACGCCGGAGAGAACCGGCGGTGTCGTTTCGTTGAAGCGTACTTCAAGTTCGTTGAGACGCAGGTGGTTCGACATGCGATCCGGGCGTCATTCGACGAGTTAGAAGGTGTAGTCCAGGCCGGTGTAAACAGAGCGGCCAGGCCTGGGGAATCCGTATGATTCGTAGTAGTCGGTGTCGGTCAGGTTGTCCGCACCCACGTAGGCCGACAGGTTCTTGGTGATGTCCTGGGACACCTTGACATCCACGATGGCGTAGTCCGGGATCCGTTTGTAATCGGTCTCGGCCCGGTTGAAGGCAAACTGGTCGCCCAGGTAGCGGAAGCTGCCGAACAGGGTGGTGCCGAAGGTGGTCTTGTAGGTCGCCTCGGCAGTGGCCTTGTGCTTGGGCCTATACTGCAGGACGCTGAAGGTGGCGTCGTCGGACAGGTTTTCGCTCTCCATGAAGGTGTAGCCCAGCTTGGTGGACAGACCTTCCATGAACTGGCTGCTCAGAGTGAACTCCACGCCGCGGAACTGGTACTTGTCGTTGTTCTCGTAGAAGGTGGCGCCCTTTTCAATGTAGTTGTCGGCGTCCAGGCGGAAGACCGTCAGTTCGGCGGTGGAGGCCCAGGGCAGAGCCTGGGTCAGGCCTGCTTCGTAATGCCAGGTGGTCTCATGGGCCAGTTCGGCATCGCCTGCGCTGGAGTCATAGAGGTTTTTGACGGAGGGGAAGCGGACCTTGCGCGCGTGGGACAGCTTGAAGTTGGTGCCTTCCACGATCTGGTAGTTGCCCGCCACCACGTATGAGTAGGTGCTGGCGTCCTTTTCGGAGCGGCTCTGCCCAACGCCGGAGAGTCCCAGGGAAAGCTGGAAATCCTCGAACAGGGTGATGTCGTCCTGCAGGGCTACGGTATAGAGTTTGACAGACTTTTCCACAACTATATCGTTTGCTGTACCGATCAAAAAGCCTGTCTCGCGGTAGTTCTGATATTCGCCGATGAGGCCCAGGGTGTAGCGGCCCATGTAGTCGGAGTCGTAGCCCCACTGGTTGTTTAGCCCCAGAGTGGTGGAGGTGCTTCGCTGTTTAGCGGAGTTGTTGTTGTTTTGCGTGTCGTAGTTGCCGTCGTCGTAGATGTTGTCTTCTGTGTGCTGGACATTTCCGTACACCATCAGGCGGGTATCGATGGGGCCATCGAAGTCGTGGTCCATGGCCAACTGGGTGCCGATGCCGTCGTAGCTGTCCACTCGCTCGTATTTGCGTGTCTTGGCATAGGAATCGGCGGCCTTTTCGTACACGATGGGCGGCTTGCCGTAGGAGCCGTCGAAGTAGTTCACGGTGGCGCCAAGGTTGGTGGACTCGTTGGCCTTGTAAGTGACGTTGGCCAGGACGTTGGTGTGCTGGCGGTCACTATTCTTGCGCAGTTGAGAATCCTGGTTGGCGGTCTGGTCGAAGTAGTAGGAGACCGGGTAGGCGTTGCGGGTCAGGTAGCTGGCGCCGGCGTAGAAGTCGACATCATCGGTGCCGCCGGAGACGGAACCCTGGACCTTGTAGAGGTCGCTCTGGGCCGCCTGGAAGCCGACGCTGCCGTGGGTCTCCTTGGTGCCTTTCTTGGTGATGATGTCGATTACGCCAGCGGTGCCGCCGTCGCCGTAGAGCACGGACGTGGCGCCCTGGGTGATCTTGATGCGGGCGATGTTTTCGACCGGGATGGCGTCGGGGTCGAACTGGCCGTCATAGGTGGACCCAAAAGGTACACCGTTGAGCAGCAGTTTGACCTGACGGGTGCGCATGCCGCGAATGTCGATGCGGCAGGTGCCGTCAGCGGCAGTGCGGGTGGTGATGCCGGGGACGAGCTTGAAGGCGTCGGACAAGGTTCGTGCGCCGGAGTTCTTGAGTTCCTCGGCGGTGATGACCGTCACCGTTGTGGAGTTCTCCAGTGCGCTGGTCGTATCGCTGACCACGACTTCGCCCAGCGTATACTCGGCGGGAGCTTCATCCGTTTTCATTTCAGTATCCTGGGCCATGACCGGAAGCGCGGACAAGGCCAGGAAGAGCCCTAGACAGAGCAGCAGCGTGCAGGGTTTCATCCGATTTCTCCTCAATGACTGGTGTAGGGAAGAACAGTCAGTTGATACGGTCACCCTCCCAAGTAGGCCGTATCAGTGCAGGTGGGATGCGCTGACGGTTCACCCTCGAAACGCATTATGCCTATTACGAACAAAACATCGTGTCAACTTATTGTTATTATTTGGTATTATACCAATAGGGTAAAATGGGTATAATTATCATACCTAGAAAGTATGGAATGAGATGAAGGGGTAGAGAAAAGGGCCTTGGTCTATTGACCAAGGCCCTTTGATTTCGTGGTGCCGAAGAGAGGACTCGAACCTCCACGCGGGAACCCGCACTAGACCCTGAACCTAGCGTGTCTACCAATTCCACCACTTCGGCACGATTCAGGGAAAGACTGGATACCTGTATGGTATCCGTATGTCAACAGGTTAGTGATATTTTAGGGCGCTGAGGGGCGCTATCGGTCAGGACCGCTTACCGTTGCGAAGATTTCCCGTTCGCCTGTCAGGCGTTCAAGTCCGTCCGCAAAGGATTCTGCCCGGTGACTCGGGAAGGCGAGAGTATCTGAAAAGGCCTGATGGAACGCGTAATCGCGGACTTCATCAAAGGTGGCGTGCAGCCGCTTGAAGAGAGCGTCCGAGGGCCATGTCTCCTTGACGAAACCGTCAAGCCAGTGGTGGCTTAGGGCGCGAGTATAGAAGTTGGGCGGGTCGCCGTAGGAGCGCACGCCGAAGGCAGAGGAAAGCGTCGGGTCGAAGAGGTCGCCAATGGACGCGGCGGCCACGGCCTCGCAGTGACGGCCTGCTGCCTCCGGTCCGGTTTCGCCACGAGTCAGGCCGAGCAGGAAATATCGGTCAAGAATCGTCCACCAGGTCATGAGCGCGGCACGGGAAAAGGGGTGGGTCAGGAAGAAGGCTATGACCTGCTTGCTGTAGTCGATCTGCTCTCGGGTCATGACCTTGTTGGCGGATTTGTCCGTGGTGCCGGGGCTGTAACTCATGGGCGAGTGCGCCCTGCGGTAGAACGCCTCCAGGATTGGAAAGCGGCTCAGGAAGGGGGTGCCGAACAGGCGCATTTCCGGAGCCCAAGTGCCCATGCAGCTCACGCGCGGGCGCATCGGGTCGCAAAGGCTGATCAGGGTCTCGAGGTCATCCTTGCGCCCGTAGTAGTTCATATCAGATATATATAGTGGGCCCAGCGGGAAACAGTGCTGAACGACGATGCGTTCCCGGAAGAGGTCCGGGAAGCCTGGGTAGCGCTCCCGGTCCGGGGTGAGGTCGGTTTTGAACAGGTCGAGGTTCAGTTCTCCCAGCCGGGATTTGTCCGTGCGCGTCTTGAACACGTATGCGTCATCCGGACAGAGCTCCAGGGCGAGGCGCAGGTGCTTTAGCTGGCGGGCGAAGTTGCCCCACGCGTTGCTGCCCGGGTCCTGCGTCTCGGCCACGGTGACGGGCAGCCCTGCCAGCCGCTTCCGCAATCCCTGGTGTGCGTCGATTTCGCCGTTCCACGTGGTCAGGATCACTCCCTCCACGGCACCCTGCGCATGCAGCCCGCAGGCTGTTGCCAATGTGGGGAGAAACGCGTCCAGGTCGCGTATGGCTCCGCAGATGATTATCCAGTTTCGGCGCATGCCTTTCCTCGGTTTAGTCTTTTGGGCGAACTGTCTGAATAATTAGAGGAAAGCCGAGGCTGTGTCCACCCCATGCCTGGAGCGACACCTTTGATCCGCAAATGAAAAGGCCCCGGTCATGACGACCGGGGCCTGTTTCTATCGTGGTGCCGAAGAGAGGACTCGAACCTCCACGCGGGAACCCGCACTAGACCCTGAACCTAGCGTGTCTACCAATTCCACCACTTCGGCACGATCAGGGCGAAGAGGCTTATAGCTGCGGGCCACTCCGTTGGCAAGCGTTTTTTGGATCCCGTTCTCATTTTTTTTGTGGGGCTATCAGTGTGCGTCGTAGTATCGGGCATTGTGCAGTTAAGCCGCGTCTTTCAATACGCAAGGGGCTGCTTCTTCCTTTGCCTTGTTTCAGTGCGTGATTTGGTTTCGGGGCAGGGGGAGCGCAAGCGCAAGGAGCAAGGACCGGGTGGGGCCGCCGCGTATCTCAATACACAAGGGTCTGCTTCTTTCTTTGCCTTGTTTCAGTGCGTGATTTGGTTTCGGGGCTGGGGGAGCGCAAGCGCAAGGAGCAAGGGCCGGGCGGGGCCGCCGCGTATCTCAATACACAAGGGTCTGCTTCTTTCTTTGCCTTGTTTCAGTGCGTGATTTGGTTTCGGGGCTGGGGGAGCGCAAGCGCAAGGAGCAAGGGCCGGGCGGGGCCGCCGCGTATCTCAATACACAAGGGTCTGCTTCTTTCTTTGCCTTGTTTCAGTGCGAGAATTGGTTTCGGGGCTGGGGGAGCGCAAGCGCAAGGAGCAAGGGCCGGGCGGGGCCGCCGCGTATCTCAATACACAAGGGTCTGCTTCTTTCTTTGCCTTGTTTCAGTGCGAGAATTGGTTTCGGGGCTGGGGGAGCGCAAGCGCAAGGAGCAAGGGCCGGGCGGGACCGCCGCGTATCTTAATACGCAAGGGTCCGCCCGGCCCGCAGCGACGCAGCGATTGCACTCCCCCTGCCCCGAAAACGAGAAAGGCCTCCGGGGGATTCCCGAAAGCCTTGGTATTCTCGTGTGCAAATAAAAGGAAGACAGATGATCAGAATATAGCAGCTATCATGCCAACCTCGATAAAGAAGAGCGAAAAATTTATAACATGCTGAAAAAAATGGTGATAATTTTGATTGCTGCTCGTTGGCGCGACACTCTTTTTCGGACCATCCGGTATAAAATATTGAACTCTCTCCAGGAAGGGGGGCGTTGCGTTCAGATTTTTTGACCCGTCTTTTTCAGCTCGGAGCCCCGATATCCTTCCCGTCGAAACGTTCGCAAAAAAGGTCAAAGCGCGGGTTGTGATTCGAAGGGAAAAACACTACGTTTCGCCCTAATCTGGAGTTTGTCATGGAAAATTTTATCCTGCTGGGCGTCTGTTTCCTGCTCGGTATTGCGCTTAGAAAGGCGCGGATATTGGACGAGAGAGGGCCGGTCACGCTGAACGCGGTGATCATTCACATGTCGCTGCCCGCGCTGGCCCTGCTGTATACCCACTCATTGCCCCTCGGCGTAGAGCTGTTGCTGCCCGCGGCCATGGCCTGGATAGTGTTCGGGGCCGGGTACGTGCTGTTTTCCCTGGTGGGGAAGGCGATGGGTATGGACGACAAGACCGTGGCTTGCCTGTGTCTGTGCGCCGGATTGGGGAATACCTCCTTCGTGGGGCTGCCTATGATCGAGGCGTTTTTCGGAAGCGAGTATCTGGGCGTGGGCATGCTCTGCGACACCGCCGGAACCTTCATGGCCCTGGCCATTCCCGGCATTATCCTGGCGGCGCGAGCCTCGGGACAGGCGGTGGACGGCCTGGCCGTGGCGCGCAAGGTGCTTCTTTTTCCGCCTTTCCTGGCAATCCTGGCGGGTTTTGCACTCCAGCCCGTTCCGTATCCCGACTGGCTGGAGTCCCTCTTAAGCCGACTCGGCGGGACCCTGACCCCACTGGCGCTGCTTTCCGTGGGCATGGCCCTGCGCTTTCGGGATATCGGCGGCAATGTGCGCGAACTCGCGGTGGGACTGGGTTACAAGATGCTGTTGGCGCCGCTGCTGATATTCATGTTGTATATAGGCACTACGGGACAGGCGGACATGAACATCAGGGTCACGGTCTTCGAGGCGGCCATGGGGCCCATGATCACGGGCGGGATCATCGCCATGAGTCACGGCCTCAGGCCCAAGCTGGCTGCATCACTGCTGGGAGTGGGCATTCCGCTTTCGTTCCTGACCCTGCCCGTCTGGCATGCGGTGCTGATGGCCTTCTGACCCCCTTGCCCGAACCCGTTTCACGGCGTATCCTCTTGAATAAGCGAAGGAGTAACCACCCATGAAGATCGGCATCCTCGGCGGCAGTTTCAATCCGGTGCATACCGGCCATGTGCGCATGGCCATCGAGGTCCACGAACAGCTCGGCCTGGACAGGGTGGAGTTGCTTCCGGCCAAGCATCCGCCGCACAAGGAAGGGGACGACATCCTGCCGTTTGATCTGCGTATGGCGCTGGTGGAGCGAGCCATCGAGGATATGCCCGAGCTGGACGTGAACCCCATCGAGAACCAGCGGCCCGGTCCTTCGTTCACGTGCGACACTCTGACCTGCTACCGCACGGAGCAGCCCGAGATCGAGTTGTCCTTCATTCTCGGTGCGTCCACTTTTCTGGAGCTGCCCCAGTGGCGACGGGGGCTCGAGATCCCCGAGCTGGCTTCCCTGGTGGTGGTCAACCGCTGGGAGGCGTCTGTGGAGGTGCCCGGATTTATCGAGGAGTACTGGCCTGAGGCCAGGGAGGAGGACGGCCTCTGGCGGCTGCCGCAGGGACACACCATCCGGTTGCTGGACGCTCCCAGGCTGGACATCAAGGGCGGGCATATCCGGCAGCGCTGGCTCACGGGCCGAAGTATCCGCTATCTGGTGCCTCCCGGGGTGGAGGCCATGCTGGAAGAGCGGGCCGGGGAGATCGAGCAGTATTGGGGCAAGCGCACCCTCAAGGGGTGACGGCGAATTCTTTCTACTGCGCGGCGAGCATCTCAGCCGCGCAGGCAGCGACCTTTTCCGGGGGAATGCCTGCCAGGCAGGAGTGGCCCCTTTCGCATGTCCTGGCTCCGTGCAGTGAGCAGGGGCGGCATTCCATGGGCCGCTCCAACACCTGGTCGCGGGGGCCTGCCGGGTAGAACCCCCAGACCTTGGCCGTGGGGCCGAACAGGGCGAGCACGGGTGTGCCCACGGCGCACCCCAGGTGCATGGGGCCGGAATCGCCAGTGATGAGCAGATCGGTCCGTGAGAGCAGGGCGCAGGTTTCCCTCAGGTTCGTGGCATTGGTGAGGTCCCGTTCATCTCCGGGCAGGAGTGGGGCGTCATCACGTCCGACCACTACCCAGTCCAGACCGTTGCGGCTCAGTTCCCGTGTCAGGGCGAGCCAATGCTCGCGAGGCCACTGCTTGGCCGGATGGGTGGCGTAGGGATGCAGGGCCACCAGCGGGCCGGAGCTGGATAAACCTGTCAGCCTTGTGGCGGCGGTATCGACTTCCGCCGGGGTGAGAAATATTCGGGGGAGCAGGTCCTGTGGCGACGGCGGTTCGGCGTCCAGGGCCAGGGCGTAACGCTGGGGCACGTTGGTTGCCTCCAGGCGGCGGCGATAGCGTTCCCCGTGGGTGCGGTCATAGAGGCGCCGGGCCAGGCCGAGCTTGGGATAACGCCTTACCTTGCCCCGCCAGAGCAGGGAGAGCAGGCGTGACCTGAGGGTGCCGTGCAGGTCGATGAGATCGTGTCCCTCGTATTCGGCGGCGAGCTGCCGGGCCAGCCGGAGCCATGCCCCGGTCTTGAGGGCCTCGTCCTCCACGCCGATGACGCGCTCCACTGCGGGGTGGTTCTCCAGCAGGGGGGCATTACCCTTGCGGGTCAGGAAGACGAAGGTCTCGCCACGGGTTTGGTTCCAGTGGGCGAGGACGCCCGTGGTCAGGGCCACATCGCCCATGTGGCTCAGGCGCACCGCGACGCTCGGCTGGTGGGTACCGCTGTTAGGCATGCCGTGGAAATGGCTGCAATCCGGCGGGAAGTCAAGGGTGTAGTGTGTTGCACCACGCTGTTGTCTCTGGTATATCTGAACACCCATACTCCGGCATGATCCGGAATGGATCATAAAGAGAAAAATCCTCTATGCTAGAACTCATCATATCGGTTTGCGTGGCCGTCTTCGTTTCCATGTTCTGCTCCGTGGCCGAGGCCGCCCTCTATTCCATGAGCTGGCCCGATATCGAAAAGCTCGCCGCAACAGGCAGCAAGTCGGCGAAACTGCTGCGCAAGCTCCGTTCCAACGTGGACGAGCCCATCACCGCCATCCTGACCTTGAACACGTGCGCCCACACTGCGGGAGCCGCTGTGGCGGGCTGGGCCTGGGCCAATCTCTACGGCAAGGAAACCCTGTGGCTCTTTACAACAGGCTTCACAGTAATTATTCTCATCTTCACGGAGATTCTGCCCAAGACCGTGGGCGTGGTCTACAGCGACCGTATCGCTCCGCCTCTGGCACGCCCGCTCAGGGGGATGGTCTGGCTGTTCAAGCCGCTCATCATCTTCATGGGCATGCTGTCGAGGTCCGTGTCGCGAAAGAAGGAAGGCCCGGACCATACCGAGGACGACATCCGGGCCATCGTTGCGTTGACCCGGCGGTCGGGATCGATCAAACCGTACGAGGAACAGTCCATCCGCAACATCCTGCTGCTGGACACCAAGACGGTGGAAGAGATCATGACCCCGCGTACGGTGGTCTTCTCGCTGCCCATGGATATGACCGTGGCCGAGGCGCGGGAGCTGCAGGCTTCCTGGCCCCACAGCCGGATTCCCGTGTACGACGACGATCCGGAGGATGTGGTGGGCGTGGTCTACCGGCGGCAGGTCTTCGAGGCCCTGGCCGACGACCTGGACGATCTTCGATTGGCGGACCTTATGCGACCGGTTCGCTTCGTGCTGGAGACCATCACGCTGGACAAGCTGCTGGTCAAATTTCTGGGGAGCCGGTTGCATCTGTGCGTGGTCCTGGACGAGTACGGCGGCGTGGCCGGGGTGGTCACCCTGGAGGACGTGCTCGAAGAAATTTTGGGCAGTGAAATAGTTGACGAGACCGATCAGGTGGTGGATATGCGGGAGCTCGCGCGGCAACAACGCGACGAACTCACCGGACGCCGCATGAGGGACGGCGAAAGCGAAGAAGACTAGCGCCACGGCGCATCAAGGGAAGAAATAAATATGGCGAAAAAGAACAATACGGCCGTGTATGCCGTAGCTCTGCTCCTGTTTCTGGGCGGCCTTGGGTATCTCATTTTTTCAGGCCTGACCGAGGACAGCGTGTATTTTCTGAACGTGTCCGAGGCCCTGGCCCAGGATCGGACGCAGATCAAGCAGGCCCGGCTGTTTGGCAAGGTCTCGCCCTCCAACCTGGTCATCGCCGACGGCAAGCTCGGCGCCTCCTTTGACCTCATGGACAAGATGGAGCACGCCAAGATGCTGCGAGTGCAGTACAAGGGCGCCTTGCCAGACACCTTCAAGGATGACGTGGAAGTCATCGTGGAGGGTGGTTTTTCCCCTGACGGTACCGTCTTCGTGGCCCGGACTCTGGTCACCAAATGCCCCTCCAAGTACGAGGAGAAAAGCAAGGAAATGGAGCAGCAGAACGGGTAAGTCCCCGGTAGTGAAAAATCATTCACATGCTTGCCATTCCCTTTTTTTCCGTCCTACCGCCTTCTGACTTTGATCATGGACGTACGCGCCGGATGTGCGCTATGTCCTCTTCATCGCGCCGTTTCAAGGAGTATCTATGCATCTGACCGGTTATGTGGGCCTCTTGTTTTCCCTGCTCGCTTTTCTTTTTCTTTCAGTCTGGGCCGGTGTGGCGGCCTGGTCGGACAAGGACGAATCCCTGCCCGTCATCGAGCGGGGTCAACTGCTCGGTGCTGCGGGCGTGGTCTTTTCCTCCCTGATTCTCCTCGTGGCCCTGACCTCCCGCGACTACTCCTTCCGCTATGTCTATGACAACGTGGATAACACGCTCTCCTTCGTCTACACCCTGACCGCCTTCTGGGGCGGGCGCGAGGGCTCCCTGCTGTTCTGGGAGCTGATCATCGCCCTAGGCGGTGCCATCTTCGTCTTCACGCCCGGCTACAAGGTCCTGGCGCCGAGGACGCGCCTGTACTTCTGGATGTTCTATCTCGCCATCCAGGGCTTTTTCCTGCTTTTGCTGACCTGCTGGTCCAATCCGTTCATCGAGATGATCCCGGCCCCCTCGGACGGGCGCGGCCTCAACCCGCTGCTTCGCAATCCGGGCATGATCTTCCATCCGCCGCTTCTGTTCCTGGGCTTTGCCCTGTACGCCATCCCGGCGGCCTGCGCCCTGGCCTCCGCCATCGCGAGCGAAGAGAAGTCCTGGATCAAGATCAGCCGCAACTGGAACATCCTGGCCTGGGTCTTCCTCACCGCGGGCATCGTGCTCGGCGGCTGGTGGTCCTATATGGAGCTGGGTTGGGGCGGCTACTGGGCGTGGGACCCGGTGGAGAACGCCTCGCTCATCCCGTGGTTCGCGGGCACGGCCGTGCTGCACACCTCCATCATCGAGGCCCGGCGCAACGCGCTCCAGCGGACCAACGTCTTCCTCATGGGGCTGACCTTCCTTCTGTGCATCTTTTCCACCTATCTGACCCGGTCCGGCGTCATTGACTCCCTGCACACTTTTGGCGAGTCCGGCGTGTCCGTGCCGTTGTTCTGGGGCCAGATCGCCTTCCTGGCCGTGACCCTGATGGTCACTTTCCTGGGTGAGCGGCTGACCCACCGCACCCTGTCCGATTTCGTCAGCCGCCAAGGCATGCTGGTCATCACCGCCTGGTTCCTGCTCGCCCTCGGCATGGTCGTCGCCCTCGGCACCATGTGGCCGGTCATCAGCCGGTTGTGGACCACTCAGTCCGTTGGGCTGGATGCCAATTTCTACAACCGCGTCTGCCTGCCGTTCATGTCCGTGCTGGTGCTGCTGTTCGCCTTCTGCCCCTGGCTGGGCTGGAAAGGCGGCCTGCGCAGCCGGAACGGGCTGATCGTCGTGGCCGCCGTCCTGGTCGCGGCCTTCGCCGGATTTTTCGCCATGGGCATGACCAAGCCGCTGGCCGCGCTGGCCGCAGCCGCGTCCGTGGCAGCCATGGTATCCATCGTCACGCTTTTCGTGCTCAATCCGGCCATGCGCCGGTCGCTTCGTACCTGGGGCGCGTACGGCATCCATTTCGGCATGGCGCTGCTGGCCCTGGGTATCGCCTTCTCCGGTCCGTACAAGGTCGAGCGCGAGGTGGTCCTGGCCAAGGGTGAGAGCTCGGTCATCGACGGCTACACCATCCAGTACCAGTCCATGATCGAGGACAGCACCGACGAGTTGCGCGCCCGTGCGACCACCACCCTCGAGGTGAGCAAGGACGGGAAGACGCTCGGCCTGATGCTCCCTGACAAGCGCATCTACAGAAACTTCGAGCGCCAGCAGTTCGCCGAGGTGGCGACCATTTTCAGCCTTGGCGACGAGGTCTACGCCACGCTGCTCGGGTTCACGGAAGACGACAGGGCGTCCTTCAAGATTTCGGTCAACCCGCTGGTCAACTGGGTCTGGATCGGCGGCACGCTCATGTGCGTGTTTCCGTTCCTGGTGCTGACCCGCACCCGCCGCCCGGAGCAGGAGATATAGATGGCTGACGCTCCCGGCAACGCGCTGCTCTCGGTCAAGCGGGCCGCGAAGTTCTACGGCCAGAAGCTCGTCTTCAAGGAAGTCTCCTGCGATGTGGGACCCGGGCAGATCGTACTCGTCGCCGGTCCCAACGGCGCGGGCAAGTCCACGCTGATGCGCATCATGGCCGGGCTGTCCAAGCCGTCGGCAGGGGACGTGGACCTGCGCCTGGAGCCCGAGGAAACCGCCTACCTGGGGCACGCGACGTTCATCTATCCCGGGCTTTCCGCCCTGGCCAACCTGAAGTTCTGGGCCTCCATGTACGGTCTGTCGCCTTCCCGCGACGAGCTCATGGCCCTGCTCAAGCGGGTGGGGCTGGAGCGCGTGGCCGAGGAAAAGGCAGGGGCCTTTTCCCGGGGCATGGCCCAGCGGCTGAATCTGGCCCGTATCTATCTGGTCGAGCCCAAGCTCATCTTTTTGGACGAGCCCGGAACCGGGCTGGACCCCAAGTCCCTCGCCACCCTGCGTGGTGAGATCGCCGGCTTCCGCGATCGCGGCACCAGCGTCATCTGGATCAGCCATCACGTGGCCGAGGACACCGCCCTGGCCGACATGGTCCTGGCCCTGGGCGGCAGGCGGGTGGAATATTTCGGTCCGGCCTCCGGGTATGAGGTGGCGTCATGCTGAGGCGCACCCTGGCCATCGCTTCCAAGGACCTGACGCTGTCCGTCTCCGGCGGGCAGGGGCTGGTGCAGGCCGTCCTGCTCGGCCTGCTGCTGATCTTCATGTTCTCCCTGTCCAAGCCTTTGGGCGGCACCATCTCGCCCCAGGCTGCCGGGGCCATCTTCTGGCTCGCCTCGGCCTTCGGGCTGGTTCTGGTCTTCAATGACCTGTTCGCCATCGAGGAAGCCAACGGCGCGCGCATCGGCATCCTGTCGTCGCCCGCGCCGGTGCACGCCGTGTGGGTGGGCAAGGGGGCGGCCGGATTGAGCCTGCTGCTGGTCTCGCAGCTTGTGTTTTTCCCGGCCACCGTGGCCTTTCTCGGCCAGACCGTGAGCGGCCCTTGGTGGCTGCTGCTGACCGTGCTTTTGGGCGCGGACATCGGCCTGGTGGTCATCGGCGCGCTGCTCGGCGCGCTCTCCCAGGGGCAGGCCGCGCGCGAGTCGCTCCTGTCGGTCATCGTGTTCCCGCTGTTGCTGCCCGTGCTGCTGGCTGGGATCACCCTGTTCGGCTTCTGTTTTTCTCCGGAGGAAATCGAGGGGGCCGATAAATGGCTTGGCCTGATTTTCGCCTTTGACTGCCTGTTCGCCGGAGCCGGATTGTTTTTGTTTCCGTTCGTCTACAGTGGGGAAGAGTAGGTATGAAAGTAAAGATTCTCGCCGGACTGGCAGTCATCGCGCTGCTGGTGCAACAATACATGATCTGGTTTTACGCGCCCATCGCCCAGTCCGGGCCGGTGCAGAAGATTTTCTACATGCACCTGCCGTGTTCCTGGTGGGCGCTGGTGAGCTTTTTCGTGGTTTTCGTGTCGTCCATCCTGTTCCTGCTCAAGCGCAACGACGCCTTTGACCGCGTTGCCGGGGCCGCCGCCGAGATCGGCGTGCTCTTCGCCACCCTGGCGCTGGTCACCGGATCGACCTGGGCGCGTGCGGAGTGGGGCCACTGGTGGCTGTGGGACCCGAAGCTGACCACCGCGCTTATCATGTGGTATGTGTACGCCGGATACCTCGTGCTCAGGGCAACGCCCATGGGCCGTGACCGCAAGGCGCTGGTCTGTGCCGTGCTCGGCATCGTGGCCTTTCTCGACGTGCCGCTGGTCTTTTTCGCGGCCAAGTTGTGGGGCAGCGCCCATCCGGACGGCCTGGCCCGTCAGGGCTCGGGCATGGAGGCGCGCATGTGGCACACGGTCTTTGCCGGATTGATCTCCTTCGGTTTTGTCTGGGGCGCCATCCTGCTGACGCGGGTGAGGCAGCTCGGGCGGCAGGCTGAACTTGATGCCCGGCTGGTCTGGGACGACGAATAACATTCAGGAATAGACAAGGAAAAGCACATGTCTGCGACCACCTATATCCTCATCGCCAACAGCGCCGTCTTGCTCGGCCTGGTCGGTTACCTCTGTTTTCTGGCTTCCCGCGAGGCGGGCCTGAAGAAGCGGGCGCGGCAGATCGAACTTCTGGAGGAAGGCCATGACGGCTAGCATCGTGACCATGGGCCGCAAGACGGTCATTATTGCAGTGTTGTTTTGTGTCGCGGCCATGTTCGTGACCAGTTTCGCCTACCGGATGCGCAACCCGAACCTGTTCGTGCAGGTCAAGCAGCCCGCCGGATCGACCGGGCAGGGCGCCATGACGCCGCCTCCGGGCATGACCGGCGGCGCAGAGGGCCCCATGGCCAAGGTCCGCGAGTACATGATCCAGGTGGAGAAGAACCCCAATGACGTTAAGGCGTTGATCAACCTGGGGAATTCCTTCCTGATGATGCGCGCCTGGGATCGTGCCCTGGAACCGCTGGAAAAGGCCAACAAGCTGGAGCCGGGCAACGTCCATCTGCTCAAGGCCATAGGCATCGCCAGGTTCAACAAGAAGGATTACGCCGAGGCCGCTGCGGCCTACGAGGCTGTCCTCAAGGTCGAACCAGAGGACACGCTGGCGTTGTTCAATCTGGGTGTCATCCACAAATATTATTTCGAAAAACAAGATCAGGCCAGAACGTATTTCGAGAAAGTGTTGGCTGTTGAAAAGGAAGATGCGGAACTCATAAAGATGGCAAAACAAGAGCTCGAAAAATAAAACATTCGTGATTCCAGCCTGTTGCCGAGACGATCGAACGTTCCTATCGTGTTGACAAGTTCCACAAATTAAATACAATACTTCATTCCGCCGGGCTACACGTGGGGAGACGAGTGGCCCAACGCGCGGATATGATTTGGTATGTGAACAGAGTCCCTGTTGGAACCTTATACATTTTAGGAGAGGAAGTATGAGAAAACTGCGTCTGATCGCACTGTGCATCGCCATGGTCGCCATGCTGGCCGCCTGCAGCAGCGAAGGTGAGAAAAAAGGTGAAGAAAAGGCCGAAGCCCCGGCTCCGGCTGCCAAACTGGTGCTCGGCGTAGCCGGTGCCCACTCCGGCGACCTGGCCTCCTACGGCCTGCCCACCGTCAACGCCGCCAAGCTCGTGGCCGCCAAGTTCAACGCCGCCGGCGGCGTGAACGGCGCCATGGTCGAAGTCTACGCTCAGGATGACCAGTGCAAGCCCGAGCTGGCCACCAACGCCGCCACCAAGATGGTTTCCGAAGACGTGAAGATCGTTCTCGGCCACATCTGCTCCGGCGCCACCAAGGCCGCGCTCCCGATCTACCTTGAGTCCAAGATCATCCTCATGTCTCCCTCCGCCACCAACCCGCCGCTGACCCAGTCCGGCGACTACCCGAACTTCTTCCGCACCATCGCTCCTGATGATGCCCAGGCTGCCCTCGAAGTTTCCTTCGCCAAGAGCCTCGGTCTGAAAAAGGTCGCCGTCATCCACGACAAGGGTGACTACGGCAAGGGCTTCGCCTCCTTCTGCAAGCAGTTCATCGAGAAGGAAGACGGCATCGACGTCGTCCTGTTCGAAGGCGTGACCCCCGGCGCGGTGGACTACTCCGCCGTTGTCCAGAAGATCAAGTCCTCCGGTGCTGAAGGCGTCATCTTCGGCGGTTACCATCCCGAGGCTTCCAAGATCGTCACCGGTATGCGCAAGAAGGGCCTGGAGCTGCCGTTCCTGTCTGATGACGGCGTGAAGGATGACACCTTCATCAAGGTTGCCGGCAAGTACGCCGAGGGCGTCTACGCCACCGGTCCCAAGGACCTGTCCTCCGTGCCCATGAACCAGGAAGCCGTCGCCGCCCACAAGGCCGAGTTCGGCGAAGATCCCGGTCCGTTCTTCTCCCAGGCTTACGCCGCTGCCCAGGCCCTGCTGACCGCTGTTCAGCGTGCCGGTTCCACCGACTACGACAAGGTCACCGAGGCCCTGCGTACCCAGTACGTGGACACCGCCGTCGGCAAGATCAAGTTCGACGCCAAGGGCGATGCCGAGGGTGTCGGCTTCTCCGTGTACCAGGTGAAAGACGGCAAGTACGCGGAAGTCAAGTAGGAAACCAAACATTACCTTTATTGGTCAGGGGACAGGTGCAGAGCCTGTCCCCTGCTATTATATTTATACGGACATAACATGGAATATTTTCTGGAACTGCTGTTCGGCGGGCTGACCCGGGGGAGCATCTACGCGCTCATCGCCCTCGGCTACACCATGGTCTACGGCATCATCGAGCTGATCAACTTCGCTCACGGCGAGATCTACATGATCGGCGCGTTCACCGGCCTGATCGTGGCCGGGCTGCTGACCATGCTCGGCTTCCCAGGCATCGCCATCCTGGCCATCGCCATGGCTTGCGCAGTGGTCTGGGCTGCGGCGTACGGCTATACCATTGAAAAGGTCGCCTACAAGCCCCTGCGGGGCGCTCCCAGGCTTTCTCCGCTCATCTCGGCCATCGGCATGTCGATCTTCTTGCAGAACTACGTGATGCTCGCCCAGACTTCCGATTTTCTTCCCTTTCCCGAGCTGATCCCCGAGTTCGACTTCATGAAGGGCATGGGCTCCATGCTCAGCTCCTCCGAGCTGGCCATCCTTACGGTAACGGTCGCTGTCTGCGTGGGCCTTACCCTGTTCATCAAGTACACCAAGCTCGGCAAGGCCATGCGCGCCACGGCTCAGAACCGCAAGATGGCCATGCTGGTGGGCATCAATGTTGATATGGTCATCTCGGCCACCTTCATCATCGGTTCCAGTCTGGCTGCCATGGGCGGCGTGCTCATCGCTTCGCACATCGGGCAGATCAACTATTTCATCGGCTTCATCGCGGGTATCAAGGCGTTCACCGCCGCAGTGCTGGGCGGCATCGGCTCCATTCCCGGGGCCATGCTCGGAGGTCTCGTCCTCGGACTGACCGAAGCCTTTGCCACCGGCTATGTGTCCTCTGACTACGAGGACGTCTTCGCGTTCTGCCTGCTCGTGCTGATCCTGATCTTCCGGCCCTCCGGTATCATGGGCAAGGAAAAGATCCAGAAGGTTTAACTTTGAGGCGGCCCCCGGGCCGCGTCTTCCGCCGCAAGGAAATATATCGTGACTACCGAAACCAACAACATGGACAGGCAGGGATTCCTGCAATTTTTCCTGAGCGCCGGATGCGACAGCTTCGCCCATGCGCTCAAGAAGTCCTTCCTGGCCGCCGTCTGGTTCGCCTTCGTGACCTTTCCGATCATGGTCATCCGCGTCAATACCATTGAACATACTGTGGATTGGCATTGGCAGCGGCTCGGCTATGTGGTCCTGGCCGTGTTTTTCGGCTCCTTCGTCTGGCGCTGGCTGCTCGCCCGCAAGGAACTCAAGAAGGACGAAAGCAAGGGTGAGAGCCGCGCAGAGGCGTTGCTGACTACCATCCAGTCCCACAAGATTCTCAAATTCGTCGCGCTTGGCGTCATCGCCGCCCTGGCCCTGGCCTTCCCCGAGGTTTTCGACCTCTACCAGACCAACATCATGATCTCCTGCCTCGTCTATGTGGTGCTCGGGCTCGGCCTGAACATCGTCGTGGGCCTGGCCGGACTGCTTGACCTCGGCTACGTGGCCTTCTACGCCGTGGGCGCCTATGCCTACGCCCTGTGCAACATGCACTGGGGCGTCGGCTTCTGGTTTATGCTCCCCGTGGGCGCGGTGCTCGGGGCCATCCTCGGCCTGCTGCTCGGTTTTCCGGTCCTGCGGCTGCGAGGCGACTACCTGGCAATCGTCACCCTGGGCTTCGGCGAAATCATCCGCCTGGTTCTGGAGAACTGGGGCGAGGTGACCATGGGGCCCTCGGGCATCTCGCGCATCGCCCGCCCGGAGTTCTTCGGCGCCAAGCTCGGCGTCATCGGGTCCACCACCTATATGTACTACATCATGATAGGACTGCTGGTACTGACCATCTTCTGCGTCAACCGGCTCCAGAATTCGCGTATCGGCCGCGCCTGGCTGGCCCTGCGCGAGGATGAGATCGCCTGCCAGGCCATGGGCATCGACAAGATGAAGACCAAGCTTATGGCCTTTGCCCTGGGCGCCACCTGGGCGGGCATGGCCGGCGTCGTGTTCGCGGCCAAGACGACCTTCGTCAACCCGGCGTCCTTCACCTTCTGGGAGTCGGCCATCATCCTGTCCATCGTGGTCATCGGCGGCATGGGTTCCATCCGAGGCGTCATCGCCGGAGCCATCATCCTCATCCTGGTTCCGGAATATCTCCGTGACTTTGCTGAGTTCCGCATGCTCCTGTTCGGGGCGATCATGGTTCTGGTCATGGTCTTCCGTCCTCAGGGTCTGATCAGCGCCAAGCGCAAGATTTACGAATACAAAGCTAACCCCGCGAGTGCAGGCAATGAATAATCCCGTCTTGAACGTCAACGCCGTGAGCAAGGACTTCGGGGGCATTCGCGCCCTGGATGAAGTCGATCTCGTGGTGCACGACAAGGAAATCGTGGCCCTCATCGGCCCCAACGGCGCAGGGAAGACCACCTTCTTCAACTGCATCACCGGCATCTACCAGCCCACCCGCGGCGACGTGCTCATTGATCCCCAGTGTTCGGGCAAGACCCGCCGGATCAACGGCAAAAAGCCGAACATCGTCACCGAGCTGGGCATGGCCAGGACCTTTCAGAACATCCGGCTCTTCCCGTCCATGACCGCCCTGGAGAACGTCATGATCGGTACTCACTGCCGGACCAAGTCCTCCATTTGGGGCGCGGTCTCCCGCAACAAGGCCACACGCGAGGAAGAGCAGGCGGTTATCCAGCGAAGCTATGAACTGCTGCAACTGGTTGGTTTGGAGGAATACGTCAACGAGCTGGCCTCCAACATAGCCTACGGCAAACAGCGCAGGCTTGAAATCGCCCGCGCCCTGGCCACGGACCCGTTCCTGTTGCTTCTGGACGAGCCGGCAGCGGGCATGAATCCGCAGGAGACCCGCGACCTGGAGGATTTGATCATCAAGATTCGCGAAAAGTTCGGCATCTCCATCATGCTTATCGAGCACGATATGAAGATGGTCATGTCCATGTCCGACCGCATCTACGTGCTGGATTACGGCCGGATGATCGCCGACGGCACCCCGGAGGAGATCGCGGGCAATGAGGACGTTATCAAGGCGTACCTCGGGGAGGACCACGATGGCTAGGATTCTGGAACTCAAGAACGTCAACAGCTTTTACGGCAACATCCAGGCCCTCTACGACATCGACCTGTATATCGACGCAGGCGAGATCATTACCCTGATCGGGGCTAACGGTGCGGGTAAGTCCACCACGCTCATGACCGTGTGCGGCGTGGTTCAGGCGCGTTCTGGCCAGGTTCTGTACCAGGGCGAGGACATCACCAAGGAATCGCCCAACAAGATCGTGGGCCAGGGCATCTGCCAGGTGCCCGAAGGACGCCTCATCTTTCCTGAACTGACGGTGCAGGAAAACCTCGACATGGGCGCGTTCATGCGCAACGACAAGGACGGCATCGCCAGGGATATGGAATACTGCTACGACCTGTTCCCCATCCTGGCCGAGCGCCGGAGACAGCCGGGCGGCAATCTGTCCGGCGGCGAGCAGCAGATGCTGGCCATCGCCCGAGCCTTGATGGCCCGGCCCCGGCTGCTGCTCCTGGACGAACCGTCCATGGGCCTGGCCCCGCTGGTGGTCCGGCAGATTTTCGACATCATCAAGAAGGTCAACGCGGAATCGGGAACCACCATCTTCCTGGTGGAGCAGAACGCCAACCTGGCGCTCAAGATCGGAGACCGCGGATACGTGATGGAGAACGGGCGGATAGTGCTCGCCGACACCTGCGACAAGCTCTTGGCGGATGAGCAGGTGAAACGGGCCTACCTGGGGCTCTGAGAAAGCTACAAGGCCGGACGGAAACGTCCGGCCTTCTACATACTGGACAAGGTGAGAGGGGGCGCACCCTATGCGTCTTATAATCGAACTTTGCAAAGAGATCACATATACAGTGCATACGCAAACCGCTCTGGAGGAATTTTATGAGCAAGATTCTTGATAAAGCATTAACCTTTGACGATGTCCTGCTGCAGCCTGGCTATTCCAACGTGCTGCCCGACAGCGTGGATGTCTCCACCTACCTGACGCCGCTGCTCAAGTTGAACATCCCGCTCATTTCGGCGGCGATGGACACTGTGACCGAGGCGCGCATGGCCATCTCCATGGCCCGGCACGGCGGGGCCGGGGTCATCCACAAGAACATGTCCATCCGGGAGCAGGCCAGGGAGATCGACCGGGTCAAGAAGTCCGAATCCGGCATGATTTCCGATCCCATCACCGTTCACCCCGATGACGATCTGGGCAAGGTCAAGGCGATCATGTCCGAGTACCGTATTTCCGGTCTGCCCGTGGTCAAGGGCGACCATCTGGTGGGCATCATCACCAACCGTGACATCCGTTTCGTCAAGGACGACAATCCGCGCGTCTCCGAGCTGATGACCAGCCGCGATCTGGTCACCGTGCCCGAGGGTATCGACAACGAAGAGGCCAAGCGCAAGCTGCACCAGCACCGCATCGAAAAACTGCTCGTGGTGGATCAGGACAACCGTCTCAAGGGACTGATCACCATCAAGGACATCAACAAGCACAAGAAGTACCCCGACGCGGTCAAGGACTCCCGAGGCCGCCTGCTGGTGGGTGCCGCCATCGGTGTGGGCAAGGACTGCCTGACCCGTTCCGAAGCGCTGCTTCACGCCGGAGCCGACTTCCTGGTCCTGGATTCCGCACACGGCCATTCCGAGAACATCCTCCAGTCCGCTCGTGAGCTGCGCTCCGCATTCCCCGAAGTCCAGCTTATTGGCGGCAATATCGCCACCTACGAGGGCGCCAAGTCGCTCATCGAAGCTGGTGTGGACACGGTCAAGGTCGGCATCGGTCCCGGCTCCATCTGCACCACCCGCGTGGTGGCCGGTGTCGGCGTGCCGCAGATCACCGCCGTCATGGAAGCCAACCGCGCAGCTCGCGAAGCCGACAAGTGCATCATCGCGGACGGCGGCATCAAGTATTCCGGCGACGTGGTCAAGGCCCTGGCCGTGGGCGCCAACTCCTGCATGATGGGCTCGGTCCTGGCTGGCACCGAGGAGTCCCCGGGTGAGACCATTCTCTACCAGGGTCGTACCTACAAGCAGTATCGCGGCATGGGCTCCATCGACGCCATGAAGCAGGGTAGCTCGGATCGCTACTTCCAGGAGAAGTCCAAGAAGTTCGTGCCCGAGGGCATCGTCGGCCGCGTCCCGTACCGGGGCAAGGTGGGCGAGTCCCTCTACCAGTTCATCGGCGGCCTGCGCTCCGGCATGGGCTACACCGGCTGCGCCACCATCGAGGAACTCTATGAGAAGTCCCAGCTTGTGCAGATATCCCCGGCCGGCCTGCGCGAGTCCCACGTCCACGATGTGACCATCACCAAGGAAGCCCCCAACTACCGCGGCGACGGCTAGTCGGACGGCATGTTTTAGGGGAGGCTCCCAGCGGGCCTCCCCGCCGCCGTTCCGCAAGCGGCATGGACGCATGCGGAGCGGGCGGAGGCAAATTTTCCGCGGATCGCCTTGCCCGGACGGGCTTCCGGTGGTCCGCATCCTGTTTCGCCGCCATGGTGCAAAGCCTGTCTTGGGCGGGAAGCGGGCATCTTCTGCTTTTCATTTTGCGTGATGTGAATTAGAGAGGAACGCATGCACGACAACAGAGTACTCATCCTTGACTTTGGCAGCCAGTTCACCCAGCTCATAGCGCGCCGCGTGCGCGAGGCCGGGATTTACTCCGAAATCCATCCCTGCAACGTCGATCCCGAGCGGGTCAAGGCGTTCAAGCCGTCTGCGCTGATCCTGTCGGGCGGGCCTTCCTCCGTCCTGGAGGGCGGGTGCCCGGACCTGAACATGGAATACCTGGACATGGGAATTCCCGTGCTCGGCATCTGCTACGGCATGCAGTTACTCGCCCACAAGCTGGGCGGCAACGTGGTCTCGTCCAAGGATCGCGAATACGGACGAGCTAAGTTCACGGCCATGAACGACTGTGTCCTCTTCGATGGTATCGAGGACAAGGAGGACCTGACCGTCTGGATGTCCCACGGCGATAGAGTGGAAGGGCTGCCCGAGGGCTTCGTACCCATGGGCAAGACCGACACCATCGAGTTCGGTGCCATGGGCAACGTGGACAAGAAAATTTATGCACTCCAGTTCCATCCGGAGGTGGCGCACACCACCGGCGGTGACATCATCATCCAGAACTTCCTGTTCAAGGTCGCCGGGTTGGAGCCCTCCTGGTCCATGGCCAGCTTCGTGGACACCTGCATCGAGGACCTCAAGAAACAGGTTGGCGACGCCAAGGTCGTGCTCGGCCTGTCCGGTGGCATTGACTCCACCGTGGCGGCCGTGCTCCTGCACAGGGCCATCGGCCAGAACCTGCACTGCATTTTCGTGGATAACGGGCTGTTGCGCATGGGCGAGAAAGAAGAGGTCGTCGGCTTCCTGGCCGAACACTTCGACCTCAACGTCAAGTTCGTGGACGCCTCCCAGGAATTTCTCGACGATCTCAAGGGTGTTGAGGATCCGGAAAAGAAGCGCAAGATCATCGGTTACAAGTTCATCGAGGTCTTCGACCGCGAGGCCAAGGCCATCGACGGCGTGAAGTTCCTGGGCCAGGGCACCCTCTACCCGGACGTCATTGAGTCCGAATCCTTCAAGGGCCCCTCTGCGGTGATCAAGTCCCACCACAACGTGGGTGGCCTGCCTGAAAAGATGAATCTCAAGCTGGTTGAGCCCCTGCGTGAGCTGTTCAAGGACGAAGTGCGGCGCGCCGCCTACGAACTGGGCCTGCCCGAACACATCATCTGGCGTCAGCCCTTCCCTGGACCGGGCCTGTCCATCCGCATCATCGGCGAAGTGACCGAGGAACGGTTGGAGATTCTCCGTCTGGCCGACCGGATCGTGCAGAACGAAATGGTTGCCTCGGATTGGTATCGCAAGGTTTGGCAGGGATTTGCCGTGCTGCTCCCGCTCAAGACGGTGGGTGTCATGGGCGACGACAGGACCTACGAGAACGTCGTTGCTCTGCGTATCGTGGACAGCCTGGACGCCATGACCGCCGACTGGTCGCGGCTGCCCAGCGAATTGCTGGCCCGCATGTCCAACCGGATCATCAACGAAGTGAAGGGCGTCAACCGCGTGGTGCTGGACATTTCCTCCAAGCCGCCGTCCACCATCGAATGGGAATAACGCGTTAACTCCTGCGACAAAGGTAGAAATATGTTTGGAATTGGTGGCCCGGAACTGCTGATCATCTGTGTTGTGGCGCTTATCGTCATCGGTCCGAAGAAACTGCCGGAAATGCTGCGTTCCCTCGGCAAGGGCGTGGCCGAATTCAAGCGCATGGGCAATGACGTCAAGTCCACCCTGGACGAGGAAGTCACTAAGGCCGAGGCCGAAGCCCGCAAGCGCGAAGTCGAGGAAGAGCTGGCCCGTCGTCAGGCGGAGAAGGCCAAGCTGGAAGCCCAGACTGCCAAGGCCGAGGCCGAGACCGCCAAGGCGGAGTTGGAAAAGGCCCAGGCCCAGGCCGCCACTGTCGAAAAAGCCGAAGACGCTTAGAGGTGGCGATGGCTTCCGACAAAGACGACGTGAAGGAACTGGAGACCGGGGAGACGGCCGCCGTGCCGGATGACGATCCTTCCCTGGAGGAAGAGGAAACCCCCGCGCCCTTTGACATGGAGGGCAAGGCCGCCGAGAAATCCTGGCAAGAGGATCTTGCCGATGCTGAAGCCGCGACCGAGGCTGATGCCGCAGCGCAGTCCGAGACCGTGCCGCCGGTTTATCCGCAGCCCGAAGAGGCGGGCGACGGCGGTTCCGGAGAGCCTCCGACAGGGGATTCCGAGCCAGTTGACGAACCTGCCGACCCGGATGAACCGGAAGGCGGTGAGCCCGAAGATGGGTCCGATGACGAGCCCGATGGCGAGGATGACGGCGAAGGCGCCCAGATGTCCCTGCTTGATCACCTCGGTGAACTGCGCGTACGGCTGACCAAGTGCTTCATCGCCGTGGCCGTGGGCATGGTCGCCTGTTACGGGTTCGCTGACCGGATGTTCGACATCCTCATGGCTCCCATGATTCAGGTCTTCCAGTCGCGCATGGCCTCCAAGCCGCAACTGCCTCTCGGCTTCTTCGACGACCTGCGCCAGGCCCTGACCCAGGTGCTGGCCGAGAAAGGATTCCAGCACAGCCAGCAGATCGATCTCTTCGTCAACGCCCTCCAGCAGTCGCTCATGCAGGTGGCCCAGGAAGGACACTTCCAGTACACCTACCCGGCGGAAGCGTTTTTCTCGCACATCAAGATAGCCATCGTGGCCGGCCTCTTTCTGGTCAGCCCCTACGTCTTTGCCCAGATCTGGGGCTTCATCGCCCCGGGCCTGTACGCCCACGAGCGCAAGTGGATGATCCCAATGGCCCTGGTTTCGGCCATCTTCTTCACCGCTGGCGCGTTGTTCGGCTACTTCATCGTCTTTCCCTACGGGTTCGAGTTCTTCGCGAGCTTTTCTACCGAGGGCATTCAGTTTACACCCAAGCTGAACGAATACTTGAGTTTCTGTCTGAAACTCCTTTTCGCTTTCGGCTTTGTTTTCGAGTTGCCGCTGTTCATCTTCTTCCTGGCCAGGCTGGGGATGGTGTCGTCCACGGGACTGCGCAAGAAGCGCAAGTACGCGATCCTGATCGGATTTGTCGTGGCCGCCATCCTGACCCCGCCCGATCCGTTCACCCAGTGCCTCATGGCCGGTCCGCTTATCCTGCTCTACGAGCTGGGCATCTGGGTGGCCTTCTTCTTCGGCAAGAAGGAGAAGCGGCATCTCAAAAAGCAGGCGGAGGAGGAAGCGGCCAAGCAGGCCGCCCTGGATGCCGCTTCCGAACAGGATGCCGCCGGGGAAGAGGATGCCGGAGAGCCTGATGGCGACGAGGCGGAAACCGAAAAGGCATAATGATCCCAATCCGGGCGGGGCGTGAAAATGGCGTCTCCGCCCGGTTTCCTTTTCTAGAGATTTACTATACAGTCGCGCTCATACCATCTATGTATTGTTGAGCAAAGGAGGAGCCCATGGTGCGCCAGGCAACGGTGGCTCGGACTACGAACGAGACGGATATCAAGCTGACCCTCACGCTCGAGGGGGAGGGCAAGGTCAAGGTGGACACCGGCATCGGATTCGCCGACCACATGCTCACCCTGTTCGCCTTCTGGGGCGGGTTCGACCTGGACCTGACCTGCAAGGGAGACCTGGAGATCGACACCCACCACACCCTTGAAGATATCGGGCTCTGTCTCGGCCAGGCTCTGGGCGAGGCATTGGGCGACAAGAAGGGCATTGTCCGCGTGGCCAGTGCCAAGGTGCCCATGGACGAGGCTCTTGCCGAAGTGGTGGTCGACATTTCGGGCCGTCCCTATATCGTCTATGCCGACGACCTGCTGCCTGCCCTCATCGGCGGTGGTGAAAAGGACGTATGGCGCGAATTTCTCAAGTCCTTTGCCTACAAGGCGGGCATGAACCTGCACGTTCACTACGCCTACGGCCAAAACGGCCACCATCTTCTGGAAGCCGCCTTCAAGGCCATGGGCATCGCCCTCGGCCAGGCCGTCCGAGTCGGGCGCAAGGGCGTCTCCAGCACCAAAGGGAGTCTCGACTGATGCGACGCACGTTTTCTTTAGTCACCTTTGCGGCCCTGGCTCTTTCCCTGTTGCTGACCGCCGGTTGCGGAACCAGCAAGCGCACCGCCGCCGTGCCTCGTCCCGAAGGCAAGCTCGCCGTGGCTGGATTCTCCAATCCCATCTACAACTGGCAGATCCTGGCGGGCTACCTCGATGAAGAGGGGCACCCGGTGCCCGACGGGACACTTGACGCCCTCGATGGCATCTTGCGGGAGACGCTGCAGCGCCACCAAGTCTTCGATTACATCACTCCCGCCGCAGTCAAGCAGTGTGAGGACGTGGTGGTGTTCGAGGAATCGGGCCTGCCCAAGGTTTCGGCCTGGAAATACTGGCTGGGCGTGGGCAAGTGCATGCAGGTCGACCTGCTCCTGGTGCCCCAGGTTACCTACTGGCGTGAGCGCGTGGGCAGCGATAACGGGGTCGAGACCCCGGCTTCGGTATCCCTTGAATTTTACCTCATAGACGTCAAGCAGGAGCGCATGGTGCGCGCCCGCTACGAAGAAACCCAGGTCTCCCTCATGGAGAATCTGTTCACGGCCCGCAAGTTCGCTGACCGTGGCGGCAAATGGGTGACCGCAACCCGTCTGGCCTCGGACGGCATCGAAGAAAAACTCACGGAACTCGGATTATGATTCTTTTCCCCGCTGTAGACATCAAGAACGGTGAATGCGTCCGCCTGGCCCAGGGCAAGGAAGACCAGGTCACCGTGTTCGGCACCGATCCGGTCGCCCAGGCCCGCCATTGGGCCGAACTCGGCGCCCGCTACCTCCATGTAGTGGACCTGGACGGCGCCTTTTCCGGCATGCCCAAGAACTTCGACCTGATCAAGTCCATCTGCACCGAGATCGACATCCCGGTCCAGTTGGGCGGCGGTATCCGCGACATCGAGACTGCCCAAAATTACATTGAGGCCGGAGTACACCGTCTGATCATCGGTACCATGGCCCTCGAAGAGCCGGACCGTTTCTCGGAATTGTGCCGGGCGCTGCCAGGTCGCATCGGCGTGTCCCTGGATGCGGTGGACGGACGGCTCAAGACCAAGGGCTGGGTCGAGGACGCCGGGTTGACTATCGACGACGTGCTGCCCCGCCTCGAAGCCGACGGAATCCGTTTCATCGTCTACACCGACATCTCCCGCGACGGCATGCAGACCGGCGTCAACGTTCTCGGTTTGGAGACCCTGTGCGGCAAGACGTCCGTTCCGGTCATCGCGGCAGGCGGCGTGCACACCCTCGACGACATCAAGGCGCTTTATCCGCTGTCCAAGAAGGGCCTGGAGGGCGCCATCTCGGGTCGCGCCATCTACGTTGGCACCCTGGACGTCAAGGAAGCCAACGCCTGGATCGACGCACAGTAATCCTAACGTCGGCTTCCGATAGCGGCGTATCCGCGTCGTTGGAAGCGTTGCGCTTGTCCTCGGCGTATTGGGATACGCCTGTGGGAAGCTCGAACGCTTCCGCCTAGCGGCTGCACCACTCTCGAAAGCCACCATTCGTCGTTGATCGTTTTTGCGGCATCGGGGTCTTCCCTGTAGCGGCACTTCCGTGTCGCTGGGAGCGTTGAGCCTGTCCTCGGTGTGTTGGGATACGCCTGTGGGAAGCGCGAACGCTTCCGCCTAGCGGCTGCACCACTCTCGAAAGCCTCCATTCGGCGTTGATCGTTTTTGCGGCATCGGGGCCTTCCCTGTAGCGGCACTTCCGTGTCGCTGGGAGCGTTGTGCCATTTCCGAAAGCCTCCCTTTAGTCTCGGGCGTTTAGGCTCGTCGCCTGTCGGTTATTGTTTGCACTGAATTGACTTCCTCTGTCCACGGCAGTAAATCTGCAAGAATGGATAGTACTGCTGACAACCCTTCCGGGCGCCGCTTGGCGGCTCTGTCGTTGGCTGCGCTGGGCATTGTCTTCGGAGACATCGGCACCAGTCCGCTGTACGCGCTCCGGGAATGCTTTCACGGGGAGTACGGTATCGCGGTGACTCCCGCCAATGTACTCGGCGTGCTCTCCCTCATCTTCTGGGCGCTGCTGCTTATCGTCACCATAAAATATCTGCTGTTCATTCTCCGCGCCGACAGTCACGGCGAAGGCGGTGTGCTGGTACTGACCTCGTTGGTCAAAGCGGGCGGGGCGGACCGGAGCGCCGTTGGCCGGACCCTGGTGGCCCTCGGGCTGTTCGCGGCCTGCCTGCTCTATGGAGACGGCATGATCACCCCGGCGATCTCAGTGCTGAGCGCGGTGGAGGGGCTGGGGCACATCGAACCCGCTTTCCAGCCGCACATCATTTCCGTTACCCTGGCCATCCTGACCGGGTTGTTCCTCATCCAGAAACACGGCACCGCCCGGGTCGGAACGCTGTTCGGCCCGGTTATCCTTGTGTGGATGATCGCCCTTGCCGGGCTCGGGCTGTCGCAGATCCTCCGCACGCCGCAGGTGATCAAGGCTTTCTCGCCATGGTACGGCCTCGCCTTTCTTCTGGACAACCGGCTGCACGGCTTTGTGGTGCTGGGAGCGGTCTTTCTGGTGGCGACCGGAGCCGAGGCGGTTTATGCGGACATGGGACACTTCGGACGGCGTCCCATCCGTTTGACCTGGTTCGGGCTCGTCCTGCCCTGTCTGGTCCTCAACTACTTCGGGCAGGGGGCGCACCTGCTGAATCATCCGGCTGACGCCTACCATCCCTTTTACGCCATCGTGCCGTCGTGGGCGCTCATCCCCATGGTCGCATTGGCCACCATGGCCACCATCATCGCCTCCCAGGCTGTGATCACCGGCGCCTTTTCCCTGACGAGCCAGGCGATTCAGCTGGGGTACCTGCCGAGGCTCAGGGTCAGGCACACCTCGGTCTCCCATCGGGGGCAGATATATGTCGCCCCGGTGAACTGGCTGCTGATGGCCTGTACCATCGGTCTGGTGTTCGGCTTTCAGTCGTCCAGCAAGCTGGCCGCAGCATACGGCGTAGCCGTCACCGCTACCATGCTGATAACCACCACTCTGTTTTTTGTGATTCTCAGGCAGCACTGGCGCTGGTCGCTAGCTGCGGCCGCGACCCTGACGTCGCTCTTTTTCGCCGTGGACCTGTCCTTTTTCGCGGCCAACATGACCAAGATCTTTCACGGTGCCTGGTTCCCCCTGGCCGTTGGCCTGACATTCTTTACGGTGATGATTACCTGGAGGCGGGGCAGCGAGATACTGGCGGTCAAGTCGCGGAAGCTGACGTCAAGCGTCAATGACTTCCTGGCGCGTATCGGCGAGGAACGGCCCGAGCGTATCAAGGGGCAGGCCTTTTTTCTGACCCGGAGCCGGGACATCGTGCCGGTGGCCCTGCTTCAGAATCTGCGGCACAACAGGATTCTCCATGCCGAGGTGTTCCTCCTGCATATCCGCACCGAGGAGGTGCCCCGGGTGCCGAACTTCGAGAAAATCGAGGTGGAGCGGCTCGGCTCGGGCATCTGCCGCATCGTGGCTCGGTTCGGCTTCATGGAACAGCCGGACATTGATATCATTTTTTCCCTGTGCAAGGGGCAGGGGCTGGACGTCGACCTGGACAGGGCGAGCTTTTTCCTCGGCAGGGAGAAACTTACGGTGGGCGAAAATCCGGCCATGGGACGCTGGCGTTCCAATCTCTTTCTTTTCCTTTCTCGCAATGCCATGGACGCGGTCGGCTTCTTCCGCATTCCGTCCGACAAGGTCATAGAGGTGGGAGCCCGCCTGGAACTATAGCACGGTGGCAGTGGAAGGGCGCAAGGGCGCGTCCCTTCGGTTTCGATAGGGTGAACTAGCGTGTATGTCCGTTGCCTAGAGTCCCGCGTCCCTTTTCGGGAGCCGCATCGAACGAGGTGGCTTCTTTCTCCAGCTTGAACCACTTCTGCTCGCACCGGAAGCGGATCGGGCAGAGCCAGCACTGGCTGGTTGTGCCGACCTCCGGAGAGTTGAGCAGTCCGGCCCCGCAGGCGGGACACGCCTTGTCCAAAGGTAGCCAGCCAGGCAATAGCTTCAGGCGCGGTTTGGATTTTTTCATGTATTCACCATCCCACACTCCCAACGCACCTTCATGCCGATTGGGTTTCCATTCCTTGAAAACAGGTGACAACCAAACTTCTTGTTAGGCATCCACTTCCATGCTCCTGACAGAATATACAACAGCGGCCTGCCAACTTGATGACCACTCCGCGAAGCGGCTCGAAAAAGTTTAGGAAAGGAGAGGGGAAGGGGGTTCGGGGGAAGGGGAGAGGGACAACCCTTTTCAAAGGGTTTCCCTCTCCCCTTCCCCCGGCCGCCGGAGGCAAACAAAAAAGCGCCCTGGCCGATGTGTCGGTCAGGGCGCTTTGGACAGGCGTTGTTCTACTGGTTGGTGTTGTAAACGTGCACGTCGGTCTGCGGGTAGGGGATGGAGATGCCTTCCTTGTCGAAGAGCAGCTTCACCTTTTCGGTGATGGCGAAGTAGACGCCCCAGTAGTCGGAGGTCTTGCACCAGGGGCGGACCACGAAGTTGACGGAGGAGTCTGCCAGTTCCAGCACTTCGACGACCGGCGCCGGGTCGGCAAGGACGCGGGGTTCCTCGGTGACGATCTGTTGCAGGAGCTTTTTGGCCTTGAGCAGGTCGTCGTCATAGCCGATGCCCATGACCAGGTCCACGCGGCGGGTGTCGTTGGCCGTGACGTTGACGATGGTGCCGGACAGGACCGAAGAGTTGGGCACGATGATCTGCCTGTTGTCCGGGGTGGCCAGGATGGTGTTGAAGATGTTGATGGCCGTGACCGTGCCGGACTCGCCGGCCACGGTGACGTAATCACCCTTCTTGAAGAATTTGAGCATGATGAGCATGACGCCTGCCGCAAAGTTGGACAGGGAGTCCTTGAGAGCGAGGCCGACGGCCAAGCCTGCGGCACCGAGTACGGCGAGGAAGGAGGTGACGTTGACCCCGGCCTGGCCGAGCGCGGCGATGATCACCGCCGCCAGGAGTGCGTAATAGACTATGTTGCGCAGGAAGGTCGCGAGGGTTTCCTCCACGCGGCCCTTGATCAGAACTTTCCTGGTCAGCCGGGCCAGGCTCTTGGCGATCCAGCGTCCGATGACGAAAATAAAAAGGGCTATGAGTATGTTCAGCCCGTGAATTGATACGAGCGAGATTCCTTTTTCTACAAGTTGCTGAATGGTTTGGGGATCGATGTTCATTTTTCCTCCTCGCGGGTTGATTACATGCCGATGTGAGAGTCAATATCAGAAAGTTCATGGCAGCGGAACTGGTTTTAAAAAAAAAGATACCTGCTCTCATCGCAAGCAGGAGGAGGAAAGCGGGCGGGAAATGCCGGGGAGTGAAATTCGGGGCTAGCCCCATTTGCCGTTTTCTTCGACCCGGATGTATTTCTGGAAGGTGTAGTAAAATCCGGCCATGGCGTTGTAGAACCCTGCCTTGCCGTCAAGGAAGCCCGCCTTGAGGAGGTACAGCTTGAAGAAACGGCCCACGGCATGGAGCAGGGCGCGCCACAGGCCGCCCCTGCGTCCTTTTTCGCGCAGTGACTTGGCCCCTTCCTCCGCGTAGTAGTTTATCTTTTCCATGTGCTGCTGGAAGGATTCGTACGGGTAGTGGAGGATGTCGCCGGAGAGTTTCGCCGTGTCGCCCAGCGGTTCGAAATGGTAGTGCGCGCCCGAGGCTGTGACCTGCATCTTTCCGGCGCGGAAGAAGCGAAAGAGATAGTCCGGATACCATCCGGAGTGCTTCATGAACCGGTTGTAGTAGTAGGAGCTGCGCGGCGTGTAGTAGCCTGCCACCGGCTCGTTCGTCTCCAGTTTGGCCGTGATGTTGTCCCGAAGTTCGTCCGAGAGGAATTCATCCTGGTCCAGGGAAATAACCCAGTCCGTTTTGATTTCGGCCAGGGCGAGCTGAAACTGCTTCACCGGTCCGGGCCACGGGTTGACGATGACGCGCGCGCCGAATCGCTCGGCTATTTCGCGGGTCTTGTCGGTGGACTCGGAATCCACCACAAGGATTTCGTCGCAGAAGTCGAGGGAGGCGAGACATTTCTCCAGCAGACGTTCGCCCTGGTACGTCAAAATCAATCCGGTCACGGTGTCGCGTTTCATGGAGGCACCGTAACGGTTTCAGCCGGTTGGGTCGAGCGCAAAGATAGCGGCATCCCCCGTAGTCAACTCGAGTTTGGAAAGATTTTCGTTTGAATCAAGCCGCTTTTCAGTAACGGCATCCCTGGGAAGCGGCGGCAAAAAGTATAGAAGGGTGAGAGGGGATGGGGGCGGCGGGGGAGACAATAAAAAAAGCGCCCTGGCCGATGCATCGGCCAGGGCGCTTTTTTTATTGCGTATCCCTTACAGGTCGGTGTGGTGATCGGGGTCGGTGCCCTTGATCTCGTCGGGCAGCGGGTCGTTGCAGTCCTTGCAGGGCAGGATCAGGTTGAGCAGCACGCCCACGATGCCTGCCAGGCCGATGCCGCCGAGCTTGACGATGACCAGGTCGAAGGACATGCCGCCTATGCCGAAGACCAGGATGACGGCCACGATGGCCATGTTACGAGGCAGCATGAGGTCGTTGCCGGCACGGACCAGGGTGTTGATGCCGATGACGGTGATGGCGCCGAAGAGCAGGATCATGATGCCGCCCATGACCGGGACAGGGATGGTGTTCAGCACCGCGCCGAGCTTGCCCACGAAGGCGAGGACAATGGCGGTGATGGAAGCCCAGGTCATGATGCCGGGGTTGAAGGCGCGGGTCAGGGCCACTGCGCCGGAAACTTCGGAGTAGGTGGTGTTGGGCGGTCCGCCCAGGACTGCGGCCAAGGAAGTGGCCAGGCCGTCGCCGAGCATGGTGTTCTGGATGCCGGGATCCTTGACGTAGTCCTTGCCTGCGATGCCGCTGATGGCCAGGATGTCGCCGAAGTGCTCAATGGCCGGAGCGATGGCGACCGGCACGATGAACAGGACGGCTTCGAGGTTCCAGGTGGGGAAGGTGAAATTGGGGACGGCCAGGAGCGGTGCTTCGGCGATCTTGCCGAAGTTGACCAGGGTCGGGCCGGTCCAGTTCTGGAGCTGACCGGGATCGAATGCGGCCTGAGTGGCGGCGGTGAAACCGGTGGCGTCCAGGATGAGCGAGGTCGCGTAGCCCGCGAGGATGCCGAGCAGGATGGGAATGAGCTTGATCCAGCCCTTGCCCAGCAGCGAGGCGAAGATGGTGGTGATCAGGGCCACGCCCGCAATGATCATGGCAGTGGTGTTGGGCACGAGCCAGGCCGAGCCGTCACCCGTGCGGCCCAGGGCCATGTGAACGGCCACGGGGGCCAGGATCAGACCGATGACCATGATCACCGGGCCGGTGACCACGGGCGGCAGCACCCGGCGGAGCATGCCGACGCCGAAGATGCGGATGAGGGTGGAGATGATCACGTAGAGGACGCCCGCCGCGAACAGGCCGCACATGGTGGAGGGAATTCCCCAGGTCTGCACGCCGTAGATGATGGGCGCGATGAAGGCAAAGGACGAGGCCAGGAATACCGGGACCCTGCCTCTGGTGACGACCTGGAAAACCAGGGTGCCCGCGCCTGCGGTGAACAGCGCCACGTTGGCATCAAGGCCGGTCAGCAGCGGGACCAGGACCAGCGCGCCGAAGGCGACGAAGAGCATCTGCGCCCCCAGTAGCGCATCCTTCGGTTTGAAACTGTACTCGGTGGAATGAACGTCACTCATGATTTACCAAACTCCTCTCGTGTTTCAGGCAGCCGCGTCCCAATGCCCCCACCGGACGCGCGCCTCGTCAATATGAAAATGTCCCAAAAAAAGGCACGCTGTCGAGCGTGCCTTGGTACCTATTTGGTGCCGAATATCTTGTCCCCCGCGTCGCCGAGACCGGGGATGATGTAGCCGATGTCGTTGAGCCTCTCGTCCACCGAAGCGACATAGATGTCCACGTCGGGGTGGGCCCCCAGTATGCGGTCTATGCCCTCGGGGGCGGCGCACAGGAACAATCCCTTGATGGAGGTGCAGCCGGAATCCTTGAGCAGCTTGATGGTGGCGTCCAGGGTGCCGCCGGTGGCCAGCATCGGGTCGAGGATGAGGGCGGTGCGCTCGCTCATCTGGCTGGCCAGCTTGACGTAGTACTGGACCGGCTGGAGGGTCTCTTCGTCGCGGTAGAAACCGACCACGGAGGCCTTGGCTCCCGGGATCATGTCGAACACGCCGTCCATCATGCCCAGGCCTGCGCGCAGGATGGGAACCACAGTGACCTTCTTGCCCTTGATGCAGTCGACCTCGACGTCGCCTGCCCAGCCCTGGATTGTGATCTTTTCGGTCTCGAAATCCTTTGTCGCCTCGTAGGTCAGCAGGCGGGTAATCTCGTTGGCCAGTTGACGAAACCGGCTGGTTGAGATGTCGTGCTTTCGCAGGATGCCGACTTTGTGTCGGATAAGCGGGTGATCTACCAGGTGCAATGCCACGGGCAGCCTCCTTGAAGGTGTGGTTGTCGAATAATTTTCTGAAATGTTTCAATTGCGCAAAACTTCCTTTTTTTATTCTGATGGGCGCAGTGGGTCAAGGGACAATTTCCCCACCCGGTATAAGGCCAGCCTAGATTAAAATTTACTTTCCAATGATTCCCGGTATATCCTCCGGCCCATGACGGAAGAGAAAAAAACGGATCATTGGGAGCGGGATGCCGAGTTGTCGGACCGGGGCGTCCGCCTGGACAAGTTCTGGGCTCGGGAGCTGGCTGACGAGGGCGTTTCGCGCGGACGCATAAAGCAGTGGATCGAGTCCGGCCTGGCTCTGGTCGACGGCGAGATCGTGGACAAGGGCAAGCACAAGCTTTCAGGCGGCGAGAGCCTGGCCCTCGGCGCTGGTGATGCGGCCCCCGGCGAGGACGCTGCCCAGCCTGTGTCCGGCGACCTTGACGTGGTGTTCGAGGACGAACATGTGGTGGTAGTGGACAAGGCCGCCGGATTGACCACTCACCCCGCGCCGGGAGAGCCTGGGCCGACCCTGGTGAATCATCTCTTGCACCGCTGTCCCGACATGGCTGCGGAGCGCTCCGGCATGGACGGGCAGCGGCCCGGCATCGTGCACCGGCTGGACAAGGACACTTCCGGCCTCATCGTGGCCGCGCGCACCGAGGCGGATCGGCTGGCCCTGTCTTCGGACTTCGCCGGGAGGCGGGTGCGCAAGGTCTACCTGGCCATCGTTCACGGCAAGCCGGAGCGGGGCGAAGGGAGCATTGACGCGCCCATCGGGCGGCATCCCTCCCACAAAACGCGCATGGCCGTGCACAAGGGCGGGCGCGAAGCGCGCAGCGACTACCGCGTGCTCTGGACCGGCCCGCGCGGACTGGCCAGCCTGGTTGCCGTGCGCATCCACACCGGCCGGACCCACCAGATTCGCGTGCACATGGCCCATATCGGCCATCCGCTGCTGGGGGACGCGGTCTATGGTCCGCGAGAGAACGCCGAGTGGAGTCGGCGGGAGGACCGGCTGGCCGGACTGGCCCCTCGGCAGATGCTGCACGCCTTTTATCTTTCCTTCACCCACCCTGCTTCGGGTGAGGTGATTACCCTCTGGCGCACCCCGCCCGACGACTTCCTCTCGCTGCTCGCAGGATTGCAGCGGGAGTGCCTGCGCGTGGGCATCGTGGGCATGCCCGGCTCGGGCAAGTCCGCACTGGCTTCGGCCTTGCGCCGGGAAAACGAGCCGGTTTTCAGCGCCGACGAGTCCGTGGCCTCTCTGTACGGCCCGGGCGGCGACGGTGCGTCTCTTATCGCCAAGCGGTTCGGCGGCGAGTATTCCAGAGAGGACGGGAGCGTGGACAAAACGGCGTTGTTTGAGGCCATGCGCGCCTCGGATGTTCTGCGTCGCGAGATTATGGAGATGGTCCATCCCATGGTGCGCCATGAGTGCGAGCTGTTTTTCAAGGCCAACCGGGACGCGGAAGCGGCCTATGCCGAAATCCCGCTGCTGCTGGAAGGGGGCTGGCACGAGTCGGGTATGGTGGACGCCGTTGCCGGTGTCAGTTGCCCGGCGGAGAAGCGCACCGGCGAATTGCGACGGATACGCGGCCTGGATGAGGAAACGCTGGCTGTATTCGACTCCTGGCAATGGCCGGAAGGCGACAAGCTGGCCGCCTGTGACATCGTCCTGGACAACTGCGCGGGGCTCGCGGAGCTGGAGCAGGAGGCGAGTCGATTGCGGCATTGGGCCGAAAAGCGTTTCGCGGAGCGGAACGGAGCCTTCGAGTCCTGGCTTGAAGCCCTGTGGCCCCGATTGGCAGTGCAGTTGGCTGATGAGTTGGCCGGGGAACCCGGCACGGAGGAGGGCGGAGCGTGATCCCCCTGCGCGATAATGTCCCGCGCGTGACCCCGCCGATCATGGTCGGGATCATCATTGGGCTCAACGTGCTGGTCTTTCTTTATACCCACAGCCTGGACCGGGGCGGGCTGACCTATCTTGTCCACCTTTTCGGCGTGGTTCCGGCCCGGTTCTTCGAACCGGAGTGGGCCGCCCGGGCCGGGTATCCCGACACTCTGGGCTGGCCGTTCGTGACCTACATGTTCCTGCACAGCGGGTGGCTGCACCTTATCCTGAACATGTGGATGCTCTGGATCTTCGGGGACAACATCGAAGACGTGACCGGGCACGGGCAGTTCATGGCCTTCTATCTCATCTGCGGCCTGGCAGCCGTGGCGTTGCACATGGTGTTCGACCGCGCTTCTCCCATTCCCATCATCGGTGCCTCGGGAGCCATTGCCGGGGTCATGGGCGCATACGTGGTGCTCTACCCGCACGGGCGGGTGCTCACCCTGATCCCGGTCTTCATCTTCCCGCTCATATTGCGCATACCAGCAGGTGTCTTTCTCGGAATTTGGTTTCTGACGCAGATTGCGTCCGGGATCATAGCCCATGGACAGGCGGCCAGCGGGGTGGCGTGGTGGGCGCACGTGGGCGGTTTCGCCGCAGGGGCAGCGCTCATACATTGGTTTCGGCGGCCAGGACACTGCCGCTACTGCTACAACCGCGAAACCAGGGATTACGACCCGGAAGAGCCTGCCAGCCTTTCCTGAATGTTCCATTCGTCGAGGAGCGCGGCCACGGCGGGCGGCACCATGTGGCGCCACTCGCCGCCCGTACGCATGGCGCGGCGGACGTCGGTGGCGGAGATGCCCTTATGTTCTTGCGGGCGCTCCCACATGACGTGGGTCCGCAGGCCGAGGCCTTCGAGCCGTTTTCTCTTCTCGTGCCCCCAGGCATCATAGATGGTCAGGTAGTATACCGCTTCCGCAGGCGCTATCTCCCTGATTTTCTCAGGCTTGCAGATGGGGAAGGGGATCACTTCATAGCTGCCTTCCGGGATGCCTTTCTCCTTGAAGGCGGCCCGGATAAGGCTTTCGCGTTCCTCGTAGGACAGCGGGTTGTTCTCCGGTGCGGAACGCGCCGGATTGGCCGCTTCCTCGGCGCTTTCCTCGGGCGTGGGGTTGGTGACGCCCACAATGAGATGGTCGCAGAGGGCCTTGCCCGCCAGCAGGTAGACCAGATGGTCGTTGTGCAGGACCTGGAAGCGTCCGTGAATGAGCCCGAGGGGGTGTCTGCTCATTCCCCCTCCGGTTCCCCCACGATCAGCGGATCGTAGTCGCCGGGCCAGAATTCCTGGGGGGCGGCGGAGTCGTGGATGCCTCTTAGGCGGGCCTTGTCGAGATAGTTGAGGATCATGAACATCATCTCCTCGCCTCGAAGGCAGGAGAGCGCACCTCCGGCCGTGGCGATTTCGTCGAAGCGGGCGACTTCGTCCCTGCGTACGCCGTCGCCGATGAACATGACCGGCACGGGTTCACCGGAGTGCACCATGGGTCCGGCGCTTGGGGTGGAGTGGTCGGCCGTGACCACCACCAGCACGTCGTCATTGTGCAGGAGCGGGTCCAGGGACGCGGCCAGGCCACGGTCCAAAGCCTCGATGGTCTTGACCTTGGCCTTGGGCGACTTGGTGTGCGCGGCCTGGTCCGGGGCCTTGGTGTGGACATGGATGAAATCGTATTTGGAGATCATGGCCCCGGCCACGTCGATGCGTTCCGCCAGGTCGCGTTCCTGGTCCCGGGAGTCGCGCACCATGTGGAACTCCATGCCCAGGAAGCGGGCGAGCCCGCGGTACATGTGTCCGCTTGCAATGGAGAGGCCGTTGAGCCCGTAGCGGTTGCGCATGGATACCCTCGGGCAGAGTTGCCCGGCACGCTGGGTGACCAGACCGTTGATGGGCGGCAGGGTCTGGCGGACGCGCAGTTCGTTCTCCTTGACCGCGCTGAGGCGGTGATAGGCCCAGCGCAGGTAGTCTGCCAGCACGTTCGCCGTGCGGACCGCCGCAGGGTCGTCCCGGTAGGCTTCCAGAGGGCGGATGGCGGAGATGAACCGGCCGTTGACCATGGGGTTGGAGTCGGTGATGTATGGTGACACGTCGCCGGACATGGTCAGGACCGAGAACATGCCCCCGGTCTTGTGCAGCCTGATGGTGATGCCGTCCTTTTCATAGTTGTCCACGGCGGCATGCAGCGCGTCGATCTCCTCGGGCGTGCCGCAGATGCGGTCGTACTTGAGGACCATCTGGTTTTCCAGAGTCAACAGCACCGAGGTAAAATGGGCGAGCATGGCGATGTCGTTCTCGCCGAAGTCCACATCCGCGCCCAGAGCCTCCAGCGGGCCCCGTCCGGGGAACTCGTGCCTGGGCGAACCGAACATGGCGAAGTGGGCGTTCTCACTGGGCAGAGGCTGGCCGAGTTTTGCGGCGTGGAAAAGGCCGGTTGAGCCCATGGCAGCGAGCTTGTCCAGGTAGGGCGTTTCCGCCGCCTGGAGCGGAGTCCTGTTGTTGAGCATTCCGTGGGCCCTGTCGCCCAGACCGTCGAGGAGTACGAGTACGCAGGTTTTCGGCACATTAATCTCCGGATTCAGTATAGACTATGTCGATTATTGAAATTGAATTCATAAATATTATCGCGTTGCTCTTATGTCGGATCGAGAGCTATGATTGTTCCATGCTTATCGATCTGCATGTTCATTCCGACAACTCGCCATGCAGCTGCATGTCGGTTGCCGAGATTCTCGCCGAAGCCCGCTCCATGGGCTTGGACGGAGTCTGTGTGACCGATCACGATTCTCTTGCCGTTCTGGCACAAATCGAGGAAGGTTTCCAGCCCGACGGGCTGCTCCTCCTTGTCGGAATGGAATATTCCACACCGCAGGGCGACTATCTCGTTTATGGTGATGTTCGTTCCCTTCCCTCCGGCATGGATGCCTACGGGCTGTTCTCCGCCATTAAGGAGCGTGATTGCGCTGTGGTGGCCGCCCATCCGTTCCGGGCCTGGAGGCCTTCGGACATCGCTTGCGTGACCTGTGAAAATGTAGCCGCCATAGAGGTGCGCAACGGGCGAAACAGCCTGCGCGATGACCGGCTCGCCGAGAAGCACGCGGCCATAAACGGCTTGCCCCGGGTTGCCGGTTCCGATGCCCACTGCATTCACGAACTGGGGTGTTTTCCCACCCGGTTCACCGTCCCCGTGACGTCGTCGAGCGACCTTGTCCGCGCCCTGAAGAACGGTCAATGCGAACCGGGTGAGGCGTTCCCCCTGGCCGTGGGGCTCTGAGCTACTTCGGCGGGATCAGGTAGGACGTCACCTTCCGGACCCCCTCCACTCCCTTTGCAACCTTGATCGCCAGCTTGGCGTCGGCCTTGGAGCGCACCATGCCGACCATGACGACTTCGCCGTTCATCGTCTCGGTTTCGATCTGGGTGGCGCTCAGGTCGCCCTCGGCGATGAGCGCGGCCCGGACAGAGGCGGCGACTTCCAGGTCGTCCGCGGTGGTGTCCGTCTCCTTGACGAAGTGCGTTGTCACTCCCTTGTTTCCCTTGATCGACTTGGCGGTCTTGACCGCGAATTTGCGAAAGTCGGTGTCATCGATGGCACCGACCAGGTAGACCCTGCCCATGAAACAATAGACGTGCACCTTGAGCGCCTTTTTCCCGTCCCTGTCCGCCAGCTGGCTCTTGATGTCCAGGGATATCCGTTTGTCGTCCGCCTGTTGCGAGACGCTCCGTTCGTCCCGAGCCGACTCGTAGATGGCTCCCCATGGGGTCCAGGCGACGCTTGCGCCGGCCAGGCAAATGGTTATCAGACAAAGGACCGCGCGTGTGGTATGTCTCATTGCGTGTCTCCTCGCATGGAAGGGTTGTGGAAAAACTGTGGAAAAATATCCTTCTTTTTCCGTTTTCCATCTTGACACCTGATCTTGGCATATTACCATTAAAACCTGAAGCGACAATCGATTTCGTTAGAGAGAAAGGAACGCGTAATCAATGGAATACAAAGACTACTACAAGCTGCTGGGCGTTTCCCGGTCCGCATCCAGGGATGAGATTGCCAAGGCCTTCAAGAAGCTGGCCCGGAAGTACCATCCCGATCTCAATCCCAATGATGCGTCGGCCGAGGCAAAGTTCAAGGAGATCAACGAGGCCTACGAGGTTCTCAAAGACGAGAAGAAGCGCAAGCTCTACGACCAGTTCGGTTCCGACTGGGAGCACGGGCAGAACTTCCAGCCCCCGCCGGGCTACGAGAACGTCCACTTCGGTGGAGGCGGTTTCCCGGGCGGTGGAGCGGGGTTCTCCGATTTCTTCGAGACCATCTTCGGTGGTGGCGGAGGCGGTTCGTTCCGCGGCGGCTTTTCCCAGGGAGGTTTTTCGCAGGGCGGCTTCGGTGGCGGCGGTTACCAGCAGCGCCCCAGGCGCGGCTCTGATTCCGAGGCCACGTACGAGCTGACCCTGGACGAGGCCTACCGGGGCGGAAGCAAGTCCATCACCCTGCAGGAGCAGGTGGCCGGTCCGGACGGCATCCCTCGCATGCACACCAAGACCCTGGAGGTCAATGTGCCTGCGGGCATCAAGGACGGACAGAAAATCCGTCTGGCCGGACAGGGCAACCCCGGCATGGCCGGCGGGCCCAAGGGAGATCTGTATCTCAAGATCAAGCTGATGCCGCACCCCATGTTCAAGGTCAATGACAACGACGTTATCCTCGACCTGAAGCTGGCTCCGTGGGAGGCCGCCCTCGGCGCCTCCGTGCGGATTCCCACCCTGGACGGAGCCGTGGAGATGAAGATTCCTCCGGGCATCGGCTCGGGCAAGAAGCTCCGCGTCAAGGGCAAGGGGCTGGGCAGCGGTGCCCGGCGCGGCGACCAGTACGTGCGGATCATGATTCAGGTGCCCGACATCCTCAGCGCAGACGAGCGCGAGTTGTGGGAAAAGTTGCGCGACCAGTCCAATTTCAAGCCGAGGGAGTTCTAGCCAGCCATGACCACCAAACGTTTGAAGCAGATGATGATGCGGCTCCCCGGCCTCAACCTGCCGGAGCGGAGCGAATATGTGGCCTGGGCCCAGTTGGTGGAGTTGACTGCCATCCGGCCCGCCGACGTGGCCGAGCTCATCGAGCTTGGGTGGATCACTCCGAAGAAGACCGGCGCCGAGGAATACCTTTTCCGGCTGCGCGACGTTTACCGCATCCACAAGCTCATGCGGCTCGTCCATGATCTGGACATGTCTTTCGACAGCGGTTCCATCGTGGTGGACCTGCTGGACAGGATAGAGGAACTGGAGAAGGAAGTAGAAGAACTTAAGCGCCTTATATAAATAAATTACATCGCTTGAGGAGGTTCATTATGGATCCGAATACTTTCACTAAAAAAACGCAGGATGCCGTTTCCGAGGCACAGAATTTAGCTATTCGGAGCGGGCACCAGCAGATAGATTGCGAACACCTGTTGCGCGCCCTGGTGGCGCAGGAACAGGGGCTGGTGCCCCAGATCCTGCGCAAGCTCGGCGTGCCCACCGACACCTACCTTGGGGCCGTGGACGCGGAGATAGCCAAGCTGCCGAGCGTCTCCGGACCCGGCGCGAGGCCTGACCAGATCATGGTTACTCAGCGGCTCCAGAAGGTGCTCGTCTCGGCCGACGACAAGGCCAAGCGCATGAAGGACGAGTTCGTCTCGGTGGAGCACATCTTTCTCAGCCTGATGGAGGAACCTGCCTCCACCGGGGTGGGCCGCGTCAACAAGCAGTTCGGCCTGGACAAGGACAAGGTCCTCCAGGCCCTGACGGAAGTGCGCGGCAAGCAGCGCGTGACCTCGGACAACCCCGAGGCCACCTATGATTCGCTCAAGAAATACGGCCGCGATCTGGTGGAGGAGGCGCGCTCGGGCAAGCTCGATCCGGTCATCGGCCGGGACGGGGAGATCCGCCGCGTCATCCGCATCCTGTCCAGAAGGACAAAGAACAACCCGGTGCTCATTGGTGAGGCCGGCGTCGGCAAGACCGCCATCGCCGAGGGGCTCGCCCAGCGCATCGTGGCACAGGATGTACCCGAGGGGCTCAAGGAAAAGACCGTCTTCTCCCTGGACATGGGCTCGCTCATCGCCGGGGCCAAGTACCGCGGCGAGTTCGAGGAACGTCTCAAGGCCGTGCTCAAGGAAGTGGCCGAGTCCGCCGGACAGATCATCATGTTCATCGACGAGATCCACACCATCGTGGGCGCGGGCAAGACCGACGGGGCCATGGACGCGGGTAACCTGCTCAAGCCCATGCTGGCCCGTGGCGAGTTGCACTGCATCGGCGCGACCACCACGGACGAGTACCGCAAGTACATTGAGAAGGACCCGGCCCTGGAGCGTCGTTTCCAGACCGTGACCGTGGAAGAGCCGAGCGTGGAGGACACCATCTCAATCCTGCGCGGCCTGCGCGAGCGGTTCGAGGTCCACCACGGCGTGCGTATCTCTGACGGCGCGGTGGTCGAGGCCGCCGTGCTTTCGCACCGCTACATCACCGACCGGCAGCTCCCGGACAAGGCCATCGACCTCATCGACGAGGCCGCAGCCCTGATCCGCACCGAGATCGATTCCCAGCCCTATGAGCTGGACAAGGCCAACCGGCATATCATGCAGCTCGAGATCGAGCGCGAGGCCCTCAAGCGGGAGACCGACGCCGCATCCAAGGACCGGCTGAAGAAGCTCGAAAAGGACCTGGTTGATCTCAAGGAACGACAGGCGGCCCTGTTGGCCCAGTGGGAGAACGAGAAGTCCGGCATCGAGCGGCTTCGCTCCCTCAAGGAGGATATCGAATCCACCCGCCGGGAGATCGAGGAAGCCAAGCGCGTCCACGATTACAACCGTGCCGCCGAGCTGGAGTACGGCAAGCTCGGCTCGCTTGAAAAGGAACTCAACGACCGCAACGAGGCCCTGGAGGCGGGGGAGACCCCGCGCATGGTCAAGGAGGAGGTCGGCCCCGACGACGTGGCCCAGGTCATCGCCCGCTGGACAGGCATCCCGGTCTCCAAGCTTATGGAGGGCGAACGGGAGAAGCTGCTCCGACTGGCTGACGTGCTGCACGAGCGGGTCATCGGTCAGGACCAGGCGGTTCAGGCCGTTGCCGACGCTGTGCTCCGCGCGCGGGCCGGGCTCAAGAATCCGTCGAGGCCCATCGGTTCGTTCATTTTCCTGGGCCCCACCGGCGTGGGCAAGACCGAACTCTGCAAGACCCTGGCCGCCTCGCTCTTTGATACCGAGGACAACATGGTGCGCATCGACATGTCCGAGTACATGGAAAAGCACACCGTGGCCCGGCTCATCGGAGCGCCTCCCGGCTACGTGGGGTACGACGAAGGCGGCCAACTGACCGAGGCCGTGCGCCGCAAGCCGTACTCGGTCATCCTGTTCGACGAGATCGAGAAGGCGCACCACGATGTGTTCAACGTCCTGCTGCAGATTCTCGACGACGGCAGGCTGACTGACTCCCACGGACGCACCGTGGACTTCAAGAACACCATCGTGATCATGACCAGCAACCTCGGGGCCGAGTACATGCTCGACGGCATCGACCCCCAGGGCGAATTCCGCGAGGGCGTGGAGGGTCAGGTCATGGAGGTCCTGCGCCGCCACTTCAGGCCCGAGTTCCTCAACCGCGTGGACGAGACCGTGCTCTTCAGGCCGCTTACCTCCGCGCAGTTGGTCAAGATCATCGATCTGCTGGTGGCCGGGCTGCGCGACAGGCTCAGCGAACGCAAGATCGAGCTGGAGCTCACCGACGCGGCCAAGGGGTTCATCGCCGAGTCCGCCTACGACCCGAGCTTCGGCGCGCGTCCCCTGCACCGCTACCTCCAGGCCCACCTGGAGACACCGTTGGCCAAGCTGCTCATCGGCGGCGAACTGGCCGACGGTTCCAAGGTGACTGTGGATGAAGTGGACGGGGAGTTGGCGTTTGTGTAATGGATATGAATGATCCGAAAAGACATAGAAAAATTGATTGACGACCCGGAAGGGTTGGAACGATTGTACCGCAAGGACTCCCGGGCGTTTTCAAACGCCTATCAGGGGGTCCTTGCCGTTTATCCCGAGTCCGTCCTGCTCAGGGCGTGGCATGCCCGGCTCTCTTTTGATCAGGGGAGAGGCAGCTCCCTGAGCGGAGTGGGCTGGACACTCATGATTATATTGGGATTGCTTGCCGGGAGCCTGCTCAAGATACCTGCCTGGACCCCTGTTTCGTTCTCGTTCTTCATGTCTCGGTATGCCGATTTCATTCCGTTCTTTTCCATGCTTTGCTTCACGTTGTACCTGAAAGGGGCGGGGTGGAGGTTTTCGACTCTGGTCCTGTCGATCACGGGTGCGGCGGCCATCTATATTACCGTGCTGCCCGAATCATGGGACAATACCTTTGCGCTCTCCTGTCTCTTCATGCCGTGTTTCCTTTGGTGCCTGTATGGCGTGGCGCGCATGGGGACTGATTGGCGGAGTCCGGATGAGCGGTTGAAGTACCTCGCATTCTTCGGGGAACTGGTAATTCATGCCGGACTGTTCCTTCTGGGGGGCGGCATATTGCTCCTGTTGGCCTTCGGCCTGTTTTCCTTCCTGGGGCTCCCCACGGATTGGGTCGGGGAGTACGTGGCGATATACGGGGTCGCGGCCATTCCCATGGTTGCCGCCTGGGCCACAGACACCTATTCCGCCGCGCGGCGGCTGACCCCGCTCCTGGCTCGAATTTTTTCGCCTCTTCTTCTGCTGCTCATCATCAGCTACATGGTCGCCATGGCCATGAATCTCCGGGAGTTGTTCGATGACCGGGATACTTTGCTGTTGTACAATGTGCTCCTGCTGTGCGTGCTGGGGACCGTGGTCTACATCATGGCGGGTCGCCGCGAGTACGGTGAGCAGCGGCATGTGACCATCATGGTCACCATCATGCTGGCTGCCACTGTGGTTCTGGACCTGATCGGGATCGCGGCGATATTGTGGCGGATTTTCGAGTATGACGAGGGCTTGACCGCCAATCGGTTGACCATCCTGGGTTCCAATCTGCTGGTGTTTTTCAATTTGGCGTTTCTGTGCCGTGGTTATTTCCGTCACTGGCGGGGAAAGGGGACCATCAGTGAAGTCGAGACGGTCATGGCCAGGTATCTCTCCTGCTATGCCGTCTGGGCCTGCTTCATGGTATTCGCGGTTCCCTGGCTGTATCGGTATTGACGTGCTCCTGTTCGGGAACATCCGTCGGTGAGTTGGCGGACCGTGCCTCTTCGAGCGGTTTTCAAGAAATGTCAAACTGATGATTGAACAGTATGGGGGATGTATTGTAAGGAAATTTTGGCGCTTATTTCGGCAGGCGTCATTTTTCTCCGTTCCAACACTTCTGCACCGGACTGTTGCATGCCATATCCTGCTGTTGCTTTCGTACTGGTTTTCTCCTTGCTGTTTCCGTTTTCGGTTGAAGCCTTTGATGTCCCCGAGCAGTACCGCAAGGGAGTGACCATATCTCTGGGCCGAGGCATGCCGCCCATGGCGTCGGTCGGACTTAACGGCGAGCCGAAAGGGTATATGGTCGACCTTTGGAGAAAGTGGGCTATGGTGACTGGGGTTCCCGTGACCTTCGTGCTCGATGATTGGAATGAGTCACTGAAGCGGGTACAGCAGAGAACGGCTGATTTGCACGGCTGCATATTCGCCACGACCGAGCGCGAGAGAGTGTTCGACTTCAGCCAAGCGATCTATTCCATGTCACTGGTCCTGGTCGTGCCTAAAGGGTCGCCGATCCTTTCCATGGAAGACATGAAGGGCAAAACCCTGGCCGTCCTGAGCCGAGGAGCCTCGCAGACCGAGGTTGCGAGACGGTTTCCCGAGGTCCGGCTTAAAGGGTACCCGACCGCCCAGGAACTGATCGATTCCTTTGTCGATGGGGAAACGGACGGCATGGTCACCGAGCAGCACAACATTTTTCATAACCTGGGCACTAACGCGAAATTGGACGATTTTGTCCTGCGGGAGACCGTCTACACGCAATCGGTGCGCGGAGCCGTCAAGAAAGGTGACGAAGAGCTTCTTGATCTAGTCAACCGGGGACTATCGCAGATCAATGACGAGGAGCGGGAGCGCATCTTGAGCTCCTGGTATGTTATGGACCCCTCCATTTCGCATTCGCTCAAGATCGGTCTTGGCGTTTCCTTCGGCCTGCTTGCCCTTGCGTTGGCATATCTGCTTTTCGGTGGGCGCAGGAGAAGGGAAGAAAGTTAGTCGCCACTTCCCGTTAAGCTATATTTCATTCCCGTTTGCCCTGAGCGGGTCATGGGGCCGGAGGTCGGTGACACGGAAAAGTTGCTTGACATCCGTTCCGAATTAGAAAAAGTTGCGGCTTCAACTTTTAATGTCAAACACTGACGCCGCAGTCGCATTTCTATGCCCAATCTGATTCTTCTTTCTCTTTTGGCGGCATTTCCGCCCCTGTCCACGGACATGTACCTGCCCGCCATTCCCACGCTCCAGCAGGAGTGGGGGATACCGCTGACCGAGGCCAACCTGTCCCTGGTCATCTATTTCCTGGCTTTCAGCCTCTGCCTGCTCATCCACGGCCCGCTGTCCGACCGCTTCGGGCGGCGTCCCGTGCTGCTCTGGGGAATTCTGACCTTTATTGCAGGGTGTCTGCTGTGCGCCATGTCCACGTCCATCGTCTTCCTTGTAGCCGCCAGGATCATCCAGGCTGCCGGGGCTGCTGCTGCGGCGGCTTTGGCACTGGCCCTCTCAAAGGATTTGTACGATGGCATCGAGCGGCAGAAGATTCTCGGCTACATAGGTGTGATCATGGCATTCTGTCCCATGCTAGCGCCTTCCGTGGGAGGGCTGATGCTCAAGTTCGCCTCCTGGCGGTGGATCTTCGCCAGCCAGGCGGTTATGGCGGTGATTGCCTTTTACGGCGTATTGCGGCTCAAGGAGCCGTTGGAAGAGTTTACCAGCGGTGGATTTCTGGCCGTGGCCGGACGCTATGTGGCGGTCTGCCGGAACGGCCGATTTTCGACCCTCGCGTTGGCTTTCGCCTTTATCATTTTTCCCCATTTCGGGTATATCGGCAGTTCTCCTGAGATCTACATCAACGGGTTCGGACTGTCGGAACAGGCCTTTGGTCTGTATTTCGGAGCCAATGCCTTCGGTTTCATGCTCGGTTCCCTGGCATGCACCCGCTTCGGGGGCTATTTCAATCCCATGCACATGCTATACTTCACGCTGTTCAGCCTGCTCGGGTCGGGAGTCGCGTTGTTCCTGCTCGGCGGAGCCACCCCGCTTTCCGTGGCGATCCCCATGTTCGCCATTTCATTCTCGGTGGGATTTTCTCGGCCCGTGAGCAATAACATGATACTGGATCAGGTGGATACGGATATCGGCGCAGCCTCCTCCATCATGACCTTCGAGATTTTTCTGGTCGGAGCCGTGTCCATGGAGATCGTCGCCATGGAGTGGGCTTCCAAGGTCGTGGTCCTGAGCATCCTGGCCGTGATCGCCGCCGTGGTGCCCCTGGTGGGCCTGCTGTTCATGCGCTCCCGCATGAGGGTTGGGCACGGAACCCCTGCGCCCAACAAAGCCGGGAATTAGTACGCGAGCTCCTTCAAAAAACGCGCGGCGCGTGACTCGGACCAGTAGACGTTGTCCGGTCCGGCTGTGATGAAGCCCACGTGCCCGCCGTGCTTCGGCATCTCCAGAAACAGGTTCTCATTCCCTTCCGCTTCTCTGGTCGGATAACATTCCGGCCCAAGGAACGGGTCGTCCAGTGCGTTGACCAGCAGGGTGGGGATGCGGATATCGCCGAGGAACTGCCGAGAGCTGGCCTTGGCGTAGTAGTTGGCAGCATCGGCGTACCCGTTGACGGGCGCGGTGTAGAAATCGTCGAACTGGCGTAGGGTCCTGATGCCCTTCAGCCCTGCCGGGTTTACCTCTCCGGGGAAGGCCTCGGCCTTGGCGCGAATCCGCTTGCGCAATCCCTTCATGAAATATTCGAAATAGATACGTCGCGAGGGCAGGGCGATGACCCGTTCCGAAGCCGCGAGGTCCACGGGCACGGAGAAGGTGGCAGCGGCCATGACTTCGCATGGAACACGGTCTGGGGCCTCGCCCAGATACTTGAGTATCTGGTTGCCGCCCATGGAGAAACCGATGAGCACTACCTGGTCGTAGCCGCTTTTGAGACAGTGGGAGATGACCGTGTGCAGGTCGTCCGTCTCGCCCGAGTGGTAGGAGCGGACCTTGCGGTTGAGCTCCTTTCCCGCCCCCCGCTGGACCCAGCAGGCGGCGTCGTACCCGAGGCCGGTGACCGTTCGGGCCATGCCCAGCACGTACTTTTTACGAGAGTGTCCCTCCAGGCCATGGTTGATCACTGCCAGCTTGCGCGTGGCCCCGGCGCGGCTTCTGTGGCGGTCGATGTCCAGGAAGTCGCCGTCCGGAGTTTCGATGCGCTCCCGCGCCGGTTCCCCGGGCGGGGTGGGGCGGAAGAGCGGCGGATAGATGGTGGCGAGATGAGCGCTGCGGAACGGAATGGGCGGTAGGTAGTTCGGATCGGGGAGTATCGGCATAGGGAGTATTTACGGCTGCTGGAGCGGGAAGTCAAAGCTTCGTGCAAATGAACCGTTGCCTGTGGGCAAAGGGCGGTATACCTTTTGACGGCAGTGATTTTTCGCCCGCCAACAAGGAGAAACCGTGTCCCTGTTCGAATCCGTCGACATTGAAAATTACGCCGAGGTCCTGCTGTGGGCCCTGGGCGAGACGCGCGCCGAGCCGCTGAAGAAACGGGACGTGGTCCTGATCCGCTACGACATCCCCGGGCTGGCTCTGGCCGAGGCCGTATACGCCAGGCTTATGGACGCCCACCTCTATCCCGTGCCCGTGGCCATGCCCACGCCGCAGATGGAGATGGAGCGCTACCTCAATTCGAGCTACGGCCAGCTCCTGTTCCAGCCGCCGGGCGTGCCCGAGATGTACCGGCAGGCCGCCGGAGTGATCAATATTCTCGCACCTGAGATGCTCACCCACCTGAGCACCGTGGACCCCAGGACCATAGCCGAAGCGAGACGGGCGGATGCGGCAAACAGGCGCATACTGGAGCGGCGCAAGAATGCGGGCTCCCTGGGCTGGACCACCTGTATCTATCCCACTGAGGCACTGGCCGTGGCGTCGGGCATGACCCTGGAAGAGTATGCCTACGCATTGCAGCGCGCCTGCTGGCTGAACATGCCGTCCCCCCTGCGGGAGTGGAAGCGCATTCAGCGCGAGGTGAACGAAATCTGCGCCTGGCTGGATTCCTTGGACGTCCGCTCCCTGCGTGTGGAGTCCGAGGACGTGGACCTGATCGTGCCGGTGGGCGACAATCGCCGGTTCGTCGGGGTTAGCGGCACCAATATTCCGGGCTATGAGATTTATTTCGCCCCGGACGCTCGAGGGGTCAGCGGCACCTACTATGCTGACCAGCCCACCCTGCGATACGGCCATCTGGTCATGGGAGTGGCCCTGGATTTCTCCGACGGCATCGCGGCCCGCACCGAGGCGGCCAGAGGACAGATTTTCTTGCAGAATCAGCTTTATTCCGATGCAGGCGCGCGCCGCGTGGGAGAGTTCTCGCTCACGGACAAGCGCTTCTCCCGCGTGGACAAGTTCATGGCCCACACGCTGCTCGACGAGAATTTCGGCGGGGAGCATGGCAATTGTCACATCGCCCTGGGCGGTTCGGTCCTGGAGAGCTTCACCGTCCCGACCGAGATGCTCACCCCGGAGCTGGAGTACGAATTCGGCCTCAACTCTTCGGACATGCATTGGGACCTGGTCAACACCCAGCCCAAGCGGGTAACGGCCCGGCTCGGGAGCGGGGAGCCCCGACTGATTTACGAAAACGGCTCCTTCCGCTTATAGCCGGGATCCTGAAGACTTTCGTTCCGGTTGTTTAACAAGCCGGATTTCCCTGTTTTTCGCTTGTCACTTTTCGCGGAATTCTTTGTCGCAGCGCCATTGACAACCCCTCCGACATGCTTATTTGTCCCACATGCCTCGCAAATCGTGGGGCTTTTTTACGATACGAAATCCCCATTTCAAGGAAATTGATTGTATGGCGAAGAAAACCGATACCGAAGTCCCCATCAACGGGCTGTATGACGAAGGCGGCAAGCTGAAGGGCGTGGCCGAGGACGTCGAAACCGAGGATGCAGTGGAAGAGATGGAAACCGAGGTCTCCCTGAGCCAGGAAGAACTGGTTGCCCTGTGCAAGGAGTCCGTGTGCCCCGGGTGCGACGTGTACAAGGAAGCCGAAGGCGTGCGGCTGCGCGCCCTGGCCGACTCGGAGAACGTCAAGAAGCGGCTCCAGCGCGAGGCCGACGAGATGAGGAAGTATGCGGGCGAGTCCATCCTGGCCGACCTGCTGCCCATCCTCGACAACCTGGACCTGGCGCTGGCCCACACCGACAACCTGGACGCGGCCTGCAAGAATTTTGTCATCGGCGTGGACATGACCCGCAAGCTCTTTCTTGACGCGGTCAAGGGCCATGGCCTGGAGCGCGTTGAAGCGGTCCGGGGCGGCGATTTCAATCCCGAAATTCACGAGGCCGTAGGCACCGTGGAGGACGGCGAGCTGAGCGACAACCAGATCGCGCAGATCGTGCAGGGCGGCTATTTCCTCAAGGGCAGGCTGCTCAGGCCCGCCAAGGTGATGGTCAACAAGGCCTAGCCGAAGTTTTTGCGGCCCGCGCCCTTTACAAGCCGGTTCGCGTGATTATTGAACAAAAGAACAAGAACGATAAACGCTGTAAGCATATTTCAATAGCGAATTAGGAGGACATAACATGGGTAAGATCATAGGGATCGACCTTGGAACCACCAACTCCTGTGTCTACGTCATGGAGGGCAAAGACCCGAAATGCGTCACCAACCCCGAGGGCGGACGCACCACCCCCTCGGTGGTCGCCTTCACCGACAAGGAGCGCCTGGTGGGCGATATCGCCAAGCGTCAGTCCGTCACCAATCCTGAAAAAACCGTTTTTGCAATCAAGCGCCTCATGGGTCGCAACGTGAACGCCCCCGAGGTCAAGAAGTGGCAGGAGCACTGCCCGTACCGCATCGTGGCCGGCAACGGCGACGACGCCTGGGTCGAGATCGACGGCAAGAAGTACTCTCCGCCCGAAGTCTCCGCCATGATCCTGCAGAAGCTGAAGAAGGACGCCGAGTCCTACCTGGGCGAGCCCGTGACCGAAGCGGTCATTACCGTGCCCGCCTACTTCAACGACTCCCAGCGTCAGGCCACCAAGGACGCGGGCAAGATCGCCGGCCTCGAGGTCAAGCGCATCATCAACGAGCCCACCGCGGCCTCCCTGGCCTACGGCTTCGACAAGAAGGCAAATGAAAAGATCGCGGTCTTCGACCTCGGCGGCGGCACCTTTGATATCTCCATCCTGGAAGTCGGCGACAATGTCGTGGAAGTCCGCGCCACCAACGGCGACACCTTCCTCGGCGGCGAAGACTTCGACCACAGGATCATCGAGTACCTTGTCGACGAATTCAAGAAGGAAAACGGCATCGACCTGTCCAAGGATCGCATGGCTCTCCAGCGCCTCAAGGAGGCCGCTGAAAAGGCCAAGCACGAGCTGTCCAGCTCCATGGAGTCCGAGGTCAACCTGCCGTTCATCACCGCCGACCAGAATGGTCCGAAGCACCTGATGGTTAAGATCAGCCGCGGCAAGCTGGAGAAGCTCGTCGAGGACCTGGTCGACCGTACCGTGGAACCGTGCAAGAAGGCCCTCAAGGACGCCGGTCTGGCCGCCTCCGACATCGATGAGGTCATCCTCGTCGGCGGTATGACCCGCATGCCCCTGGTTCAGGAGAAGGTGAAGTCCTTCTTCGGCAAGGAGCCCAACCGCTCCGTGAACCCGGATGAGGTCGTGTCCATGGGCGCCGCCATCCAGGGCGGCATCCTCGCCGGTGACGTCAAGGACGTGCTGCTCCTCGACGTGACCCCGCTCTCCCTCGGCATCGAGACCATGGGCGGCGTCATGACCCGTCTCATCGAGCGCAACACGACCATCCCGACCAAGAAGTCCCAGGTCTTCACCACGGCGGCGGATAACCAGCCGTCCGTGTCCATCCGGGTCTTCCAGGGCGAGCGTCCCATGAGCGCGGACAACAAACTGCTCGGCAACTTCGAGCTGACCGGCATTCCGCCGGCGCCGCGAGGCGTGCCGCAGATCGAGGTCGCCTTCGACATCGACGCCAACGGCATCGTTCACGTCCACGCCAAGGACATGGGCACCGGCCGCGAACAGTCCATCCAGATCACCGCGTCCTCCGGCCTGTCCGATGACGAGATCGATCAGATGGTCAAGGACGCCGAGTCCCACGCCGAAGACGACAAGAAGAAGCAGGAACTGATCGAGGCCCGCAACCAGGCCGATACCCTGATCTACACCTCCGAGAAGTCCATGCGCGACCTCGGCGACAAGGTGGACGCCACCCTCAAGGGTGACATCGAGGGTAAGATCGAGATCCTGAAGAAGGCCCTGGATTCCGACGACGTGGCCGAGATCAAGGCCAAGACCGAAGAATTGGCCCAGTCCTCTCACAAGTTGGCCGAACAGCTCTACGCTCAGCAGTCCGCTCAGGGCGAGGGCCCGGACATGGGGGCAGCTGCCGGAGCCGCCGGTGGCGACGCCGGTGCGGGAGCCAAGGATGATGACGACGTGGTCGACGCCGACTACACCGAAGTCAAGTAATCGGGGAGGCTCATCCCGCTTCCCTGCGACTGACCTGTGAAGCGAAGGTGCAAGGCTTGCCTTAGCCGCCCAAGAGAAGTATAGAGTACCCGGCCCGCTAACCTGCGGGCCGGGTTTTTTCTTTGGCTGCCAAACCCGCTTCCATGGGACACGCGATGCATCGAACACGATATACCGGTATTTCAGGCTCTTTAGCCCTTCTTGCTCTTCTTGCCCTGGTGGCTTGGGGGTGCGCTCCCAAAAGAATGGAGACCAGGTCCACGGATCTGCTGTCCACTCCGAACCTGTTGCTGGAGGCCGACGCGGCCTGGCGCGCCAGGCAGTATGAAGCCGCCGAGCTCTATTATGCCAAGGCGCTGGAGCGACAGGATATCTCTCAGAGCGAGATTCTGGCGGCCTATCCTCGCCTGGCGGAATCCGCCTACCGCAACGAGCACTATCACCAGGCGCGCATAGCCCTGGAGAACTGGGCCAACAAGGAGACCCACGCCGTGGAGTACGCGGAGTGGGAGCGGGTCTATTTGGATACCATGGCCGCCCTGGGCAAGACCGAGCGGTTGCAGAACCACCTTCAGTGGCTGCTGCGCAGCACGAATATCCCCTGGCCCACCCGTCAGGAGGTAGCCCTGTGGTACGGCGAATATTTCCGCGCCAGGGGGGACATGGGCCGCTCCTTGGACGTCATGGACGGCTTCTACAAGCAAGCGCCGGACGACTCGGCTCGACTCGGCTTCGAGCGGGCGGAGCTGGAAAAGGTCCGCGACATGTCGGACCGGGAGATCGGCGAACTGGCCGAGGCGGTGAGCACGGATAATCAGTGGCGTTTTCCCTACGTCCTGGTGGCCTTCGAGAAGGGCGTGCGCAACGCCTCGGACAAAGAGGCGTGGTCGGCCTCATGGCGTAACCTGCGCAATCTTTCCGCCAAGGCCGATCTGGTGGACCGGACTCCGCTGACCGCCAGGCTGGCCGAGTTGGAGAACGAATACGGCGTGCCCCGAGTGGGGCTGGCCCTGGCCCTGCCGCTCACCGGCCCGTACGCCAAGGTGGGCGTCAAGATTTTGCGCGGTGCCGGGCTCGCCCAGTGGCGTCTGGCTCAGGACGGCACGGACATCGACCTGCGGGTGATCAATACCGAAGCTCCGGGCTGGGACAAGCGGCTGGCGGAACTGCCGAGCCACTACACTGTGGTCGGCGGCCCCCTGCGGGTCAGCGCCTTCAAGCAGCTTTACGGGTCCTCTTCGGGCAGGCGCGTGCTCGAGCAGCGGGCTTTCTTTACTTTCCTGGCCTCCCTCGGTGAGTTGAAGGAAGGAAAGGACGCCTGGCGGTTCTTCACCAGTCACAACGACGAGGTCCGCAGCCTGGTCAAGCTGGCCGTGGACGAACTGGGCATCAAGAATCTCGCCGTGTTCTACCCCGAGGAAAAGTTCGGGCGGACCATGGCCGAGACGTTCTATCGCGAGTCCTACCCGTTGGGCGGGCGCATCAAGGGCATGCAGTCCTATCCCTCCCGCAATCTCAAGCAGTGGGGCAAGAGCGTGGGCAAGCTGCTCAAGATTCCTGCGAATTTCAGCGAGAACAAGGACGCGCCCCTTACGCCGCCCGATTTCGGAGCGGTTTTCCTGCCTGACGGTTGGAGCCAGGCGCAGACCCTGCTGCCCAACTTCTTCTTCTATGAGGGAGACCAACTGGTCTTTCTCGGCCCCGGTCTGTGGAGCCGTGCGCTGGACGGCGTCAAGGACATCGACGAGCACTACTACCGGCTGGCGGTCTGTCCCGGCGCATGGTGGGAAAACAGCGATGGCGGGCGCGATCTGCAGAACGCCCTGACCGAGGAAGGTCTTGGCCATGCGGACTTCTGGGTGGCGCTCGGTTACGACTTCCTGCGCTTTGCCGGACGGCTCGGCCCGTTGCCGTCCTCCTGGGATGCTGACGACGTCAACAGGCGGTTCGCTTCGGCCCAGACCATGGACTTCTCCATGGCCCGGATATCCTGGGATGCCGATGGCGTGGCAAGCCAGAAACTCTTTCTCTTCAGCCCGGTACGCAACGGCAAGCAGCTGGTCGACGCGGACAAGATGGCCAAGCGCATCGCTTACGCCAAGGCCCGCCGTGCCCGCCGCGTGGAGGCCTATGAGAAGCGTATGGAAGAAGAGAAGGCCAAGCAGAAGAAGAGCGTATTTTAGGGAGGCTATTGCGGCTCCCGTCCACTCCTTGCCGCGCTCTCTGCCGGAGAGGAGAGGATACATGACAATCGGACTTGACGGCACGGATGTGCGCACTGCATATCTTCACCGTGACAACAAAGAGGATTTTCCCCTTTAACCCATAAATCCCCACGGGATGGGCGTAGCCAACATTGCACGCCATCCCTTACCCTCCGAATTCCGCACAGCGGCGCTAAAAAGTTTAGGAGGGAGAGAGGGGATGGGGGGCCGGGAGAAGAGGAGAGAGGGAAGCCCTTTCCAAAAGGGTTCCCTCTCTCCCCTTCCCCCGGCCGCCGGAGGCAAAAAAATGAAGATCAGTCCCGAAGAAGTGGCCAAGGTGGCGAGTCTCGCTCGCCTGGACCTGCCGCAGGACAAGCTGGAGCTGTTCGCCGGACAACTCGGCGACATCCTTGGGTACATGGACAAGCTTGGCGAGTTGGACACGGATGACGTGGAACCCCTGTACAGCCCGGTGGAGCACACCACGGTGCTACGCAAGGACGTAGCGCGCAAGGACTACAACCGCGACGAGGTGCTTTCCAATGCGCCCGAGCAGGATGGTCAGTTCTTCATTGTCCCTCGCATCGTGTAACCGCTATAGTTAATTCAGGATTGATTATGTCTGATCTGTATAAGAAGACGTTGACGGAAATGGCCGGACTGCTCCAGTCCGGCGAGGTGAAGGCCGTGGAGGCCGTCCGGGCCTGCCTGGACCGCATCGAGGCCACTGAGCCGAAGGTGCGGGCGCTGATCACGGTCATGGGCGAGGAAGCCCTGGCCAGGGCCGAGGCTCTCGATGCCGAGGGCCCGGATGCGAGCAAGCCCCTGTGGGGTGTGCCCATCGTGCTCAAGGACCTGCTGACCACCAAGGGCGTCAAGACCACCTGCGGCTCTCGCATTCTCGAAAATTTCGTACCGTTCTATGACGCCACCGCCGTGGCCAAGTTGAATGAAGCCGGTGCCGTGGTCGTCGGCAAGGCCAACATGGACGAGTTCGCCATGGGTTCTTCCACCGAGAACTCCGCCTTTTTCCAGACCGGCAACCCCTGGGACGTCGAGCGTGTGCCCGGTGGTTCTTCGGGCGGTTCCGGCGCGACCGTTGCGGCGGGGCAGTGCTTCGCCGCTCTGGGGACCGACACCGGCGGTTCGATTCGCCTGCCGTCCTCGTTCTGCGGCATTGTCGGCCTCAAGCCCACTTACGGCCGCATCTCCCGCTTCGGGCTTATCGCTTACGGTTCCTCGCTGGACCAGATCGGTCCCATGACCAGGTCCGTGGAAGATGCTGCCCGCATGTTGCAGGTCATGGCCGGGCACGACCCCAAGGACTCCACGTCCGTTGACGTCGAGGTGCCGGACTACCTGGCCGCCCTTGGGCGCAAGAACCTGGAGGGCGTGACCATCGGTCTGCCCGAGGAATACTGGGGCGAAGGGCTGGACGAGGAGGTCGAGGGCGCGTGCCACGCCGCCGTGGCCAAGATGGAGGCGCTGGGTGCCAAGACCGTGCCCGTGAAGCTCGCGCTGACCGATTACGCCATCGCCACCTATTACATCATTGCTATGGCCGAGGCATCCTCCAACCTGTCCCGGTTCGACGGCGTTCGCTTCGGTTACCGGAACAAGAACGCCGAGGAGCTCATCGACATGTACACCGCCAGCCGGACCGAAGGGTTTGGCGACGAAGTGCAGCGCCGTATCATCATCGGCACCTACGTACTCTCCTCCGGCTACTACGACGCCTATTACAACAAGGCCGCCAAGGTCCGCCGCCTGTTGCGGCAGGACTTCGACAAGGCCTTTGAGCAGTGCGACCTCATCGCCGGTCCGGTCTGCCCGACCACGGCCTTCAAGGCCGGTGAGAAGGCCGACCCGCTTCAGATGTACCTCATGGACATCTTCACCATCTCCTGCAACCTGGCCGGACTGCCCGGCATGAGCCTGCCCGTGGGGCTCGGCAAGGATTCCGGCATGCCGGTGGGGCTCCAGTTCATGGGCCCGTCCTTCAGCGAGGCGTCCATGCTCTCCGTGGCAGAGTGCCTGGAACGCAATCTGGACCCCATGCCCATGCCTGAACTGTAGCGTCAGGCAAGACCAAGATACGAAGCGCCGGTGCTCCTCAGGGAGGGCCGGCGTTTTTTGGTTTTTATGGGGCAACCCTCGAAGACGGCAGGCTGCCTGCGGTCAGCTACCGTCCCTACTTGTCATGGCTGCGGGATAATGCGATAGAATGAAGTATATCCATCCGAGGAGGAGTGCGGTTATGAAGAAAGTATTTGCGATCATTGCCTCGACTGCGGCCTCTCTGTTGCTCATAGGCGCGACGGCGTTTGCCACGGACCCCGACATGCAGGCCCTGGTCATCGACAACGGCAGTAATCCTGTTCCTGCTCCGGAACCGGCTACATGGCTCCTTGTGGCCGTGGGGCTCGGCGGGGTCGGGCTCTATTCGAAATTCATGAGGAAGTAGGGCGACCGTCCAACTCCATGTAGCTCATGGTGTCCGCTTTGCGCACTTTTGAAGCCGACCCGGTCAGGGACGATTCCCTGGTCTGGACGGAGTCCGCACGTGCCCTGGCCATTTTGGCCGTTGTCCTCCAGCACTCTACCGAGCCTCTGCTAACAACGCTGCCCACCAGCGCGGTTTCATGGGTGTCTGCCGTTGCGGTCAATTCAGCGACCCGCTGGGCAGCGCCGCTTTTCATCATGGTAAGCGGAGCCCTGTTACTCAGGCCTGAATATGCACAGGGGGGAGCGTTCGAGTTTTATAAGCGCCGCGCCGCTCGTGTCGCCTCCTTCCTTTTCTGGATAGCCGCCTATGCGATAGTGCTTGTCCTGTCCGGACGTCTTAGCGCTGGCCTGGCGTGGAAGGGTATTGTCGACGGCACTCTTTACTATCATTTGTGGTTTCTCTACGCCATCACCGGACTTTATGCGGTCACGCCGTTGCTTCGGCTGGTCAGGGGGAGCGTGTCCGCCCCGGCCTGGCGGAGCCTGACTCTTCTGGCCATCCTCATTGCCGTCGTGTACGCCGTCTGCCTTAAATTCTGGTGGGTGTCCTCTTCAGGAGGCCCCGTATTGTTTCTTCCGTACGTTGGTTACTATATGGCCGGTTCAGTCCTTTCCGGCTTGGCTCGGGGGACTATCAGTCGAGGTATCCTCTGCGGCGGATTGCTGCTCTGCGTGACGGCTTCCGCTGTCGGCGTGGTGGTTTTTACCGATCTGTACGGCAACCTTTATTTCGGCCGGTATTTTCACGGCAATTTTTCGCCGCCAGTGGTCCTCGGCACTTTCTGCGTGTTCCAGCTGTTGCGGGAGATGGATTGGCATTCCGAACTGCTGTCCGCCCTCAGTCGCGCTTCCTTCGCCATTTACATTCTTCATCCCGTGCCGCTGGTCTGTCTCGCCTGGGCCTTCGGGACAGCCCGCTCCATTACAGGCGCGTTGCTGTTCGCCGTTTCCGCCTTTTGCCTCACCGCGCTTATGGCGAAATGCTTTTACGCCAATCGCGTGTTTCGTCGAGTTGCCTGATTTTCAGTCTGGTTGTCTCCTTGCCTGACGCGGCCTTGGCTGGTTCGGGGCTTTGTCTCATGGGATCGTTCGGCGGCCCTTCGGAATCCATGTCACAGGCTTCACGAAACGACAGTAGTTCCCTTTTCCGCCCCGTTGGCCTCAGCAAAGATTGAAGTGTCCTGCACAGGTGTATTTTATAATTGTGGGACAATATGTTTTGTCTTCATCCTTGTCGGCAAAGGGATTTTTTTTAATTATCCCTCTCTTGACAGTCGAGAAATGCTGCGTCTAAATGAGAATGATCACTATTTGTTTGGCAGTGGCTACAAGATAAAAATACAAGTAACTAGGGATAGTTAATGGGAAAATATACACCGAGGAACGTTCCGTACGAGAATGTCATCGTAGCGCGACAACCTATTTTTGATAGGATGAACGAGGTCTGGGGGTACGAGCTACTTTACCGCGCCTCTTCCGAAGATGGCATCGCCATCATCAATGATCCCGAGTTTGCAAGCATGCTCGTCGCCACCTGCGGCTTTTTGCAACAGGCGGAATCCACCAACATCAGCCGACGTACCTCGATCAATTTTACGGAAAAACTGATCAACGAGCTTGCCCCTCAGGCCTTGCCTCCAACGGTAACCGTCGTAGAGGTGCTGGAATCGGTGCTGCCGAGCCCAGAGGTGCAGCAGTCGCTCATCACTCTGAAGCAGGACGGGTATCTGATCGCCGTTGATGACTACGTGGGCGAAACGGACAAGAATGAACTGCTCGAGCTGGCTGACGTCATAAAAGTAGATGTGCTGGGGCGGACGAGAGAGGAGCTTGCGGAGATCCTCAGCAAGATCAATCATGCGAAAGTGCTTCTCGTTGCGGAGCGGGTGGACAACAACGATACTCGCAAGATGTGTCTTGAATTGGGCTTCGACCTGTTTCAGGGGTTTTTCTATGCCATGCCGCATAATATTGAAGGGAAGAAGATTCCTTCCAGCGCTGCGATGAAAGCCAGGTTGATGCAGGTAATCCAGGAAGAGGGTGACGATATAGATGCCATTGTCCAGGCATTGAAAATTGACCCCAGCATCGGCTACCGGCTGCTCCGTTACATCAACAGTCCCGCTTTCGGGTTCTCCACCGAGATCGACACCATCAAGAGAGCGTCTGATATGCTCGGGATAAAGAGGTTGTCCCGCTGGCTGCAACTGGTGATCATGTCCGATATCGTGCCCAAGGAGAAAACAGTGGAATTGTACCGCTGTTCACTCGAAAGGGCGAAGTTCTTCGAGTTGTTGTGTCTTAATGGCCGTCTGGATCTGGCTCCCGACGCAGGCTTCACCTTCGGGTTGTTCTCGTTACTCGAAGCCCTGTTTGACATGGAGATGGACAACATTCTGGAGCAGCTCCCTCTGGGAGATACCCTCAAGGGCGGCTATCTTGACGAGGCCAGCGATTTGAATCGGTATTTGCAATTGCTGCTCAATATCGAACAGAATGACATGGATGGAGTGATCGCCCAGTGCGACGCCCTGAATATCTCCGTGGAGGAGGTCTCACGCGGGTTGCTGGAGGCCACGACGTGGGCCGACAAGATCTTCTCGGTGGTGGCAGCCTGAGTTGAGCCTGGCAGAGGGATCAATTGCGGCCATCTGGTAAAGAAATCCTTCTCCCAGGTGGGCTTTCAGCTCGTTCTCATTCCGGACGGGAGTGAATTGGGACAACGAAAAAACCGGCTACATCTGTTTAGATGTAACCGGTTGATTTTCTTGGTAGCGGGGAGAGGACTTGAACCTCTGGCCTTCGGGTTATGAGCCCGACGAGCTACCAACTGCTCCACCCCGCGACACGTGAGAAGGAGGTTCTAGGTGGATGGCCGGATTTTGTCAATCACTTTTTCCTACAAAATGGAAATTTTTTCGACAGGGGGTAGGGCGAAGGGAGTCTGGGGGTGAATGTGAGCGGTTTACAAGCGCGGGCAAATTCCGTAATTCACTCCGCATATGAACAACACCGATAAATTCTCCGTGGTCCTCCCCGTGTACAACGAGCAGGACAACCTCACGACCCTGTTCTCGGAAATTAAGCGGGCCGCCGATTCCACCGGGCGGGATTGGGAAGCGGTTTTCGTCAATGATTGCTCCACCGACCGTAGCCTGGATGTCATCCGGGATCTGGCCGGAAAGCACGACGAGGTCCGCTACGTGGCTTTTGCCGAGAACCGGGGCCAGTCCGCTGCTTTCTGCGCCGGATTCGACGCCGCAGAGAGCGATATCATCATTACCATGGACGCCGACCTCCAGAATGACCCCGCCGACATCCCGCGCATGCTTGAAGCGTTCGGCAAGGATTGCGAGATGGTCATCGGCTGGCGCGCCAAGCGCAAGGATACCTTCATCAAGCGTATCTCCTCGAAGATCGCCAACCGTATCCGCGATGCCATCGTGGACGACGGGGTCAGGGACACCGGTTGCTCGCTCAAGGTCATGCGCCGGGACCTGCTCCTCAAGCTGCCCCGCTTCAAGAACATGCACCGCTATTTCCCCATCCTTATGAAGATGCAGGGCGCGCGCATCCACGAGGTCAAGGTCAACCATCGCGAGCGCGGAGCGGGCGTGTCCAAGTACGGCACCCTGGACCGCGCTTTGGCCGGCATCTACGACCTGATCGGCGTGGGCTGGCTCATCAAACGGCACATCGGCTACACGGTGCTCGAGAAGAAGTAGTCCATGCAAGCGCCCGCCTATTGGTGGCTCCTGGCCCTTGTCATCCTGGTCCAGGGGGCGTTTCTCGTCCGTGTTTTGGCTATACGTGTGCGGGGGAACGCGATACAACCTGCGGTGCGGCGCTGGGTGGCTCCGCTCGCCGTGTCCGGGGGCGCCGGGTTCGCCTATGGGGTCGTTCAGAGCGATCCACTCTTTTTTCTCGGGCAGGCGTGTCTTCTAATAGTATATTACCGTCTTCATCGCGGGAACAATGACAAGCAACAATAGCGACAACCGAAGCGGCGTGCGGGCCGTTGCCAAGGGGTTGGTCATGGCCGCCGGGCTGGGGCTGGCCGTCTATCTGGCGCGCTTTCTCGGCCTGGGCGACATGCTCGGTGATACCCAGTGGTTCAATGAGCACGTCCTCGGTCACGGGGTGCTTTCCGTTTTCATTTACCTTGGCGTCAGTGCAGTGTTTACGGCCGTGGGCCTGCCGCGTCAGTTGATCGGCTTTCTCGGCGGTTTCGCCTTCGGCGTGGGATGGGGGACGGTCCTTTCGACCCTCGGTTCCGGCATGGGGTGCGCCCTGGCCGCCTGCTACGCGCGGTGGGGCGGACGCGAACTGGTGGCCCGCAAGCTCGGGCACCGTATCGGCAGGCTGGACGGGTTTCTGCGCCACAAGCCGTTCAAGACGGCTCTGGCAATTCGATTTTTTCCCCTCGGCAGCAACGTCCTGACCAACCTCGCCGCCGGTATCAGCTCCATCCCTCTGGTGCCGTTCATCGTCGGCTCGACCCTCGGCTACGTGCCGCAGAGCTTCATCTTCGCGCTCTTCGGAGCGGGCATGAACCGGGAATCCTCCACAGGAGTGGCCCTGACCGTGGCCATGGCCGTGGTGCTGTTCGTGGTCTCCATCTGGATCGGCATGGCCGTGTACCGCAGCTACCGCAAGGAAGCCCGCGAGGCCGGCCTGACTCCCGACGACGGAGAATAACGGTAGCCCGCGGACTGAATCCGCGTTCGCTCCGCCTTTCCCTGCTGTGTTTAGAATCGTGAAATGTTACGAGCGTCGCATTCCGGGTAGGAATCGGCGGACTCCGTATTGCCAGATCACCCATACGGCCAGTGCTGTGACCACGCCGTAGAGCCATCCCGCCAGGACGTCGGTGGGGTAGTGCTTGCCGAGATAGATCCGAGAATAGCCCACCAGTAACGGCAGAACCAGGGGCCATCGTTTCAGGGCGGGCCAGATGAGCATGGCCAGTACGGCCAGGCACATTGAGTTGGCGCTATGGGCCGACGGATAGGAGCGGCCCACTTCTTTTGTGCGTTTGAAGTCGCTAGGGCGTTGTTTCCAGTCGCCATTGTCCTGGTAGTAGGTCTCGGCAACGGCGTTGAGCGGGCGGATGCGGTTGACCTGTTTCTTGACGAGATTGCTGGTAAAGTCGGTCACGCCCATGCCTGCCAGGAGGACGAGAAAGAAGACTATCTGCCGCTTGCCGCCGAACAGCAGGGCCAGGGCCAGGGCCGCTGCCAGGAGCACCAGCAGGGCTCCCATGGAGGAAAACAGGGGCATGGCCGCGTCGAGCAATTGACATCGCAGGTACTGGTTGATGAACAGGAAGGTGTCGAGGTCTAGGGGCAGGTTCTGGAAAAACATGGGACTCCTCCGGGGATTTAGGAAATAAAGCATACCGTTCCCTGCGTCTGACGGCAAGAGCGTTGCGCCTTAACACATCCTTGTCAAACGCCGCAAATTGGGACACAAGAGTCCCCTATGTCCATCCCCGTTACCAAAGCGCGAATCGCGCTGACCATGCCCCGACTCAGTCGGTACGGCGGCGCAGAGTCCTTTGCCTGGCGTTTGTCCGAGGCGTTGGCCCGGCGTGGTCACGCGGTGGATTTCATCTGCTCCCGTTGCGAGACCGAGCCGCCCGAAGGGGTTAACCCGGTGGTCACAGGCCGTTTCGGCGGGCTTCGGCTGATCAAGGTCCTGTGGTTTTTGATCCGCGCCGAACGCCTCACTCGCGTTGGAGGGTACGATCTCGTCTTCGGCATGGCCAACACCATCAATCAGGACATCCTGCGTATCGGGGGTGGCCCCATATCGATTTTCTGGCAGCTCTCCAAGGACGCGTGGCCAGAGGGCTTTTCGCGTCGCTTCAAGATGTTCCGGCGGCGCCTGGCTCCGGTCAACTGGCTTATCCATTGGATTGATGCCAGGCGCATGCGGCGGACCCCACGCATAGTGGCCGTGTCCCATTTTGTCCGGGACCTCATTGTCAAGGCGCATCCGTATCGAGCTCCCGAATCCATCGAAGTCATTTACAACCGGCCTGACCTGAGCCGTTTTTCTCCCCCGTCGGAGGAGGAACGACAGGCCCTGCGGAGGGCGGCGGACATCGGGGAGCATGAGGTGGTCATCGGCACCGCGGCTACAAATTTCGCCCTCAAGGGCATCCGCCAGCTCATAGAGGGGTTGCCGCTGTTGCCCGACAGCCACGTGCTGCATGTGGCCGGGGGGCGCAACCCGGACAGGTATCTGCGACTGGCGCGCCAGTTGGGAGTGGAAGACCGCGTCCGATTTCTTGGCCGGGTGGAGGACATGCCTTCCTTTTACCGTACGTTGGATATTTTTGTGCTGGCCTCATTTTATGACGCCTGTTCCAATGCCGTGCTCGAGGCTCTGGCCTGCGGCTGTCGGGTGGCGTCGAGCGCGCGTAACGGCAGCGCCTATTTCCTGCCTGAAGAAAACGTGTTCCCGACCCCGGACGATGTGGGCCGCATGGCCGGAGTGCTGGCTCGGATGGCTCGTGAGCCACAACCCGGCCCCTTTGTCTGGCCCGAGGGCATGGAAACCGGGATCGAACCGTATGTCCAAATGATAGAGCAGGCGGTCGGCGTCGCATCATGAAGATACTGTTTCTTGTCCCTCCCGAATCCCGGCGTTCCCAGGCCCGGCTTCGCATCCAGCCCTTTGCACAGGCGGGCTTGCGCGCCGGATTGGATATAACCTGCCGGGAAATTCCGCGGAGATGGTATGCCCGGTACTGTTTTTTCAGCCGGCTGCCTCGCGTCGATGTGCTGGTCGTTCATCGTCAGACGCTGTCGTGTTTCGAACTGGGCATGCTCCGGCGGCTATGTTCGACTCTGGTTTACGACGTGGCCGATGCGGCCTGGACCCTCCCGGCAGGGGAGTTCCGGACGGGCCGTGGCTCTATGGATCAGGCATTGCTTGAGCGGCGGTTCGGGCAGATGTGCCGAGGGGTGGACCTCTGCCTCGCCGACAATCGTTTAATCGCCAAAAAGATCCTGAATTATCAGGATATGGTCCGTACTATCCATACGCCCATCGACGTGGAGTGCTATCGGCCCGGAACCGGAGGAAAGCAGGGCGGCGTGCCGCTGGTGGGCTGGATCGGTCTTCCGGGGGAGGAGAAGCTGCTGGAGGGGACTATGGATTCTCTGGCCGCTCATGGCGGCGGCATCCAATTTTCGTTTTTATCGGCGAAGCCGTATGCAGGGCCGGGGCATGAGTACGCCATGTGGTCCAACTGGAAAAAAGAGGACGAGCCCTCCCGTATCCAGGCCATGGATATCGGACTGGTGATCCACGGGGACGACGAGTATTCGCGTGCGGGCAGCAATGTGGAGGTGCTTCGCTACATGGCCGCAGGCGTGGCCGTGGTGGCTTCGGACACGGGAAGCAACGCCGCCGTCATCGATCACGGCATTGATGGTTTTCTTGTCAGGGAAGGCGGAGACTGGGAACGGTATGTGGTGCGTCTTGCCCGCGATCCGGAATTGCGCCGGAACATGACCGAGACTGCCCGGCGGAAGGTGGTTGACGGTCACAGCCTGGAGAAGATCTCGCCGAGACTCTGGGATGCTCTGGGAGCTTGAGGCCGTAGCAGCCTCATAGTAAAGGGCCGGGCAGCGGGAATCCCGCGCTCCGGCCCAGTCTATTCTTTTTCTCCAGCCGTCTGAGGGCTATAGCGTTTCGAGATAGTTCTCGAAGTATTCCACCGTGTTGACCAGCCCTTCCCGGAGGGGGATCGTGGGCTCCCAGCCCATTGCCTTTCTGGCCAGGGATATGTCCGGCTTGCGTTGCATCGGGTCGTCCGAAGGCAAGTCCTTGAATACGATTCGCGAGGAGGAGCCGACCATCTCTATGACGGTCTGGGCCAGCTCGAGAATGGTGAATTCGCCGGGGTTGCCCAGGTTGACAGGGCCGGTGAATTCGTCCGGGGTCTCTTCCATCAGGGTTATGATGCCGGTAACCAGATCATCCACGTAGCAGAAGCTCCGGGTCTGCTCTCCCTTGCCGTACACGGTGATGTCCTCGTTCCTAAGGGCCTGGACCACGAAATTGGAGACTACCCGTCCATCGTCCATGGCCATTCGCGGGCCGTAGGTGTTGAATATCCTGCCAACTTTGATTCGCAGCTTGTGCTGGCGATTGTAGTCGAAGAACAGGGTCTCGGCGCAACGCTTGCCCTCGTCGTAGCAGGAGCGAATGCCGATGGGGTTGACGTTGCCCCAATAGCCTTCGGTCTGCGGGTGGATTTCCGGATCGCCGTAAACCTCGCTGGTTGAGGCCTGAAATATCTTGGCCTTGATCCGTTTCGCCAGGCCGAGCATGTTGATGGCGCCGTGAACGCTGGTTTTGGTGGTCTGGACCGGATCGAACTGGTAGTGGATGGGGGAGGCCGGACAGGCCAGGTTGTATATTTCATCCACTTCCACATAGAGCGGGAATGTTATGTCATGCCGGATGATCTCGAAAAAGGGATTGTCCATGAGGTGCAGGATATTCTCCTTGCGTCCCGTGAAAAAGTTGTCGACACAGATCACTTCCCTTCCCATGTCGAGCAGCCGCTCGCAGATGTGGGAGCCGAGGAATCCCGAACCGCCGGTGACAAGAACTCGTTTTTTCTTCATGGTGGCCAAGTTGCGAGAAAAACCTCCCGTTGTCAATATGTTGGAGGATATCGCTGGATATCCCCGATGAGCCGTGATGAGTGGTGAATTTTTCTATCCGCCCGGCTTGTGTTGAAAACAAAATTCTTCAAATGGTTGACTCTGTCACCGGGAAGTGAGACTAGACTGATAATTCCGTTCATGTGGGTTTATGTAAATGGTCGTCAATATTCTTGAATGCTTAAGTGGGGCAGGCCGGGCCAAGGGGTTGGTCGTGGTCATAGACGTTTTTCGGGCCTTTTCCGTGGCGTGTTACGCTGTGGATCGGGGTGCCGATGATTATCTCGCCGTGGGCGAGGTGGACCTGGCCCGGAAGCTCGCGGCCGACCGGAACGGCGTGTTGATCGGGGAGCGGGACTGCATCAAGCTGGACGGGTTCGATTACGGCAATTCACCCACCGAGATAGAGTCCGCAGATTTTTCCGGCAGGACGGTTGTGCACACCACCAGCGCTGGAACCCAGGGATTGACCGGGGCAGCCGAGGCCGATGAAATCATTACCGGAGCCTTTGTCAACGCCGCGGCCATCGTTGAGTATATCCGAGCCCGCGATCCCGAGTTGGTTACCATTGTGGCCATGGGCACGGCCGGGAAGATGCGTGCCCAGGAGGACATGATGTGCGCCATGTATCTTAAAAACGAGCTTGACGGTTATCCCAACAATTTCGAAGTGCTGAAGAAGTTCCTGGCTGGAGTGGACAGCGCTGAGAAGTTTTTCGATCCGGACAAGGATTACGCGCCGGAACGGGATTTCAACCTGTGCATGGATCTGGATCGTTTCGACTTTGTGCTCAAGGCCCTGCCAAGGGATGACGGCAGTGTGCGCCTGGTGAAGGTGGCTTCGGCCACCGGTTGGAAGAGCGAGGCCGCGCAATGACGAACGCTCCCCAGAAACTCCTTATAGTGGATGATTCCCAGACCAACCTGGCCCTGCTGGAGCACATGCTCGGCGACCAGGATTGCGAAGTTGTTGCGGCTGACACTGGAGCCGAGGCCGTCGCTCTGGTAGCGGCCAACGATTTTGCCCTGATCCTGCTTGATATCCAGATGCCCGGCATGAACGGTTACGAGACCGCGTCGCGCATCAAGAAGCTGGAACGCGGCAAGCACGTGCCGATCATTTTCATCACCGCCATATTTCAGGACGAGGAGAATGTCAGGCAGGGGTACGAGACCGGTGCCGTTGACTATCTTTTCCGTCCTGTGGACGTGGAGATGCTCAAGCGCAAGGTGCAGGTTTTCCTGGACATGAACCGGCAGAAGCTGACCCTGATGGAGGAACTAGACGAACGCGGCGAGAGCCTGCGGGAGTTGAACCGGGCCGAGGATAGTTACCGATCCATCTTTGAACGGGCCGTGGAAGGGTTGTTCCGCTCCACTGTCGACGGGAAGATCAAGGAGGCCAACCCCGCTTTGATTCGACTTTTCGGGTACGGCAGCCTGGACGAACTGACCTGCATGAAGGATTTTCGGGAGAAGGTAATGGTCGACGCCGAAGAGCGGCGTCAGTATCTGGAACTGCTCAGGCGCGACGGTTTCGTCACCCATTTTGAATTTCGCGGCAGAAAGAGGGATGGGAGCACCATCTGGTGTTCCGAGAGTTCCCGGCTCGTCAGTTTGGACGGTGCGGACCACATCGAAGGCGTGGTGGAGGATGTCACCGGGCAGAAAGAGATGGAGATGAGGCTCAAGCACTTGGCAACTGTGGACTCCCTGACAGGCGTTCCCAATAGGCATCTCTTCTTTGACCGTGCCGAGCAGGCCTTGGCCAATGCCAAGCGCTATGACCAGAAAGCGGCCATCCTGTTCATTGATCTGGACGATTTCAAGAAGGTCAACGACACCTACGGGCATCAAACCGGCGATGAACTGCTGTGCATGGTCGCTGAGCGACTCTCTGAACGTGTGCGGGAATCCGACACGCTGGCCCGTCTGGGCGGCGATGAGTTCGGGGTGCTGCTGAATCATGTGGAGCATGAGGAGGCGGCGGTCACCGTGGCCAAGGATCTGCTCGCCGTGCTCGACAGGCCCTTTGACATTCAGGGCGAGAAAATTCGGGTGGGGGCCACCGTGGGCATCAGCTATTATCCCGATGATGGCAAGGATTGCATGACTCTGGTGAGTCGGGCCGACGCGGCCATGTACGGTGTGAAGCGTCGTTGCGGCAAGCGCTTCGGGTCTTTTCGGGAGTGCGGAATGCCCAAATGATTCGCAGTTCGTAAGAGTTTATTCGGTTTTCAAGGCGTCTCGCAGATAGCGGGGCGCTTTTTTTTTAATTTTTTTTTGCAGAATTTAGTTCTGCCGACAGGTGGGCGAAGGGCGGCTGAGCCCTGCTCGGACAGGGCCTCAGAGCATTCTGCACTTTGCGTAGATTCAATGAATATAGTTGGTTACAGGGCCCAGACTTTGAGAAAAAAATAGCAATGTGCTTGACTTAGCCCTTTTTTCGGTGCATGGAGTTCGGTAACCTTGGGAAAGCTGTGTTTCCCACAGGTCGTTTGCAATGTTACTGCCAAAGGATATAGGTATGGTTTTCGATTGGCTGCATTTTGCGATTGTTTTGTTTTTGCTCGCGGGCTTTCTATTTGCCTGCGGGCCGTTGATTTTGGCGATGCTGTTCGCCCCGAAAGCTCGGGGTGGGGACGTCGGGATGCCGTATGAGTGCGGCATGGTCCCCTACGGCAGCTCATGGACGCGTTGGGGGGTGAACTACTACGTTTACGCCCTGATCTTCCTCGCCTTCGACGTGGATGTCCTTTACCTCTTCCCCGTTTCTACGGCGTACGTTGACGCTGATGGCTGGGTACCTTTTGTAAAGGTCTTCATCTTCCTGTTATTCCTTATTCTTTCCGTCGTCTACTTCTGGGCGAAAGGGGTGTTCACATGGCCGCGCAGGATTCAGTAATGCAAAAGGATTTCCTGACCACGGGCAACCATCACATGGATGCCCCGCTGGTCAACATCCAGTTGGCACAGGATCTCTTCGACGTCTGTCGGTCAATGTCCCTTTGGCCCATGACGTTCGGTCTGGCCTGCTGCGCCATCGAGATGATGGCCACGGGTATGGCACGATTCGACATGGCCCGTTTCGGCGCGGAAGTCTTCCGGCCTTCGCCGCGCCAGGCGGACGTGATGATCGTCGCCGGGACCGTGACCAAGAAGATGGCTCCGGCGGTCGTCAGGCTCTACGAACAGATGCCCGGACCCAAGTGGGTCATCGCCATGGGCAACTGCGCCATCTCCGGCGGGCCTTTCAAGATTAAGGACAACTACAACGTGGTCGAGGGTGTTGATACGCTCATTCCCGTCGACGTCTACGTGCCGGGCTGTCCGCCCAGGCCGGAAGGGCTCCTTGAGGGCTTCTTCCAGCTCCAGCGGCTGATAACCGGTAAGCGCTGGTGGCCTGTGGCCGCCGAGGTGGAGGGTTAATCCATGCTGAAAGCGCTTGAAGGCATCGCCACCCAATGCGTGGCGAAACAGGACAAAGGTTCGACGGGTCATGTCTGGTCCGTCTTTCTGGCGCCGGGCCAACTCGTCAAAGCCGCCAAACGGCTCTACGAGACCGGCTACTCCCTTGAAGACGTCCTCGCATTGGACTTCGAAGAGGGATTTTTAGTGCTGTATCATTTCAACCGGTGGACCATCGATGAGCGGGTCACACTGCGGGTGCTTGTCTCCAAGGACAACCCCACGGTGCCGTCCATTGCCGGGATTTTCCACGGCGCCGAGTGGCATGAGCGGGAAACCCGCGACTTCCATGGCGTCAACTTCGAGGGAAATCCCAACCTCGTGCCGCTGCTCATGCCGGCCGAGGACGTGGACGTCCACCCGCTGCTTAAGACCGCCAAGGTCAGGAAATCCATCAAGGACGTCCTGAGCCTCGGAGAGGTCGTCTCCTGTAATAAGGACATAGAAGCGCTGTTTGCGGAAGAGGAGGCCGAGGAGGCCTCCGAAGCGTAGGTCGGGAAACCGGCCGGTCACCACAACACCGGATTGAAAGTTTATGTCGGCTTACCAGAATATGGACCAAATGACGGGTGATTTCTACACCCGTAAGTTTGAGGCCGGGAAGCAGGACGGAACCTTGATCATCAACATGGGTCCGCAGCATCCGTCTACACACGGCGTGCTCAGGATCGTGATCGAGGTCGACGGCGAATACATCGTCCGCGCCGAGCCAGTACTTGGCTACCTGCACCGCATGCACGAAAAAATGGGCGAGACCCAGACCTGGGGGGGATTCATCCCCAACATGGGAAGGGTCGACTACGGCCACGCAATGGCGTGGAACTGGGCCTACTGTGGCGCAGTGGAAAAACTGATGGGCATCGAGGTGCCCGAACGCGCGGAATACCTGCGCGTGATAATGAATGAGTTCAACCGCCTCACCTCGCATCTGCTGTGGTGGGGCGCCTACATACTCGACCTTGGCGCGTTTACTCCGATCATGTACGCGTTCGACGATCGTGAAATGATCCTGGACATCCTGCAGAGGCCTTCCGCCTCCAGGCTGACCTACTCCAATTTCCGCATTGGCGGCGTGCAGTCGGACTTCGACGACAAGTGTATCGAACTGATGAAGGCCTTCATCCCGCACTTCCGCGAGAGACTGCCCATGTACCACGACCTGGTCACCGAGAACCTGATTCTCAGGCGGCGCATCGAAGGCGTGGGCATCATCGATCAGGACATGTGTCAGCGCTACGGCTGTACCGGTCCGGTCCTCCGGGGCGCGGGTGTGCCCTACGACGTGCGCAAGGACGAACCGTTCTCCGTGTACGACCGTTTCGACTTCGACATCCCGGTTCAGACCTCCGCCTGTTCCGCTGGACGCTATCACGTCCGGCTGGAAGAGATGGAGCAGTCCATGCGCATCATCGAACAGGCGCTGGAGCAGCTGGACGGAGCCGAGGGCAAGCACATCGTGGACAAGGCTCCCAAGCCTGCCATGAAGCCGCCGGCGGGCGAGGCCTACTTCAACGTGGAGGGCGGACGCGGAAAGATCGGCGTCTATGTCGTCTCCGACGGGTCCAAGGTGCCGTATCGCGTCAAGCTGCGCGCACCGGGCTTCTCCAACATGAATGCCTTTGCCGAGTCCGCTCAGGGAACCATCCTCGCGGACGCGGTTGCCATCCTCGGCAGCCTGGACCTGATCATTCCGGAACTCGACAGGTAGGGTGATAATTATGGAAATATTCATGCAATACATATTGCCGCTGATCATCGCCGTTGTCGCAGCCATGGTCTGGTTGGGGCTCAATGCGTTGGTCCTGGTCTACTGCGAGCGTAAGTTCGCGGGCCACATCCAGCGTCGCCCCGGCCCGTACGAGGTTGGTCCCCACGGTGCGCTTCAGCCGCTCATCGACGGTTTGAAACTCATGAGCAAGCAGCTCCTGACTCCGGACAATGCGGATGGCTTCCTCTTCTGGTTGGCCCCGATCCTGTCCATGATTCCGGTGCTGGTGCTCTTCATGCCCATTCCCTACGGCCCCGTGCTGACGGGGATGCACGTCAACCTCGGCCTGCTCCTGATCCTGGCTTTCTCCAGCTTCAACGGACTGGCCGTGATCCTCGCGGGCTGGGCCTCCAACAACAAATGGGGCGTGCTCGGCGCGGCCCGTGCCGTTGCCCAGACCGTGGCATACGAAATCCCGCTGCTGCTGGTCGTGCTGACCATCTCGTTCATGACCGGTTCCCTGGACCTGACCGAGATCACTGCGCAGCAGAGCGGCCACATCGGCAACTGGCTCATCTGGAAACAGCCTCTGGCCTTCCTGATATTCATCGTGGCGATGTTCGGCGAAACCAACCGCGCTCCGTTTGACCTGGCCGAGGCCGAGTCCGAGCTGACCGCCGGTTTTCACACCGAGTATTCGTCCATGGGCTTCGGCCTCTTCTTCATGGCGGAATACGGCTACATGGTCGTGATCTGTTCCATCTGCTCCGTCCTTTTCCTGGGCGGCTTCAATGGCCCCATCCCGGGCATCGAAGGATGGTGGTGGATGCTGATCAAGACCTACGCGCTGCTCTTCGTCATGATCTGGGCCCGCTGGACCTACCCCCGCGTGCGGTTCGACCAGCTCCTGAACATCAACTGGAAATGGCTCTTGCCGTTGGCCACAGCGAACCTGCTGGTCACCGCGCTGCTCATCAAGCTGTAGGGGTGTAGCTATGGGAAAATTCAAGGAACACGTCATACAGCCGATTCTCGACTGCTGGTCGCTGATTGTGGGTCTGAAGATCACGGGCAAGTACTTTTGCAAGCCCCTGATCACGGTCCACTATCCGCGCCAGGTCATTGACGACGAGAATCTGTCCACATACGGCGGGCATGTCGAACTCATCGGCAAGCCCAAGGATCCGGCCATGCCCAAATGCATCTCGTGCATGATGTGCGTGACCAACTGCCCGAGCAACTGCCTGAAACTGGTCAAGCAGAAGGCCCCCAAGCCCACGCCCGAGCAGGAGGCCGCCATGAAGGCCGCCAAGGAGGCGGGAGAAAAGGTCGTCAAGCCCAAGGCTCC